>JAZHVT010000013.1:0-54455 GCA_036453145.1 Eubacteriales bacterium
AGTATATCAAAAAGCCCGCATTTCCGCAAGTAGAAAATGCGGGTAAATCCAGTATTTTCAAGGTTTTCAGCGATTTCTATGATTCATTTTTAACGTTTAGTTGCACGAATCACTGGAAGTTAACAAGCAGGAAACGTCTCTGCGTGATACCATTTGTCTTGTTGTTGAATTTCTGCGGCATCATCTCGTAGAAATCCTTCAGGACGTCCTTCTTCAGGATCTCCGTATGAAGCTCCGCGACGCCGTTGACGCTGTGGCCGCCGACGATGGCGAGGTACGCCATGCGGACCTGGCCGTCGTAAATGATCGCCATGTTCTTGATCTTGTCGTTGTTGCCCGGATACTTCGCCTGGATCTCGTTCAGGAAGCGGCGGTTGATCTCCTCGACAATCTGGTAAATACGCGGAAGCAGGCGGGAGAAGAGGTCGATCGGCCATTTCTCGAGAGCCTCTGCCATGATTGTGTGGTTCGTGTACGCGCAGGAGCGTGTCGTGATGTCCCACGCCTGGTCCCAGCCATAGCCGTAGACGTCCATGAGGAGACGCATAAGCTCCGGGATCGCGACGGTCGGGTGTGTATCGTTGAGCTGGAAAGCCGCATGCTCCGGAAGGGAGTCGAGTGTGCCGTACAGCTCCAGCTGCTTCTCAAGAGCGGTCTGGACAGACGCGGAGATGAAGAAGTACTGCTGCTTCAGTCTGAGCTCCTTGCCTGCCATGTGGTTATCATTCGGGTACAGAACTTCCGTGATCGTGCGCGCGAGGTTGTCCTGCTCGACGGCCTTGTCGTACTCTCCTCTGTCAAATGAGGACAGCTCGAAGTCGTTGATGGCCTCCGCGTCCCAGATTCTCAGCGTATCGACGACGTGGTTCTTGTAGCCGACGACCGGGATATCATACGGAACGGCGCGGACGGACGAATAGTTCTCGTAAATGTAGTGCGTCTGGCCTGTCGCCTGATCGTACTCGATGCGCGTGTTGCCGCCGAAACGGACTTCCTTCGCGTGCTCCGGGCGCTTCAGCTCGAACGGATAGAAGTGCTTCAGCCAGTTGTCCGGTACTTCCTTCTGGAAGCCGTTGACGATCTTCTGGCGGAACATGCCGTAGTGGTAGCGGATGCCGCAGCCATACGCGTGGTAGCCGCCGGTTGCAAGCGAATCCATAAAGCATGCCGCGAGACGGCCGAGACCGCCGTTGCCAAGCGCCGGATCCGGCTCCTGATCTTCGATCGCGTTGATGTCGAGGCCAAGCTCTTCGAGCGCTTCCTTGACGCCATCGTACTCGCCGAGGTTCAGCAGGTTGTTGCCGAGCGCGCGGCCGATCAGGAACTCCATAGAAAGATAGTAGACGATCTTGGTCTTCTGCTCGTTGAACGCCTTGCAGGAGTCCATCCACTCGTCGATGATCGTGTCCTCGATGACGTCCGACACTGCCTGGAAGATCTGCTGCTGTGATGCTTCCTCAATGTCGAGACGATACATCTTTCTGACATTTTCCTTGACGTCTGCAATGAACTTCTCCTTGTCAAACGCATGTGTTGTCCCTAATGTAGCCACCTTTTTATTACCTCCTTGGTGTGTCACATTTCCCCGCAGCCGGCACTGATGCGCCGGATCCGGGCTTCCTCATATATCACTGCACCCCGGCCGGAGAGGCATGCTCCCCGGACCGGGTTTCAGCTTCTTATAATCTGCTGTCCTCCAACCGGGGATTGCCCTCCGGGTCGGACTTCAGCTCCTCATGAATTTACTGCTTCTCGACACCGAGCGTGACTGCCTCGGAGTTGATCTTCCAGTCCTTCGTGTAGCCCTTCGTCTCGCCGTAGATGATGTCATCAGCGAGGACGTCGTGCATGATCTGGGCCTTATTTGCCGCGAGGATGTCGCGGATCTTCTCATTTCCGTTCGCGTAGACCTTGATGCGGTCCATGACCTCGAAGCCGGCCTCCTTGCGCATCGTCTGGATCTTGGAAATGAGCTCTCTCACGAAGCCTTCCTCAATGAGCTCCGGTGTGAGATGCTTGTCCATGACGACGGTGATGCCGTTGTCGGACAGCGCCTCGAAGCCCTCGACCTGCTTGATCTCGACGAGAAGGTCCTCCTCCGGAAGCTCTGTCTCTTCGCCGTTAAGCGTGACTGTGACAGTGCCCTTCGACTTCAGCTCCTTTGCGGCCTTGTCCGCATCGAGCTGGTTCACGGCCTTGATGACCGCGCCCTTCATGTCCTTCGGGAAGTTCTTGCCGATCGCCGCGAAATTCGGCTTGATCGTGCAGCCTGAATACTGGCTCAGGTCGTCCTTCATTTCCAGACTCTTGACGTTCAGCTCGTCGAGGATGATCTCCTGGTAATATTCCGGGATCTCAAACGGCGCGTTGATGTACATCTTTCCGATCGGCTGGCGGTTCTTGATGCCGCTCGCGTTGCGGACTGCGCGGCCGAGGACGACGACCTTGAGCAGGTGGTCCATGTTCTCCTCGAGCTTCTTGTCGACCATGCTGTCATCCGCAACCGGATAGCTGCACAGATGAATTGACTCCGGCGCGTCCTTGTCGATCGAGCGGACGAGGTTCTGATAGATTTCCTCTGTCATGAACGGAATCGTCGGCGCCGCGAGCTTGCACAGTGTCACGAGGCAGGTGTAGAGCGTCTCATAGGCGTTGATCTTGTCCTGCTCCATGCCGGATGCCCAGAATCTCGAGCGGCTTCTGCGGACGTACCAGTTGGACATGTCGTCGACGAACTGCTGCATCGCCTTGCCGGCCTCTGTGACCTTATAGTTGCCGTAATCCGAATCGACTTCCTTGATCGTGCTGTTCAGGCGCGAGAGGATCCACTTGTCCATGACGGACAGCTTGTCGTACTCGAGCTTATGCTTTGTCGCGTCAAAATTGTCAATGTTCGCGTACAGAACGTAGAATGCGTAGGTGTTCCACAGTGTGCCGAGGAACTTGCGCTGGCCTTCCTGTACAGCCTTGCCGTAGAAGCGGCTCGGCAGCCACGGAGCCGATGAGACGGTGAAATACCACCGGATCGCGTCCGCGCCGTATTTGTTCAGTGCCTCCATCGGGTCGACGGCATTTCCCTTGGACTTCGACATCTTCTGACCGTTCTCATCCTGGACGAGGCCCATGATGATGCAGTTCTTGAATGCCGGTGAGTCGAAGAGGAGCGTCGCGATCGCGTGCAGCGAGTAGAACCAGCCGCGTGTCTGATCGACAGCCTCGGAAATGAACGACGCCGGGAACTCTTTCTTGAACAGCTCCTGATTCTCAAACGGATAGTGGAGCTGCGCAAACGGCATGGAGCCTGAGTCGAACCAGCAGTCGATGACCTCCGGTACGCGGTGCATCGTTCCGCCGCACTTCGGGCACTTGATTGTGATCTTGTCGACATACGGCTTATGCAGCTCGATGTCGTCCGGGACGTTGTCGCCCTTCTCCTTCAGCTCTGCGATGGAGCCGATGGACATCTTCTCACCGCAGTCCGGGCATGTCCAGATGTTGAGCGGTGTGCCCCAGTATCTGTTTCTCGAGAGCGCCCAGTCCTGGACATTCTCAAGCCAGTCACCGAACCGTCTCTCGCCGAGGGACTTCGGGATCCAGTTGATCTTCTTATTATTTTCAATGAGGCGGTCACGGACTGCCGTCATCTTGATGAACCAGGATTCTCTCGCGTAGTAGAGAAGCGGTGTATCGCATCTCCAGCAGTACGGATAGTCATGCTCGAACTTCGGCGCTGCGAACAGCATGTTCTTCGCGGCGAGGTCCTTCAGGACTTCCGGATCTGCGCTGATCGCGCCTTCTTCCTTGATTTCCTTCTCTGACGGCTTCGCGCGCATGCCCGCGAACGGTGTCTCCTTCGTCATCTTGCCGTTTTCATCGACGAACTTGATGAGCGGGAGGTCGTATTTTCTTCCGATTCTCGCATCATCCTCACCGAATGCCGGGGCGATATGGACGATGCCGGTACCGTCTGTCATGGTGACATAGTCATCGCACATGACGTAGAAGGCCTTCTTGTGCTGCTTTTCTGCTGCTTCTCTCGCGCAGTCATAGAGCGGCACATATTCCTTGTACTCGAGGTCCTTGCCCTTGTAGTGCTCAAGGACTTCTGCGTCCTCGCCGAGAACCTTCTCCACGAGTGCGGCCGCCATGATGTATGTGTAGCCGTCCTTCGCCTTGACCTTAACGTAGTCATCCTCTGGGTTTACGCAGAGTGCGGTATTGGACGGAAGTGTCCACGGTGTTGTGGTCCATGCGAGAAAGTAGACATCCGGGTCATCCTTCGTCTGGAAACGGACGATTGCGGATCTCTCCTTGACTGTCTTGTAGCCCTGTGCGACCTCGTGGCTTGAGAGCGGGGTGCCGCAGCGCGGGCAGTACGGGACAATCTTGTAGCCCTCATAGAGGAGTCCCTTGTTGTAGATCTGCTGCAGTGCCCACCACTCGGACTCGATGTAGTCGTTGTGATAGGTGACGTACGGATGGTCCATGTCCGCCCAGAAGCCGACGACATCGGAGAATTCTCTCCACATGCCCTCGTACTTCCACACGGATTCCTTGCACTGCTTGATGAACGGCTCGACGCCGTATTTTTCAATATCTTCCTTGTGCTTGAAACCGAGCTTCTTCTCGACTTCGATCTCGACCGGGAGGCCGTGTGTGTCCCATCCTGCCTTTCTCGGAACGCACTCACCCTTCATGGTGTGGTATCTCGGGATCGTGTCCTTGATGACACGCGTCAGGACATGACCGATGTGCGGTTTGCCGTTTGCCGTCGGCGGACCGTCATAGAACATGTAGAGAGGGTGTCCTTCATTTTCCTTGACGCTCTTCTGGAAGATCTTGTTTTCATTCCAGAATTTGACCGTTTCTTTTTCACGGTCAACGAAATTCATGTTGGTGTCAACCTTTTTATAAAGCATCTGTTTCCCCTTCTGCAGCTTTCTCGTCGCTGCTGAATCATGGTATAGTTCGTGCGGATAGGTTGTGAGCCAATCATCCATGCCTTCCTGCCGCTTAAGTCAGCAATCGGGCCCTGTGGTTCAGGCGAACGTCCGCGCGATGGGCAGGATATCCCTGTCATAGTGATTAATTGTACTTTTCTATGGCAGGTAATGTCAAGGTTTTCGGGGATATCCGGGTGTGAAATCGATTGCAGGGAGGGGCTGTAGGGCTTGAAGACCCAATCTTGCTCTTGCGCGCTACTGCTGTAGCGTTTTTTGGCTTGATTGGGGCGAAAGCGCTACTGCCGGGTATAAGATAAGCCGGCGGGATGTCCCGCCGGCTTATTCCTGTCATCATATTGATTTAGTAATACCAATTTCCCCCGATCAGGATGGAGTGTCCTGTCGAATTCCTGCTCCTGAAGTTCAGGTAGCTGTGATTTCTGTATCCCTTCGTCAGGCAGTCGCTCACGGCCTGCTTGACGTAATCGGCGACGTTGCCGCCGAGTCTCGCCTGGTAGTAGGACGGATCTGATACACTCGGGCTGTAGCAATACTGGCCCGGAGCTGTCAGCTGCGCCAGCGCGTTCTTGCCATAGCCGCCGTAGTTCTGGTCCGCGCGGTTCATCGCGGATGTAATGACTGCGAGCGCGCCTTCATAGCTGCCGCTGTCCTCCTGTCCGACGATCGCCCAGATGAGCTCGAGCTGACTCTGCGAATAGCTGGAGGAGTCTGCATTTCCTGAAGTGATCTCGGAATTGACGAGCATCTCACCCTGTGTACCAGCGACGCTCACGGAGTCATACTGCGTGAGATCGTAGGTCTTGATAATGCTCTTCAGGTCGTCTGTGTACGTCGAGCTTGACTCAAAGCCCTTGAAGCCCTTCGCGATGATTTCATCGACATCGGTCACGCCGACAAGGCTGTCGTCCTGTGCGATCCGGTATGCCGCGTAATCCTCCATGCAGTTTTCAATATCAAAATAGGTTCTGGTCTGCTCATTTTCAAAGACTGCCTGGCCCTTGCTGTTCAGCTCCGCGATGTAGCGCGCCGCTGTCTGGCCTGTCCACGGGCTCGACCAGGAATTATTGTCGAGATCGGACTTCATATTGAGGACATTGTTGTCCGCCGCCGCGATCCCGCCGTTTCCTTCATCTGAAAATGAAAGCCAGTCTGTATCCTCAATGACCTGCGCAATCAGGACCGAACGGCAGTAGCCGTAATCGACCCATTCCTTGCTCGACGAGGTGAGGAGCGCATCGATAATCTCCTTGCGGGCGTTCTCATCACCGGCCGCGGCCTTCTTGCCTGTCTCCTGCAGATCAGCCGCCTGTGTCGTCGTCGAATAAATCGAGCTGTTCGCCTCGGTTTCATCCGTGACGAGGGACACTGCCTTCGTGACCTTGCTGTAGTCCACGTTGGAAATGATGACGCCTGTCGTCGACGAGGACGCATTGATTGCCTGTCCGCTGCCGATATACATCAGCACATGGTAAATCTGACCGTTATCGGCGTAGAACAGCAAATCGCCCGGCTGCGCGTCCGCCGGATTGATCGCAGTCCCGCAGTTTGCCTGCGCCGCAGACGAATGCGGAAGCGTGATGCCGAAGTTTGCGTAAATGCACATTGTAAATCCCGAGCAGTCTGTCCCGTTATCAAGAGACTCGCCGCCCCAGACATACGGCTTTCCGAGGTAGTTCAGCGCGTAGTTGACAATCTGCTCACGGGTCGATCCACTGACCGACGCAATGTTCTTCGCATCCTCGACGTTGCGGACCGTCTTCAGACTGTAGCGATATGCCTTGTTGTTAAATGCGCTGATCTTCGCGGTCGCGGTCTTCATTTTCGCCTCGCCCGTCTTCGTCACAATGTCCTCAGCCTCAGTTCCTGTTCTTAAAAGAGGAGTCTTGACAAAGCCGCGGACATCGCCGGACTCAATGTAAGCCCAGCCGTCGCCACTGTCCGGCTCAATGATGAAGCAGAGACCGTTCTGCGGAAGTGTGCCGATCGTGCGGCTCGATGTATTCTTATCCTCATAAATTGTCAGTGAGGACTTCTCAGGGCCGACTGCATAGACCTTCGCGATTTTTGTGAACCCTTCGAGAAGTGCCGCGCGCTTCTTATTCAGTTCTGAAATGATTGACTGTGTTCTGGAGACAATGACCGTCTGTGAAGGACGCACGGTCGTGCCGCCGCCATTCTGCTGCGTGGCATCCGGAGCGGGCGTCGCCGTCGGTGCCGGTGTCGCTGTCGGTGCAGGAGTTGCTGTCGGTGCAGGGGTTGCCGTTGGTGCAGGCGTTGCTGTCGGCGCCGGTGTCGCTGTCGGTGCAGCTGTCGGTGCAGCTGTCGGCGTCACGTCTGAATCTGTATCGGACGATGTGCCGGAGTCTGTATCGGATGTGCCGGAATCCGGAGCTGCCGGATTGGATTCTGCAGACGACGATGTGCCGGAATCAGTGCCGGATGCTGTTGATGCTGCTTCAGATTCTGCATTGGATGATGTCGCGGAGTCCGTCTCCGGTGAAGATACCAGACTTCCCGTCGTATCGTTGCTGGCAGCAGGATCATCTGCGTACGCACTGACACTTCCCGCTATCGGAGACAGTGTCATGCCGCAGATCAAAGCCCCTGTCAGCAGACTCCTGACAATTGCATTTCTTGTTTTCAACGATACGTTTTCCTCCCGTTTTCCGAGAGGGCGCCAGACCGTCACGATTCGGAGTTATATTCTCCGCTCTCAAAAAGCCGCGACCGGGACGCGGCTTTCTCGCGCTCCGCTGCCTTTCTCTGCCGCCGGATTCTGTGGAAGATCTGCTTTCCTCTGATCTTCTCCATGTCCTCTTCGGAAATCATTTTTGTTGTTTTGACTGCATAAAAGTGTCCGTCCTCGGATTCCTTGGCCCTGACCTTGCATTTGACAAAGCCATGCTCGGGACAATATCCGACTGCCAGGTAATTCTTGCTGCCATCCGCAAACCAGCGGATGACTCTCCGGACATTTCTGTGACAGATAAAGCACCTCACGCTCCGCACATCCGGGTCGGACATCAAATCCTCCTTCGTGTCAAACTCGCGCGAAATGTATTTATCATAGGTTGCGTAGTGAATATGGATCTCTTCTCCGCGGCTTTTCGGGTTCTGCCAGCAGTCGATGGAATAATTTTCCCGGATGATATCGTCCGGTATCGTCTGCAGCACCCGCGCCGTGTAGGCGGCGTCTTCCTTTGCGAAATGAAAGGCCCCGTCCTCCGGCAGATGCAGATATTCGACCGCGTATGAAAGCGCCCGGCGGTCTCTTCGCGTCTCATAGCAGATCGCGAACAGCTTCTGGACATCCTCGTAGAAGATCGGGCCCTTCAGCCTGTCGATCATCCCGTAAAATGCCAGATTTCTCTGCAGCTCCATCAGATCCAGTGTGCCCCATGTGCAGAACCGCGGCTCGTCTCCGCACCAGGCCAGGAATTTCTCCGCGGCCTGCTCGAACGGAATACCGTCCCGGTTCAGATCCTCCATGGTGAGACCGATCACCTTCTGTGTCTGAAAGTGAAGTCTCTTGTAGACCTTCGGCTTGACCAGCGACCGGAACGAGTCCAGATATTTCTTTTCTTCATTTAACTTGACCGCGCCGATCTCAATAATCTCGAACGGCAGCTTTTCATTTTCATTCAGCTTGCCGGTCGGGCACTGGTTCCACTCAAGATCAAATACAATATAATTCATTAAACAGTATACTCTCTGAAATATGCTCCCGCAAACGTTTCCAATTTCCAAACTATACAAAAAATCATAGCCTGTTTATGGCAAAACGTCAAATAGAGCCATTCCTCACATGCTGCAGGGCACACACTGTGCCGCTGCCGGAGCTGATCCCGGGACGGTATCCTCCGCATGCGGCAAAGCATTCTCATACAGTGTCTGCGATCATCAGCCTCTCTTATAGGTGCTCGGAGACATGATCGCAAGGATCGGGAAGATCTCGAGACGTCCGAGCAGCATTGCGATGCTGAGCACAAACGTCGAGAGATTGTCATAAATTGAGAAGTTGCATGTCGGTCCGACCTTGCCGAGGCCCGGTCCGATATTATTAAATGTCGCCATGACGGCGGAAAAATTCGTCGTCAGGTCAAAATTGCCCGGATCCGCCGAGATGATCAGGAACGTGATAATGACGATAAATACATAGGCCGCCAGATAGCCGCTCACATTTTTCAGTGTCTGCTCGTCCACCCGGGAGCCGTTCATCTTCACGACGCGGACTTCATTCGGATGGAAGATGCCGTGCATGGTTCTGCGGAGATTTCTCCAGAGCAGAAGCACACGGGACACCTTGATACCGCCGCCCGTACTGCCGGCGCACGCGCCGACGAACATCAGGCAGATCAGGATCGCCTTCGAGAAGTTCGGCCATTGGTCGAAGTCCACAGTCGAATAGCCGGTCGTTGTGATGATCGACGCGACCTGGAATGCGGAATGACGGATTGTCGGCTCAAGGCTCGTCGTATCAGCCGTCTTTCCGAAGATGTTGATAGCGATCAGCGCGATGCTGATAAACACGATAGCCAGATACAGTCTCAGCTCCTCGTCATGAAGCGCCTGTGAGACGTGCTTCAGCACAATCAGATAGTACAGACTGAAGTTGACGCCGAACGGCAGCATGAACACGGTCGTCACATTCTGCGCAAACGGCGTGTACGTCGCGCATCCGGAATTCAGGACTGAAAATCCTCCGGTTCCGGCTGTTCCGTATGCGATGCAGAACGCATCGAATACCGGCATTCTCCCGATCAGCAGGAAAATGATATCAAGAACCGTCAGCACAATGTACAGCTTATAAAGAATCGAAGCCGTATCGCGCATACGCGGGACCATCTTGTTGACAGACGGACCCGGGCTCTCCGCTCTCAGAATGTGCAGTGTTGAGCCGTCGTTCTTCCCGTCGGCCGGGGCAATCGCGAGATAAAATACCAGGATACCCATGCCGCCGACCCAGTGACTGAAGGACCTCCAGTAGAGGATACCCTTGCCGAGAGCCTCTACATCCGGGCAGATGGATGCACCGGTTGTCGTGAAACCCGAGACAATTTCAAAAAATGCGTCAATGTAATTCGGTATCCTTCCGGAAATAAAGAACGGAAGGCATCCGATGAGACTGAGCGTAATCCACGCCATGCCGGTCGTGACCATACCCTCACGCGCGTAAAACTTGTGCTCCGCATGCCTTGTCAGAAGAAACATCAGCGCGGAGATGCCAAGTGCGATCACCATTGTCCAGACAAAGCCCCTGACAGCCGGCATATCAACCGTGTACATGGAAATCACAAGCGCAGGGACCATGAATGCCACTTCCAGAATCAGAAGCCAGGCGTGAATACGAATCATCATTTTATAATTCATTGATCTTTTTCACTCCCTGTCAATCCTGAAAAATGTCATTGAGCTGCTGGATCGGGAATTTTTCACCCGACACGACAACAATTCTGTCGCCCGGATTGAATACAGATTCACCGTTCGGGAACTCAATCTGGCGCCCATGTGTAATCGACGCGAGCAGTACATTTTTTTTGAGATGAATGTTTCTGAGCTTCTCGCCGCAATGCTTCGTATCCTGATCGACAATAAACTCGATGGCCTCCGCCTGTCCGTCCGCGATCGAATGAACCGTGACAGCGGCTCCCGCCGAGTCCTTCATGGCGCGCACGTAGCGAATAATCGTATTGAAGCACAGCTCCTTCGGGCTCACGACACTGCCGATCGGAAGCTTCTCGAGGAGCTCCATGTTCTCACCACGGCCGAGCTTCGTGATGACCTGCGGAACCTTCATGTGATTCGCGTAAATGGACAGGATCACATTCAGCTCATCAAGACCTGTCAGCGCAACGATCGCGTCAGCATCCTCAATGTGCTCACTCTCAAGGACGCTCTGCTTGGAAATATCACCCTGCACGATGGTCGCTCCATCGAGCTTCTCTGCAAGCTCCTCACAGCGATCCCTGTCCTGCTCGATGATCTTGACGGAGATGCCCTCCCTGAGAAGAAGCGTCGTCAGATAAAATGCAATCCGGCCGCCGCCCGCGATAATGACATTGCGGACCTTTGTCGTGATCAGACCGATACTGTTGAGAAGCACTGTCAGGTTATTGGCCGATGCCGTGACAAAGATTCTGTCACCCTCGCGCAGAATGAAATCACCGGACGGAATGGTTGTCTTTCCGTCACGGACGACAGCACAGACGAGAACCTGGCACTTTGTAACCGATGACATCTGGTACAAAGGCTGGTCTCTGAGCGGGCTCTTTCCGTCCACGCGGAGCTCAACGATTTCGATCATTCCATTTGCGAACTTGTCGCGCTTGAGGAACCCCGGGTACCTGAGCAGCCGGTCAATCTCACGCGCGGTCTGCCGCTCCGGATTGACCGTGAGCGAAAGCGCAAACTGTCGGCGCATTGCGTAGGCTGTCTCTACATAGTCCGGCGTACGGATTCTCGCGATTGTATGCAAATTCGGATTCATTCCGTGGGCCGTAAGGCAGGTCAGCAGATTGACCTCATCCTTCCCTGTCGCAGTAATAAGCAGATCTGCAGACTGTACGCCCGCATTTCTGAGCACTTCCATAGATGCGCAGTTTCCCTGAACCGACATGACGTCATATCTCTCGATTGTGCTCTCCAGTGCCGCCGGATTGCAGTCAATCAGTGTCAGATCATGTCCTTCACCGGACAGAGCCTTTGTGAGCATGGATCCGACCTTGCCGTCACCCGCTATAATGATGTTCATACAACCTTCCCTCTTAAAAAATGTCTGAAGTCTACAGCACGGCAAGCCCTGCCTCAAAACGAGGCAGGCACTTACCGCCGATGTACATCATAACACTTCCCAACAGGAAAGCAAATGCTTTGTATAAGCCCCTGCGCAGCGCCGGGCAGACGCCGCGCTTGCGCGTGCGGATGCTCCGGCGCTGCATCCTCTCAGAAGAACGCCAGCAGCGCCGGCACCATCAGGATGACTATGACGACCAGCAGCAGAAGAATCATCGGCATAAGAAGCTTTGTCCCTGCCTCTTCTCCCATAATCTTCGCTCTCTTTTTTCTCTCCTCAAAGGCGCGGTCGGCCTCCTTCCGGAAGAGCCGCGCCATTCCGTCACCTCCCTTCATCAGGTTCTGGACAAGCAGCGTAGAAAATGTCTTGTACTCCGGGAGCGGTGTCCTCTGCCCTATATTGAGATAGGCCTGCCGCTCCGGCACACCGTGCTCCATCTCCCGGCAGGCCCTGACGATCTCCTCATATCCCGGCCGCTCGGGTTCTCCGCGCCGCAAGGAATCCTCGTAATCACACTTAACCTGCGCGAAGCTTTTCCGCATGCTGAGTCCCGCCGCGTTTAAAAGAACAAGTCTGTTGATCAGATGCGGATAGTCCGTCATCATGTCCTCTCTCCGCTTTGATGCAGCCAGCTCCTTCAGACGGATTCTTGAGTACAGGTAGAAGACAGCAATCATGATACCCATAAGAAGCAGCGTAAGGCCTTGTCCCGCATCCACCGACGACCAGCTGACCTTCTTTCCGTCAATGGCCGAAGGAAGACGGATGTCCTCCGCCTCCGCCGTATTGGTCCGTCTGATCTCCCGGAGTGCGAGGCGCTGCAGCACCTCCTCGTCTGTTCCAGCCTTCGGGTACGCAGTCACGGAAAACTCCTTTTCCAGGGTCTGTGACTCACAGCCGAGTGTCACCGTCAGTGTAACGAGGCAACCGCTCTCCGGAATATCATCTCCCAGCTTTCCGTCCCAGTCGATCATATCCGGCTTGTCCGTGACCCAGCTCGCGCTGACAAGTCCGTCCGCCAGTGACTCCGGAAATGTAAGATCGCGGTCTGTATGGCTCAGCTTCATATCCCCGAATACCTGTGTCTTCAGGCTGTCCGCCGTGTTCTGAAGGAGCTCCCTGACCTGAGCTTCCGTCATTTTCCGGGCATCAACCGGCACGGTCAGGCTGTGCGTGCTTCCGTCGATCTCAAAGGTAAGCGTCCTCTCCTCCTGCACACTCCCATAGCTGCCGCGCCGGATATACCCCTTCGCCGCCGTGTCGGAGGATGCCGCGTTCCAGACCGCAAGGATCGCCAGCAGATCTGCGATACATACAATCATCAGCGCGCGCGACAGTGACTCCTGGCCCGCCATTTTCCGCATTTTCGGAAATTTACGGAGCAGAAATGCAGCCGAGGCCTGGAACAGGCCTCTCGAGCGCAGAAAGAGAACGCCGAACAGCGCAAGAACTATTAAGTATGGGATATACCGGACCATGTTTTACTCCTTACACTCTGATATCCACGATTTTCATGCCCCAGACAACCGCTGTCGCGTACATTGCAAGACAGACGCTCATCACCAGAGCCCCGAACGCGGAGCCGTACAGAACGTCCAGAAAGCCGGCCGATGCGACGCGCATATACAGAATAATGCCGCACGGCATAAGGGCCATGATTCTCTGCTCCATTTTCTTCGACGCGAGCACCGTCTCAATTTCCCTGCGAACCTCGATTCTCTCCTCAATCGATTCCGCCGTGCTGACAATCACCCTCGTCATGCTTCCTCCGAAGCGCTTTGCTGTCGCAAAGACCGCCGCAAAATTCTCGATGTCCTCCACACCGGACCTGCGCCCGAAATCGAGAAACAGCTTCTCAACCGGCACACGGACTCCGATCTGGCTCACCAGATAGCTGAATTCGCGGTCCATGCAGGAATTTTCCCCGAGGACGAGCCTTAAAGACTTCTCCGTCTCAGCGACTGCATTTTCCACAGACATCCCGGCCCGCACCGAGACGGACAGGGAATTCAGCGCCTCCCGGAATTCAAGGTTCAGCTTTTCCTTTCTTTTCTCGCAGCGGTAGAGCCGCACCCGCTTCATCCAGAAAATGAGAAGCGGCGACAGGATCGCCGCGGCTATCCACGTGTCATAAAAGAGCCACGAAATTGCCAGCAGCGCGGCAATCCCTCCCATGAGAACCAGGAAGGCTTCGCCGGTGCCAAACCGATAGACCCTGTAATCCGTAAGGTCATGGTTCTCCTGTTTCATGTCCGCTCGGGCAGATCTTTTTCCACCTGATCGGACAAAACCTGCTGTCTTTCCCATTTCATACATGGCCAATCTCCCATCATTCTTCCTATCCGCCCATAAATCCTCTCAGATATTCCCGGCGGTCGTGAATAGCCCGGCTTATCACTTCTTCTGTCCATCCATAAATCCTTCTCAGATATTCCCGGCGGTCGTGAATAGCCCGGCTTATCGCACTTCCTGCCCGTCCGTAAGCCCGCTCCGGACCAGCTTCCGTCGGTGCTTCAGCTCTCCCATCTTCCTCAGTATCTGCGCCTCATCGTCCCAGAGATAGAGCGGATGCAGTCTCACCTCTCCGTTCTCCATCCCGTCCACCTCCGAAATCTCAAGGACACGACGCGACCGGTCTCTCAGGCGGCCGAGCTGAATAATAATGTCCACACCCGAGGCAATCTGCCGCCGGATCGCCGGAAGCGGCAGATCGAGTCCCATCAGGACACACATCTCCAGTCTCGAGACAGCATCCTCGCAGGAATTAGCGTGGATTGTGCACAAACTTCCGTCGTGCCCCGTATTAAACGCCGTGAGCATATCGACCGCCTCACCCGAGCGCACCTCGCCAACGATAATCCGGTCAGGCCGCATTCGCAGCGCGCTCTTAATGAGATCGCGGATTGTGACCTCCCGGTTCTCGTCAAAATTCGCCAGCTTCGCCTCAAGGCGCACGAGGTTCTGGATGCCCTGGATCTGAAGCTCCGCGTTGTCCTCAATCGTGATAATGCGCTCACTGCCCGGTATATAGCTGGACAGGGCATTTAGAAATGTTGTCTTGCCGGCGGATGTTCCGCCGCTGATCACAATCGAATATCCCGCCTGCACAAGTTCCTTCAGAAAATGAGCCGCCTCGTCCGTGATGCTTCCGTACTCTGTCAGGTCATCCATTGTAATCGGGCTTTCCGGAAACTGACGGATCGTGAGAATCGGTCCGTTCAGCGCGACCGGCGCGATAACTGCATTGACGCGGCTTCCATCTGCAAGCCTTGCGTCCACAATCGGGTTCTGCTCATTGATGACGCGATTGCACGCGCCCGCCACCTGCTGCACGACATCCTCAAGCTTCTCCCTCGATGAGAATCTCCTGTCCCACAGCCTGATTTTTCCCGACTGCTCAATGAAAATGCAGTCCGGTCCGTTGACCATGATTTCCGTGACCGTCTTGTCCTCGATCAGATCCTGCAGGATATCAAGACGCCGGACGGAGCAGAAAAGCTCGCGGGAGAGTGCGACTCTCGATCCGACAGGCAGCCGCTTCGCCTCCGTATGGTTCATGACCATTTCGCTGATAATGTCCCGGATCTTATCGTCGTCCGGCTCCTCCTCCGACCTGAGCCTGTCCGTCAGAGCGCGCCTGATCTCCCGGCAGATGCGCTCATATTCTGCGGACTCAGTCTCCTGCCGCACAGGACTTACTCCTGAGGACATATTCCCATTCCCCGTGTTTCCGAATTCTTCCCTCTCCATCCGCATGATGTCCCCTTCTCATCCGCGCGATCACAGTCCGCCAGCTACATGTCCCTCGCCGATCGCACATCTCTGATCTCATCCGCGCGATCACAGGTCATCCACTGCGAGTCTCTCACTGATCGCACGTCTCCGATCATTATCCGCGCAATTACAGGCCGTCCCTCTCTATGCATGCCCCGGCGACTGAGCCGAGCCGCGAATACGGCAGCATCTCAAACCAGCGGTCTCCCGTCTCAGGCAGACTCACGTTCCGCATCTGTATTTTCAGAATTTTCTCCATGAATTCGTCCCCACAGGCTTCGCAGAGCGTCTTCTCATTCTGCGCAAGCTTCGCATCTGACACAAAATCGCTCAGTACCGGCATATAAATCCGATCGCACAGTGTGAGAATGTCCGGATAAATATCCGGGAGATACGCAAAATCAATGACGACCGCCTCGTGTCCGGATTCGTCCTTCATAACCTCTATGAGTGCCTCCCAGTCAGCCTCCGTGACCTCCCGGAGCTCATGAAAGCTCCCGGCAGGAGGCAGAAAATTCATGTCCCCGATCTGCTTCAGAAGAGGCCGGATCCGCTCCACAGCCTTCAGTTTGTTTTCCTTAATATAAAAGAGCGCGTCGGCAAGCCCTTCCTCGTACCGCATGTGGAGGATCTGTTCAAACCCGGAGCAGGTCTCAAAGCTTAAGAAAATGACAGATTTCTTTCTCGCAAGAAGCTGTCCCAGAGCGACCGCAAATGATGTTTTCATGCACCTGCATATCGGTGAGTACACACCGACAAGCTTCGTTCCCGTTTTCACCGTCCGACTCAGAGAGGACACAGCTCCCCGCTTCCGCCCGTAGATTTCCTCCACCTTTTTCATGATGTCCGTCGATGACTGATAGCGGCACACAGCAGTCGTCTCTCCATCCCCGGCGGCCGGCGGCCTCTCTGTCAGCGCAATCACAACCGCGGAGCCTGCGCAGTCAAGCTGCCCGTCCATCCCGGACAGAAGCACGACATCGGCGGCATTCTCGCTCAGATAATGGCGCAGCTCCTCTTCCCTCGTAAATGCACGCACCTCGAAGGGCTCGGACCTCCTGCGGTTCACGGTCTCCATGAACCGGACCGCATACCCCTTCTCCGGGTCATACAGCGCAAGAATCTTCTTTCTCATGTCGCATCCCCCTCTTCTCTCTGACCCAATTGTCCGCCGCCAGGCGGCATATCCTCCGTCTCACGTCCTGCAGAGCATTTCGCGTTCATTGGGCCACATATCCAGCCCTGCGTCCTGACAGAGCATTTACCTCATCGCATATACGGCCACCGCCATCAGCACCGGAATCGAAAAATGAAAATCCCCCGACTTGTCACTTCCGTCTCTGTACGCGACCGGATGTCCCGCCGCCAGGCTCTCTCTCGCAAACCTCCGGATCCGCTCCGCCGCAGATTCAAATCCTCCGCAGAAAATGAGAATCGCCGCCGCGATCGCGGCCCCGAACACAATGCTCCACACAATGACACGCAGAATCTGCGGGCAGCCCACGATCGCTCCAATCGCCGACAGAAGCTTGATGTCGCCGGCTCCGAGCATACGCAGACGGAACAAAACTGCACCCAGAAGAAGCGGCACCGCAACTCCTCCCGCCAGCATGAGGAGCTCGTTCACGCCATCCGCCGGAAGCCCGTGCACAAAATAAATGACCGCCGGTATAATGAAAATCAGAACGCCTGCGATCCACCCGGCAATAATCAGCGGATTTCTGATTTTCCCATATCTCAGATCGGTCAGAACGGCGCACCCCGCCAGTGTCAGAGCGGCAATTTCCTGAATAGACATAGTCCCTCCTGTCCGCCGGCTTTTTGTACCCGGCCGCGATTTCTTGTGACGTGAGTATATAAAACTAATCCATTTTTACGCAATATCGGAAATTTCAATGAATCGGCTCTGGCTTTTTCGTTCACAACTACAGAATCGCTTTTGGCAGCGAGATTTCCCCTGTCGTTACAAGAACATATGTGCTATGATGAACTCGTCACCCGAAAACGGGCAGACGGTCAACACTCCTGACCGGATAAGACATTTCCGTCAGGGTTTGGAAAGAGAGACAGCTTATGAATCAGATTGTTGAAACATACGGCCGTATCATAGACGGCCAGCTCCCGGAGCATCCGCAGCGCGCGGCCGATCTCATGACGGCGGCCTACAGTCTCGTCGGCATGCAGGCCAGCCATTTTCCATCAAAAAAGCGCCTGGCCTCCCGGGAATTTCTGCAGGGATATACCGCGAAGCTGATGGCAAAGCTCCTGAAGGACCCGTCGGACTCCGCGATCGTCAATATATTTATGCCCTCAGAGATCTTCCACGCACTCGGCATTCCCGTATGCGTCCCGGAGGGCCTCTCTGCGTACGTCGTCTGCACAGCGGCGGAGCGGGCATTCATCGACATCGCCGAGGAGAAGGGCGCGAGCGGCACGCTCTGTTCCTATCACAAGCTTCTGCTCGGCTGCGCGGAGGCCGGTGTCCTGAAACGCCCGATGATGATCGCGAACACGACGCTCGCCTGTGACGCAAACCAGCTGACGTTCCGCCGTCTCGCCGACAAATGGCGCGTGCCTCATGTCGTCATCGATGTCCCGTATGAGACGGATGAGGAGGCGGTCGACTATGTCGCCGCACAGCTGCGGGGACTTGCGCGGACAGCGGAGGAATGCTGCGGAAGGAAGCTCGATCAGCAGAAGCTGAAGGAATGCGTCGCGCGTTCCGATGAATCCATGAAGCTCTACCGGCATTATCTCTCACTCCGGAGCGGGGTTCATTTTCCGGAGACATTCACGCCGGAGCTGCTCGGCGCCATCAGCAACAAGCTCTATCTCGGCACGGAGGATGCGCTGACGTATGAAAAGCTTCTTCTTGAGGACGTAAAGCACGCGCCGAAGCACACGACGGAGCGGCGCATTTTCTGGATGCACACGATGCCGAACTGGCAGGACGACGTCATGGACATCTTCCAGGGAAATGAAAATCATCGCGTCGAGATCGTCGGCTGCGACTTCGCATGCAGCTCTCTCATCGGCATGGACCCGGAGCACCCGTATGAATCCATGGCCCGCCGCCTCGTCATGGACAGCTTCAACGGGCCCGGAAGCCGCAGAATCGACCGCGCGCTTCAGCTCGCAAGGGAGCTCCACGCTGACGGAGCACTCATTTTCTGTCAGTGGGGCTGCAAGCAGACGCAGGGAATCGCCGTCCGGGCGAAGCAGGTATTTGAAGAGAACGGGCTGCCGACCCTGATCCTCGACGGCGACGGCGCAGACCGCGCAAACGGCGGCGGTCAGCAGGTCGTGACAAGATGCAACGCATTCGTCGAGCAGCTCGAGGGACTCGCGAAAGAAAAGGAGGGCCGTTGAGATGGCGATTATGACATATGTCTGCAAATATACGCCGCTTGAGCTCATGCTCGCGTTTGGCGCCGGCTTCGAGGCCCCGAACAACGACGTGCCGGACTTCTCGAAGTCCGAACCTCTCATTCACCAGAATCTCTGCTCCCACGCGAAGATGCTGATCCTCGATCTGCTGCGCGATCCTGAGCCGGATACTGTCAGATCCGCCCCGCAGACAGCGGGACATACAGACAGTGCAGGTTCCGGCACACAGACGGCAGCTCCTGCAGGCAGTACTGAATCTGTCACGCAGGCCATGGCGCATGCGGACAACGCTGATTCCGCCGTCCAGAAAGAGAGTTCAGGCAGACGCGAGCTCATCCTCACGAACTGCTGCGACTCAATCCGGCGCGTTCTTGACTCTGTGCCGGAGGACAGGTTCTCATTCCGCCAGATGCTGGACCTGCCACACACAAACCAGGGCTACGCGATCGATCTCTACACAAGGCAGCTCATGCGACTGATCAGCCGCTACTCAGCATACTGCGGCCACAGCTACGACCGCTCAATGCTGATCGAGGCCTGGCGCAAGAACGCGGAAGCCTGGCAGGAGCTGCTCCACGAAAATGAGGACTTCATCGCAGTCCTCGGAGCCCGTCCCTCGGACGAGCTGTTTCAGAAGCTCCGCGCGGAGCTTCGTCTTCCGCTCGTAAACCTCACGTGCGGCGGCCTCCGTCCTCTCCCGGAACCGCCCGCTGATGTCGAAAAGCTGGACGACGACGGCCTCATCCGTGCCTACGCGGCGGCGCTGCTCTCCCAGGTTCCGTGCATGCGCATGGAGGATGTGAGCGGCCGGACGAGACTTCTGCGCATCAAGGGACTTCGCGGCATTATCTATCACTCCGTAAAATTCTGCGATTATTACTCATTCGAGTATGCGGAGATCAGACGGCACAGCGATCTGCCTATTCTGAAGATTGAGTCAGATTACACATCACAGAGCGAGGGACAGCTCAGCACGAGAATTGCCGCATTTGCGGAAAATATGGAGACAGTCATGAAAAAAACATATCCTGAACAGGACACAGGGGAACATAAGGGACCCGATGCGGACGGCATCTACGTCGGCATCGACTCCGGATCAACCTCAACCAATGTAGCCGCGATCGATGCGGACGGCCATCTGGTCGCGTCGGTCATTCTCCGCACAGGCGCAAAGGCGGGCCTTGCCGCAGAGAAGGGGCTCGCGCAGCTGAAGGAGGAGCTCGGAGACCGCGCGGACAGAATCCGGCGGATCATCTCCACAGGCTACGGCCGGGAATTTATATCATTTGCGGATGACACGAAGACAGAGATCTCCTGCCACGCAAGGGGCGCACATTTCGCAGACCCGGATGCGCGGACGATCATCGATATCGGCGGACAGGACAGCAAGGTCATCTGTCTCGACGAGGACGGCAATGTCATGAACTTCGTCATGAATGACAAATGCGCGGCCGGCACGGGACGCTTTCTTGAAATGATGGCGCATACGCTGGAGATCAGCATGGAGGAAATGAGCCGTCTCGGTCTCACATGGAAGAAGGACCTGACGATCTCCTCAACCTGCACGGTCTTTGCGGAGTCGGAGGTCGTGTCTCTCATCGCCGAGAACACAGCTACTGCTGATATTATTCACGCGCTCGACAAGTCGGTCGCCTCGAAGACAGCCGGCATGGTCCGCCGCGTGCAGGGCAAGGGCCCGTACATGATGACGGGCGGTGTTGCAAGAAATGAGGGCGTCGCGAAGGAGCTCGAGAAGAAGCTCGGCGCAAAGCTCACGATTATGCAGTATCCGGATCTGATCGGGGCGCTCGGCGCCGCACTCTTCGCGCGCGGCTGAGATTTAAAAGAACGACTCGACCTTCTCCCAGATGTCCGCCGCGACGAGCTCCGGCGCGCGGTCACCGTTGATGACGATCACGTTCTCGTGGTCCTTCTCCTTCTCGAAGGCCTCGAAGTAGCGCTTTCTCGTCTCGACGAGGCGGCCCGTCTCCTCGAAGAGCTCCTTCGTCATGCGGTTCTTCTCAATGCGGTCCATCGTGACGGTCGGATCAACATCAATAAAGACTGTCGCGTCGGGCCGGAGGAGAGCGGCGCACGGCGCATTGGCCGCAATGACGTAGTCCATCGGCAGGTCGACGCTCTGGTATGCGTAGGACGAAAAATAGTACCTGTCACTGATGACGTTGACGCCCTGGTTCAGGAACTTCAGAATGCCATTTGTCTCGTTCTGAATGTGGTCGAGACGGTCCGCAACGAAGAGCGGCGCGATCACGTCATTTGTCGTCTTCACGCGGCCGATCATAATCTGGTGAATGAGATCGCCAAAGGGAGAGTCATTCGGCTCCATTGTCCGGAAGACAGGGAGACCGAGCTCCTCGAGATGCTTCTTGAGCAGCCGGATCTGTGTTCCCTTGCCGCTTCCGTCAATTCCTTCAAACGCGATGAACGCGCCTCTTTTTTTCTCTTCCATGGCGATCCTCTTTTATATATTTGCAATCATTCGGCCCACAGACGAGGAACGCTTCTCGTTCCTGGCTGTGGGCGGGCAGAGCGGCTTTGCGCATATTGTATGAGCGCTCTGCCCCATTTCCTGTAAATCGTCTTTGACTCTGTCCGTCACGCGACGGCCTGTGTCTTCACCTGTCTGAGCGCGGCCGCAACCGGCGGGATGCACAGAAGCACAATCGTGATTGCGCCCTCTGCGTAGATGTACGCGCCGTTATAGAGCGCCGAGTAAACGAACGGTGCGGCCGCGGCCCCGACATGGATGCCGAACTGGGCAAGTGTGTCACTCGCGTAAATTCCGAAGAAAATGACACCGGACAGGAATGAGAACACGAACCGTCCCGTAATGGCCACGATATAGCCGATCAGAAGACCGTGCTTCTTCTTTGAGAAGAAGCCGGAGATGCCAAGCGCACCGAACGCAAATACATAGTCAAACAGGACCTGCGGCAGGCTCACGATATACGGATCGAGCACGAACTGCAGAAGTCCGTAGGCGATACCGGCCGAGATGCCGACCGTCGGCCCGTACCAGTAGCCGATCAGAACGATGAACAGCATGGAAAACAGCGTAACTCCGCCGCCCATCGGCATTTTCCAGAACTGGATCATCGACGTAACTGTCGCGAGCGCGATAGCCGCCGCCGAAAATGCAATCTGCTTCGCTCCTGTCTTACGCCCGTGATTTCCGATGCGCGCAACGAGAACGAGCGCCGCGAAAATGATAACGCCGATGAGAACATAGCCCGCCACGGTCAGCGAATAGCTGCCGTCCTCAAGCGGTTTGACAAGAATATTTGACATAATTGTAGACAAAGTCTGCCTCCTTCCGCCGGTATTGTCCGGATCAAGTAATAAGGGTTTTGCGCAGTATCTGCGCGCTTCTCAGCCTTTCAGGCACCCCTGCAACTGTTTCATCTTAGTTCTTTTGATACGTAAAGTCAAACTATACACTCATGATGGAGTGTACCCCTCCGCTTGAATACTCGTGATGGAATGTACCCCTCCACTTGAATAAGGTTCAGATGGAGAATGCGCACCGACGCATATGTTCAGCTCAGGGGCAGCCCGCTGTCTTTGAAGTATTTCAACAAAATTGCAATCGATTTCTTGTGCACATTTCTTAATATACAGAGATTCCATTTTTCCTTTTTCATTGAGTATTGATATTCTTTTTCAAAACGACCTGTGTTAGAGTTAGTGTATTCGCGCAAAGTGCGCAAAAAGGAGAATCGGAACACATGCATACAGCCCTCACGATTGCAGGAAGCGATCCCTGCGGCAGCACAGGAGTACAGGCGGATATCAAGGTCATGACACTGAACGGCGTCTATCCCACGAGCGTCATCACCTCCCTGACCGCCATGAACACAAGCAAGCTTCTCTCATTTCAGGAAATGACACCAGAAATCATCGGTGCCCAGCTCGACGCGGTCTTCACAGATATTCAGCCGGACGCCGTCAAGATCGGATGGGTCTCATCCTCAGCGGTCATCGCGACCATCGCCGAAAAGCTCCGCTATTATCACGCGAAGAATGTCGTGCTCGATCCGGTCATGGTCACTTCCGACGGCCAGAAGCTTCTTGAGAACGGCGCCGCCAACACCATGCGGAATGAGCTTCTCCCTCTCGCGACGATTGTCACGCCGAACTGCGCGGAGGCTGCCATGCTGACAGGCTTTGACGTTCGCAACGAATATGATATGATCCGGGCTGCCGAGCGTCTCTGCTACACCTATCCGTGTGCCTGCCTGATTAAGGGCGGCCACTCACAGAATGACGCATCCGAATTCACGGGCGATGTTACAGAGCCGGATATCGTCCGCCGTCTCTCCATAGAAGGCACATCCGAAAACTCAAATGATCTGCTCTATATGAACGGATCCTTCCACTGGTTCCGCGGAAAGCGCATCAACAACACGAACACGCGCGGAACAGGAAGTGTCTTCTCCAGCGCGCTCACAGCCAACCTCGCAAAGGGCTTTCCGCTCACGGAGGCTGTCAGCCGCGCGAAGGAATATATCACGGACGCCATTGCCGCCGGTCTTAATCTCGGCAGCGGCAAGGGACCGGTCAACGCAGGATTCCCGGCGAGCGGCTACTATGCAGAGGAGCCGGATGATTCAGACTCCGGAGATACGCAGAAAAAAACGGACGAATTTTCATTTTCAAAAGCTGCACTACTCTCGGGCAGCGTACGCTGATTCATTTTGACAGTTGCACAGCTCTCAGGCACGGAGCGCTGACCGCTACCGTAATATTTACCAAAGACAGGACGAATATTTTTGGTATTCGTCCTGTCTTTTTTGCTTGAAAACGATTACATGTCAAAGTAGAATAGAATCAGGTATGTACCTGGCGCTTTTATTCCTGCGCCAATCACATAAAACTCAAGGAGGGTCTAAGCATTATGGGAAAAGAACAGAAAAAAGTCGTCCTCGTCGGCTGTGGTATGGTCGGTATGAGCTATGCGTATGCAATGCTCAATCAGGGCACCTGCGATGAGCTCGTTCTGATCGACTATATTCAGGAGAAGGCAGAGGGCGAGGCAATGGATCTGAACCATTCGCTCGCGTATTCAAACGGCCACATGAAGATCTGGCACGGTGATTACAGCGACTGCTCCGACGCAGATGTCGTTACGCTCTGCGCGGGTGTTCCGCAGAAGCCGGGTCAGTCCAGACGTGACCTCCTCAAGATCAATACAGGCGTCTTCAAGTCCATCGTAGAGCCGGTTCTTGATTCCGGTTTCCAGGGTGTCTTCCTGATCGCTTCCAACCCGGTCGATGTCATGACGGAAATCGTCCGCAGACTGGCAGATGACTGGGCAAAGGCTAACGGCAAGGATCCGATCAATCCGAACAGGGTTGTCGGCTCCGGCACAACACTTGACTCCGCAAGACTTCGCTACATGCTCGGCGACTTCCTCGATGTCGATCCGCACAACATCCATGCATATGTCATCGGTGAGCACGGCGATTCCGAGTTCGTTCCGTGGAGCCAGGCTAATGTAGCAACAAAGCCGATCCTCGAGTACTGCGACGAGTCGAACGGCAAGTATCCGATCGACAAGTTCGAGGACATCGAGACAGAGGTCCGCACAGCTGCTTACAAGATCATCAAGGCTAAGAGAGCAACATATTACGGCATCGGCATGGCTCTGACACGTCTCACAAAGGCGATCCTGGGCAACGAGTACTCCATCCACACGGTCTCCACTTACCTCAGGGGTGAGTATGGCCAGAAGGATCTGTATGTCGGTGTTCCGTCCATCATCGGCGCAAACGGTGTCGTCCGCACGCTTACCCTGACGCTCAACGATCAGGAGCAGGCAAAGTTCGCAGCATCCTGCGATATCCTTCGCGGCATGCTCGCTGAGCTCGACGACTGATTCACATCGCCCCCTTTCATGGCTCCCCGCATTTTTCCCTTCCTGCGGGGAGCCTTTTTTTGCCCACAGCAAGGAACACGCAGCATTCCGGGCCCGGGATGCTGAATCCGCTGCCGCTCCTGCCCGATAACCGGCATGTTTCCTGCCCGCCCCTCTATTTTCGTGGTAGAATGAAAAATATCTATTACATACACAGATTACACATGAGGAACTGAACATATGCCCTATAAAGATATTGTCTATGTCACAGGTCACAAGCATCCCGACAGCGATTCCATCGCCTCATCGATTGCATACGCCTTCTTCAAGCGGGCCATGGGGGTCCGCGCCGTCGCCGCGCGCGCCGGTCATTTAAATGCAGAGACGAAATGGCTGCTCGACCGCTTCGGCTTTGAAAAGCCCTACTACATGAAGGACGCGCGGGTCCGCCTGTCCGAGATCAATCTTGATCCGCCGATTTCCGTCTCACCCGATGCGACGCTCTTTGAGACGCTCGAGGTCATGGAGACGGAAAAGCACAATTACTGCGGCGTCGTCGACTCCGATGGAAAGCTCGTCGGTCTCGTCGGAAAGGGCGATATCGCAGACGTCGGCCTCGGCGATACGTCCTACAACATCAATTTTCTGAGCACAACGCCCGTCGAGAATTTCGCGAAAACGGTCAACGGACGCATCGCATATAACGATGACACGACCGGCCGCCTGAACGGGCGCGTCAGCATTGTCGCCATGACGGACCGCGAGCATCTCTCCCGCTATCAGATTCAGGGCCGCATCGTGATCGTCGGTGACAGCGAGGAGGCACAGATCGCGGTCATCCGCGGAGGCGCCGGCCTGCTCGTCGTGGTCTGGGCCGACTCCGTCTCCGATTCCGTCATCGCAGCGGCAAAGGAATGCCACTGCCCGATCATCATTTCCGGGCACGGGGCGACAAATACGTCCCGCTATCTGTACTTCGCGCCGTCCGTCAGCACACTCATGAAGACAGATCTGGTTTCATTTTACGATTCCGAGCTCGCGGAGGATGTCGGAAAGAAAATGCTGCGCTCGCGCTATCACGCCTACCCGGTCGTGGACGACACGCACCATCTGGTCGGCTATGCGACGCGCTATCACATCATGAACGCAAGAAACAAGAAGCTGATTCTCGTCGACCACAACGAATTCCCGCAGTCCGTGACAGCTGCCGACGAGGCGCAGATTCTTGAGGTTATCGACCACCACCGGATCAACGGCTTCAGCTCGACGCAGCCGATTTCGTTCCGGAATGAAATCGTCGGCTCAACCGCCACCATCATCGCGACCATTTACCGCGAGAATCAGATCCCGATTCCGCCGAACCTCGCGGGGCTTCTGCTCGGCGCGCTTCTGTCCGACACGATGGATTTCCACTCTCCGACAACGACGGACAAGGACCGGCAGACGGCCAATATCCTAGCCGCCATGGCCGATCTCGACATCGATGAGTTCGCGAAGGAGATGTTCGCCGTCTCCGCGGACACGCAGGGCAAGTCCATCGCCGACATGATCAACCAGGACATCAAATTCTACGAGATCAGCGGCTGCAAGCTGGCCATCTCGCAGATCATCACGGCTTCGATCGCCGACACACGGACAGAGGGAAATGTCATCACGGCCGAGGTGGAGTCATTTGCAAGCCGCAAGCAACTCGATCTTGAGATCGCGGTCTTCACAAGCATCACTGAAAACGGCTCCGTCGTCTATGCCGGCGGCAAGCGCGCCGACTGGGCCGTCGAGGCATTTCCGGACAAGGAGCACGAGGAGCACAGCTTCCAGGAGGGCCTGATGTCCCGCAAGCAGCAGGTGCTGCCGCAGATCACGAAGGTCATTCAGAGGTATATGGGCTGATGCATGAGATGTCGTACGCCGTGCGGATTGCAGACATTGCGCTCCGCGCGGCAAATGAGAACCGCATCCTCGCAGTCCATGTCTCCTGCGGCGAGATGCTTGCGATCGTGCCTTCTCTTCTTGAGACGGCCTTCCGCGAGTGCGTGAAGGGTACCATTGCGGAACATGCAGAGCTCATCGTGAATACAAAGCCTGTCAGAATCCGCTGCGCGTCCTGCGGCAGAGAAATCGACCCGCACGGACCGGACGGCTACGTGGCCCGCTGCCCGGACTGCGGCTCAGCCGCTCTCCGGATCGAGCAGGGAAGAGAATTTATTGTCGATAAAATTGAGACGCAGGAGTAAATCCGAGAGCGATCCCCGAACCTTTCCGGCGAACGTTCCGGACTCACCGACCGACATAAAACAGGAGGCTGCCTATCTGACAGCTCTTCCGGACAATGAATGAAACTACATCAGGAGGAACGATCATGGATCCCGTAAAAATCATCCGTCTTAAGGAATCAATCCTCGCGGACAATGACGCCGACGCGGAGGAGCTGCGCCGGCAGACGAAGGACGCGGGGCTCTGCTATGTAAACCTCATGTCCTCGCCGGGCTCCGGCAAGACATCGACCATTCTTGCGCTGATCGACGCGCTGAAGAAACGTGGCGCGGCATCGCCGCTCTCGATCGGCATCATGGAGGCCGATATCGACAGCGACGTCGACGCGCAGACCATTCAGGATAAGGCCGGCGTTCCGGCCGTCCAGCTGCACACGGGTGGCATGTGCCATCTCGACGCGGAAATGTCACGCCAGGGTCTCCGCGCGCTCGGCATTCCGATCGTGTCCCGCGCGACATCGATCCTGACCATGCCCTCGAGAGAGCGCCATTTTGATCTCGTGATTCTCGAAAATGTCGGCAACCTCGTCTGCCCCGCCGAATTCGACACGGGCGCGGATCTGAATCTCGTGATCCTCTCCGTCCCGGAGGGCGACGACAAGCCGCTCAAATATCCGCTTGTCTTCACAAAATGCGACGCCGTCATCATCAACAAGATCGATGCGCTGCCCGTCTTCAATTTTGATATCGAAACATGCACGTCCTATATTCGCGAGCGCAGTGCCTCAGCGGAAATCTTCCCGGTATCCGCAAAGACCGGCGAGGGCATAGACAGGCTGGCGGACTGGCTTGAGGAGAAGGTAAGGAGCCGCATTTCCGGCAGATAATCTTCATTTTCAGATGGAGGATTAACATTGAGTAACGTCAGAACAATAGAAGTCAATCAGAGTATCTTCGCGGCCAACGACCACCTCGCGGATGACATCCGCGGGCAGCTCCGCGAAAACCGCACATTTCTCATGAACGTCATGGCGAGCCCCGGCGCCGGCAAATCATCGGTGCTTCTGCGCACGATCGATATGCTGAAGGATCGCCTTAAGATCGGCGTCATGGAGGCCGACATCGACGCGACCGTCGACGCCGAAAAAATGCTCGCCGCAGGCGTGCGCTCGATCCAGATCCACACGGGCGGCGAATGCGCAATGAACGCCTCGATGACAAAGCAGGCGCTCGATGAATTCCGCACAGATGATCTGGATCTCCTGTTTCTCGAAAATATCGGCAATCTCGTCTGCCCCGCCGAGGAGGATGTCGGATCGAGCATGAATATGGAGATCCTCTCGATCCCCGAGGGTGACGACAAGCCGCTCAAATACCCGCTGATGTTCCAGGTGACACAGGTCGTGCTGATCAACAAAATCGACACGCGGAACTATTTTGATTTTGACGACAAGGCCGTCGTCGAGCGCATTCACCGGCTGAACCCGGACTCAAAGATCTTCTTCGTGTCCGCAAAGACCGGTGAGGGATTCGATGCCTGGACAAAATGGCTGCTTGAGCAGGTCGAGGCCTGGAACGAGAAGTAAAAACAGATAACGATTAAAGAGCCCTCCGGCGCGGATACCCGCACCGGAAGGCTCTTCATTTTTTATTTCTTGATGATACGGAGCCGCCTCAAGCGGTTCCGCTCTATTACATCCCTTACTCAATCGCGATATTCTGCGCGGTATCGACTTCAGGCTTTGCCTGAACCTTCGGGATGTTGATCTCCAGAACACCGTTCTCAAACTTAGCTTTGATGTCTTCCTGTTTGACATCTTCGCCTACGTAGAAGGTTCTCTCAAGGGTGCCAACGTAGCGCTCGCGGCGGATAAAGTGCGCCTCGTCCTCGCTATCGTCCTTCTTGTCTTCTCTCTTCGCTTCAATGGTCAGATAACCATCCTTCAGAGAAGCGTTGACATCTTCCTTCTTGTAGCCCGGAAGCTCAAGTGACAGTTCATAGTGATCCTTGTATTCCTTGACATCAGCGCTCATAAGGCTGCTGCCGGATGCCTTGAACAGTGTCGGTGTAGTGTTGAATGCATCATTAAACCAATCATTAACGAAATTATCTGTAAATAAACTCGGTACTAACATAATCATTGCCTCCTCAACTATCTATCTGATGAAACCCTGTCATTCCGTATTTTGTAGATCCGGTCTTTCGCCGGACCGTAAATCCCGGACGAAGGATCTGATGAGATCTGCCGCTCCCGGTTCCCTCATTTGTCTTACGGAAACCACCGTCCGGAGCTCTTTCTCATCTCCTCTTTCGTTCTAGAGCAGTTATAACACCAATTATTAGCACTGTCAAGTGTTGAGTGCTAACTTTCCAAAAAATTTTGCGTTCCGAGTCTGGGTGCTGAAATTTCTGCAACGCACAGCGCTCCGAGTCCGGGCGCTGAATACTCATGCCCTCGCCGGCGTCAGCTTTTTCATAAATGAGAAGTACAGAATAACCGCGATCACGGCTGACACGACCTCGGCAAATGGTGTCGCCCAGCAGACGCCGTCGACGCCGATCATCGCCCGCAGCACGAACATCATCGGAATATCGACGAGGCCCTTCCTCATGATCGACAGGACAAAGGATCTCGCCCGGTTGCCCGTCGCCTGAAACACCGTGTTGCACATGTAGGACAGGGCACAGAGCGGGGCCGCGTAGCCGATGATCCGGAGAAAGCGCGTGCCGAACGCGATCGTCTTCGCCTCATTGATAAAGAACGCGCACAGATACGGCGCGCAGACCGTAAACAGCAGAACACAGCAGAGCGTGAAAATAAGCAGCACCTTCGCCGTGTAGCGCACGACCCTCCGGAGTCTCGCGTAATTCTTCGCGCCGTAGCAGTAGCCGATCAGCGGCAGCACGCCCTGCGTCATGCCCATTGATGTGTTGAACGCAATCATATTGATCTTCTTCGCGACGCCCATGCCGGCGACCGCCTCCGTGCCGTAACCGACGACAAGCGCATTTGCGAAAATATTCGAGACCATTGCGAGCGTCGTCTGCAGCGCGGCCGGAATGCCGATCGCGAGCACATCTCCCGGAATTCTGTCCGCAAATGAAATGTCCCGCGGGTTCATCGTGAAGACCGCATTTTCTCTGTGTCTCGCGAGGAAAATGAGAAAATACACGAGAGCCACCGTGTTCGAGAGCATCGTCGCAATCGCCGCGCCGGTCACTTCATTTCCCGAAGGGAGAATCACGAACATGAACAGCGGATCGAGAAAGCAGTTGAGAACGCCGCCGAGCGACATGCCGAAGCCGGCCTCCTTCGCGGCGCCGATCGAGCGGACCAGGTGGCCGCAGAGGACATTGCCGACGGTCGGGATCGCGCCCACCGTCATCGTCCAGAACATATAGTTGTAGATATAGTCATAGTCCGCGCTGTCGCCGCCGACGAGCGGAATCAGAACCGGGCGAGCCAGCGCGATGAAGACCGCATAGCAGATCGCGCCGACGAGACCGCCATAGAGACAGAACGCGAAGACCCTCCGCGCCTTCTCCGGCTTCTTCTGTCCGAGCGCGCGGGAAATGACGCTCGCGCCACCGATGCCGAACAGGTTCGCGATCGCCGCCATGATGACAAAGAGCGGCATGCAGACATTAGTCGCGGCGACCATGGCTGCATTTCCCGTGCGACCGACGAACCAGGTGTCCGCGAAATTGTAGATCATATTGATCAGCTGCGTGATGACGGTCGGGATCGCGAGCGTCCAGACGGCGCGGCCGATCGACGGGTTTTCGAAGACAGAGACGGTGTCCATATGTTTCTGATTATTCATACATGAAATCCTTATGAGAGCCGCGAAAGCCCCGATTCTCAGAATCGGAACCTGCGCGGCTCCTTGTGGTGTGGTACCGGACGAAATAAATCCGTCCCCGTTTCCGTTTTTACTGTATAAGTCCCGGTCGCAGCGAAGCAATCCGTCGGGACTTATACACCCGGCAAAGTCCCGGTCGCAGTGCAATGGACGCGATCTCACCGGAATACAGTCTGCACGAGCAGCATGTAGAGAAGCGTCCCGCTCGCCATGGAGAGCAACATCTGCCGCTTCCACACAAATGTAATAACAACGACCGCGACCGATATGATCTCCGGAATCCCGAAGCTCCCGCCGACGAAATTCACATTCCGGAGGCAGTACACAACGAGCAGACCGAAGACGGCCGGCGCGAGGACCTTGCCGAGATAATTCACATACTTCGGCGTCTTCCGGCCCTGCGGAAAGCAGATGTACGGAAGAAAGCGCGTGAGCATCGTCGCCGCAACGACGACCGCAATCGTGATGAAAACCTGCGTGCCTGTCATACGCCGCCTCCCTTCTCTGCGTCATGTCCCGCCATGGCTGACTGATCACCGGTGATGCCATCTCGTCCGCCGGCTGCCGCCTGATCTCCTTCGATGCCGTCCTGGCCGCCGGCTGCAGGAACCTCATTTTCCGGATGGTCGAGCACCGGGCGGAGCAGCGTCAGAGCCGCAAGCATCACGAGCATCGTCGGAATAATGAAGTGATCAGGCCCGAAAATCATGAGACAGACAATCGATCCGAAGATGCCGACAAATTCACTGACGTGCTTCGTAAAGAACCCGTCCAGTCCCTCGCCGTCCTTCAGCCACTGGTTCATGAAAATCGTGACGAACATCGCCGTCATGACGAAATCAAGGCCCTTCGTGTTGAATGTGATCAGCGATCCGAACAGCCCGCCGAGCGCCGAGCCCGCGATCCAGTAGCTCTGATCGAGCAGCGAGACCCAGAAATAAAACCAGCCTCTGTCAATGTCGTCCGGAATCTCCGCCGAGTAGTTGATCGCGAATGTCTCGTCGCTTGTCGTGAAAATGAGATAAAACTTCTTCCATCCCATGCCCCTGTATTTTCCGAGCATCGAAATGCCATAGAAGAGATGGCGCGCGCCGACCATAATCGCCGTCGCGAACGCCGATGCAGGATTGAAGGACGACACGAGAATGCTCGTGAGCAGAAACTCCATCGAGCCCGTGTAGACGACAGCCGCTGTGACAATCGGCAGCCAGACCGGAAGACCCTGCCGGACCATGAGAATCCCGTAGGTAATCCCGAGGAACACATAGCCGGCCATCACAGGAAGCGTCAGAGGAAAAGCCCATTTGAGCGCAGCCATGCGGCCGCGGCCGGACACAGATCCATCCGGAGCCGTCTGCCCGCGCCCGATATTCTTCTCCTTATCCCCTTCATATCCGTGCATATTCGTGCTCTCCCGCTCATTCCAGTCAGCCGCATCGCCGCGGCAAGTCTACCGAAAATTATACCTGCAGAAATTTTATCTGTAAACCCATCGCTGCTCCGCCACCATGCGCAGTTACAGTTCACGCGTTATCAGACCTCGGAAAGCGGTCAGCGATATCAGGAGCGGTGAGGGCGTTATACGGAGGAGTCCGAAGATCACCCTGAGCCGCTGTGGCAGCGGCGAAGGGAAGCTGAGGAGGACGGAGTCTGCCCGATACCGCCCTGATATTCGCGACCGCATGCGATTCTTGGTTCGCGTGAACTGTAACATGCCCTTCTCACCCCACCGGCACGAACAGCCGCCCGATCGGCCCGCTGACCGTCCGTCCCATGGAATACACCACATTGCTGATGACATACTGCCCGTCATTCACGAAGACCTCGACGATATTCCTGTCCACAAAGATATCGAGCCGGCATGTCTCAGCCTCAAGAACCGGCGTGCGGCAGATCCGCTTCATCTGCGTCTGCTCCGGGACAACCCTCGTGCGGTCCGTCACGACGCGCCCGCCCTCAAATGCAATGACATACCCGCCGAGGTCGATGCGCTCCCCCTCCCGGAGCGTCGCCTGCACGCGGTACATGTCCGGCATGAAGCGAAAGCCCGTCCGCACCTCCTGCGACAGAAAATCATCGATCACAGGATGAACCCGGTAGTATACATGATCTCCCCGCATTTCCACGACGCGCGGCATGCACATCATGCCGTTCCACGCGCCGCGCTCATCCGACGGAACCGGCTCCGGCATGCGGAGCCACGCAATCGCTATGCGCCGGCCGACTTGATCGAGCGTCGTCTCCGGCGCATAGAGGTCATCGCCGAAGTCCATCAGGTGACGCGCGCCGCGAGGCGCAAGCGCTCCTGTCTCCGGATCATAATCCGCAAGACACCAGTATGTCCTGTGCGGGTAACCGCCATCCGCCTGTGCAGAATCCGCCGCATCGCGCTGCTGATCGTCCGTCCCATCAGGCCCCGCGTACATCGCGCAGAACTGAAGCACTGCCGTCCCGTCAATCCGGAACAGATCGGGGCACTCCACAATCCTCCCGAACCGCTCGTCCGCCACATTGGACGTAAATGTCCAGTGCACCGCGTCCGGGCTCTCAAGCAGCACCAGCATGCCCCGCCCGTCCGCCGACGAATTTCCGAGAAGCATCCGGTATTTCCCGCCCTCATACCAGACCTTCGGGTCCTTCGAATTCTTCGAATCGCCCTGAGCCGGATCGCGGAACACAGGAACGACCTGCATTTTCGATGCCCAGTTATCGAAATGAAGCCCGTCATCGGAAATGACAAGCGCCTGCGACGAATCGTAGCTGTCGTCCTTCGGAAGATGGATGTCGCCGTCCGCAAATCCGAGGTAGCAGACAGCCGTGTAATAGAGGTACAGCCTTCCGTCCTTCTCAAGGGCATTTCCCGAGAACACGCCGTTCTGGTCGTACTCCTTCGTCGGGAACAGCGCGATCCCGAGGTGCTTCCAGTGAATCAGGTCATCGCTGACCGCATGGCCCCAGCGCATCGTGCCCCAGCGCGGCGCGTATGGGAAATGCTGATAAAAGAGGTGGTACTGCCCTTTATAGTAAATAAATCCGTTCGGGTCGTTGATCCAGCCGCCCGGCGCCCGAAGGTGAAGAATATCCTTAATCATCGTATCTGCCTTTCGATAAGAAATGTAACTGTTCAGCATCCCGGATTCAAAACGCTTCGCGTTCCTCACTGTGAGGTGCTGTCTGGATACAAAAATAGCCGGGGCCCAAGGGAGAGAGGGCTCCGGCTGTTCATTTTATCCCTTCACGGCTCCTGATGTCACGCCTGCAACGATAAACTTCTGCAGGAAGAGATACAGGATCAGGATCGGCAGCATGGCAAGAAGCAGTGCCGCCATGACAAGACCGATATCCGTGGAGTACGTGCCGTAGAAGACCTGCGTCGCGATCGGGATCGTGTAAAGCTCCTTCTTCTGGAGGACCAGGGACGGAAGCAGGTAGTCGTTCCAGAACGCCATCGCATCGATGATCGTGACCGTCGCGATCGTCGGCTTAAGGAGCGGGAACACGACCTTCCAGAATGTCTGCCAGCTCGTGCAGCCGTCGATCACAGCCGCTTCCTCGAGCTCAGCCGGGACATTGCCGCGGATCGCGCCGTCAAACAGGAATGTCGCCATGGACACCGAGAACCCGACGTGGAACAGGATCAGCGTCAGTCTGTGATTCAGCACCCCGAGGATACCGCCGTAAATCGAGACCAGCGGAACCATCAGGACCTGGAACGGAATGACCATGGACGCAATCATCAGCGTGAAGAGGATCGCGCATGCCTTCCAGTTCCTGTGTCTCGCGATAACAAATGCACACATCGCCGAGAACAGCACTGTGAGGATTGTCGCGCTCACTGTGATGATCAGCGAGTTAAAGAAGACGCGCCAGAAATCCATGGCCTCCATCGCGTTCGGGAAGTTCGCGAGCGTAAATCCGTGAACACCGATCAGTGAGAGCGGGTTGATTGTGATGTCCGCCTTCGTCTTGAACACGTTGATGACGACGAGGATGAACGGGAAAATGAATAAAATAAACAGAATAATCAGAAGGATATATTTTCCGACATTGCCGCGGGCCTTCTTTCTCGCCGCAATCTCATTCTGTGTCATGGCTGCCATCACGCGGTCACCTCCCCCTTCTGTCCGATCTTAACCTGAGCGATGCCGATCACCGCGCAGATCACAAAGAGGATCAGCGCCTCTGCCTGGCCGACACCATAATTCTTATACGTAAATGCCTGCTTGTACACGTGCATGGCCGCGAGGACCGATGAATTGAACGGCTCACCGTTTGTCAGTGAGAGGTTGACATCGTAAACGACGAAGCAGCGCGTGATGCTGAGGAAGATGCACTCGACAAATGTCGTCCGCATCATCGGAATGGTCACGTACCGCATGGCCTGATGGGATGTCGCGCCGTCAATCTCGGCCGCCTCCTTCAGAGATCCCGGAACGCTCATGAAGCCCGCGACATACAGCAGCATCAGATATCCTGCGTACTGCCAGGTCGACGCGAGAATCAGAGCAAACAGCGCACCGCTCGCCGTACCGAGAATTGAAGGAACAACATCGCCGGTCACTGCATTGCCGATCGCGACGAAGATTCTGTTAAACACGAACTTCCACACATAGCCGAGGACGATACCGCCGATCAGGTTCGGGATAAAGAAGCCCGCGCGGAAGAAGTTCTGCGCCTTGATTCCCGACGTGACGAGATACGCCAGAAGAAAGGCGATCACATTGACGAGAACAACCGATATGATCGTGTAGATTGCGGTCCGTCCGAGCGACGCCCAGTAGGCGGTGTCCTTGAACGCCGATACATAATTCGCGACGCCGACGAACGGCTTCTCCCTCGCGATGCCGTCCCAGCTTGTGAACGTCAGATAGATGCCGTAAATGAACGGCAGCATCACAGTTCCGATAAACAGGATCATGGCGGGTCCCGCGAACATCAGAAACTGCTTTGTCTTATAAGACATCGTATTTCTTTTCATGATTTCCCTCCCGATAACTGTCAGTGCGCGATCGGAGTCGCCGTCTTCCAGTACTTCTCGATTGCCTTTGCAAACTGCTTTCTTGTGCTCACATTAGCCAGATACTTCTGCATTTCCGCGCCGAGAACTGCATAGTGGTCGTCCGGAAGGAAGTTATAGTTATTGATGAGCTTTCCCGCATCCGCATATTCCTTGACGGATTTTCCGAGCGGGTCCTGAACCTCCAGCGTATTCGTGCGGAATGCCGGAACGAGTGCGCAGGTATCGACGACGAATTTCTGTCCCTCCTCATTGTTTGCCCACCAGTTGAGGAAGTCCTCCGCTGCCGCGCGCTGCGCGTCGCTTGTATTGGAGGAATTATCGATGAAGAAGTACTTCGAGCCTCCGCCGACGAGCTTTTCATTTGACCCGTCATCCGTGTTCTGCGGGACCGGCATCATGCCCATGTCCGATGAGAAATCATACTGATTCAGCTCCGACCAGTCCCAGTTGCCGCCGAACATGAACGCGATCTTGCCCTCCGCGAGATACTCCTCGGAGACCTCGCGCTCCGCAGATACGGCGCTGACCTTGTCGTAGTTGTACTCCTTCAGCACGTCGAACGTATCCATGAGCGAGTTGAATTTATCGTTGCTCATGAGATCGACATCGCCGGCGCAGAGCTGATTGATGAACGCGTCCGGATCGGACTGCTCCTCATAGACCTGTGCGAGATAGTGGGCGCCAAGTGACCAGTCCTCCTTCATGATACCGACCGGATGCTTCATGCCGCCCGCGACAAGCTTCTCGAGGAGCGCCTTGAATTCATCGAGCGTCTTGTATTTTGAAGGATCAAATTTCTCTCCCGTGATCTTCTCGATCGCAGACGCATTGTAAATGAGACCACGCGCCTCGATGCAGACCGGGAAGCCGTAGACCTTGCCGTCGATGCTGATCGCATAGTCCGTATCACCGACCCAGTCCTGGTCGCTCAGATCAACCGCGTGCTCCTTCGCGAGGCTGTAGATATCCTTCGCGTCAACCATGGAGATCGTATACGGGCTGTTCGATGCGTAGCGCGTCGACAGATGCGCCGCGACCGTGTCGCTCGAGTAGTAGACCTCGACGCCGACTCCGGTCTCCTTCGTGTACTGCTTCGCCATCTTCACCATCTGGCTCTGGATCTCACTCTTGGAGTTGAAGATCGTGATGTTCACGCCCGTGCTCGCCGCCGTCGCTGTCGATGACGTATCTCCCGAGTCCGTCGACACAACCGACGATGTCGATGTGGATGACGATGCGCCGCATCCCGCCAGAAGTCCGGCTGCCATAACGCCGGACAGGCAGATCGCCGCGGCCTGTCTGATTTTCCTCATTTCCTGCACCTCCCTACCGGCTCAATAAGTAACCGGTTACTTTATGCAGAAACCGTAACACTCTTTGTATCTTGCGTCAATAAACAGCTTGTTTATGCGATGTATTTCGTCGATATTCACTAATTTTGCACCTGTATTTTTGTGCATGTTTCGTAACCGGTTACTTTATCTGTTTTCGAAAATGTACGGAATTGCGTGCGTGATAGATTTCTGATATAGTGGGCATATGTAAAAGTCAGGGCACGGTCTGAGCGGCTTGTGTCTGACGCAATGGATAGAAGCTGGAGCATTACAAAATCATGGGTATGAGACCGGCAGCATCTGGCAGATTTCACACGATCTCACGCCGGCAGCAGGAAAAAAACAGGATGGCAGACAGGACAAATATTACTTTTGACGATATTGCAAGATATACAGGATTTTCGAAAACAACCATCTCGAGGTACTTCAACCACCCCGACTCACTGACAGATAAGAACAGAAAAATCGTCGCGGACGCGCTGGACCGGCTAGGCTACCACGAAAACAAGGTCGCGCGTATTCTCGCGAAGGGGCAGAGCGACCTCATCGGCGTCATGCTCCCCGACCTCTATCACCATTTTTATCTGGATGTCCTGAACCGGCTGCTCAACACCTATCAGGAATTCGGCTACAAATTCATCGTCTTCAACGGCAACCAGAATGAGTCTGTCGAGCGGCAGGTCATCGATGAGCTTCTGGCCTACAAGATTGCGGGGCTCATCGTTCTCTCCCACACAATTCCGTCGATTGAGCTCTCAAAGCTCCCGATCCCCGTCATCGGCATCGAGAGAGAGGATCAGTACATTCACAGCATCAGCACAGACAACCGGAAGGGCGGCTACGAGGCCGCAAGGCTTCTTGCAGGCCACGGCTGCGACGTGCTTCTTCATGTAAATTCTGAGGCCGCTCCGAGCAGTCATATCCCGTCCTATGGGCGCATCGCAGGGTTCCTCGATTACTGCAGGGAGCACGGCACCGCGCACAGAGAATATTTCAGGGATTTTCCTCATGATTACGACGGCATCGAGCGCGACATCGAATCGGTTCTGTCCGAGATCGAGCGCGATTTCCCGACGCAAAAAAAAGGCATCTTCCTCTCGAGCGACAACTACGCGGCCGTCCTCGTCAACCAGCTCGTCCGCCAGTACGGAAGGCTGCCGGATAACTATCTGATCGTCGGCTTCGACAACTCGTCCGTCTCCCGCGAGGCGGTCATCCCGATCTCGACGATCGGCCAGCAGACCGACGTGATGGCAAGAGAGGCCGTCCTGCTTCTCCGCGATCTTGTCCGGAACATGAGAAGCGACGATGCCGCTCCCGCAATCGAGCCGGTCCACCGGATCATCGAGCCTGTCGTGTATGAGCGGGCGACGACGCAGAGGTAAGAAAGTCTTGCAGTCCGGCTGACAGCCTGGACACAACCAGCGCATTAAAAAATGAGAGCTCCGCGAGGGGCTCTCATTTTCTATACAATATTCGATCAGCTTTTAAGAAGGATTTCCCGCAGCCGGCCTTCTCACTCGACGCCGTCGATCAGCTTTCCGACGGCCGCTTCAAGCCGCTCCACTCTTGCGTGCGAGATCTCCGGCTTCTTTGCGACCGCGTAATAGTAGAACTTGATCTTCGGCTCCGTGCCCGACGGGCGCATCGCAAACCATGTCCCGTCCGTCATCGTGAACTTCAGCGCGTTCTGGGCCGGGATGTCCTCATAGCCGTTTATGTAATCGATCGTCGTTGCGACCGTGAAATCGCCGAAGCTCTGCGGCTTCCCCTTCCGGAACGCGTCCATAATGCGGCCGATCCGCTCCGCGCCGGCCTTGCCCTTCAGCACGACCGACACCTGGTCTTCCGCGTAGTACCCGTATTTCCTGTAGAGCGCATCGAGCGCGTCCGCGAGCGTCATGCCCTTCTTTCTGTAAAATGCAGCCATCTCGATCATCAGCATGCCGGCGCAGATGCCGTCCTTGTCGCGCACCATCTCACCCGGTGCGCAGCCGATGCTCTCCTCATAGCCGAAGAAATAGGAATAGCCCTCCTTCTCGACCTCCGGGATCTTTCCGCAGATATTCTTGAAGCCCGTCAGCGTGTTGAAGACCGTGATGCCGTAGTCCGCGCAGATCGCGGCTCCGAAATCGCCCGTGACGATCGACTTGATCATCGCTGACTTCTCCGGAAGCGTGCCCTTCTCCTTCCGGCTCTCCGCAAGGTACGCGATCAGCATCGCGCCCGTCTGGTTGCCGTTCAGGGACCGGTAGCCGCTCTCCTCATTTGCGTCGGCAATCTCAACCGCCATGCGGTCGCTGTCCGGGTCCGTCGCGATGAGGAGCTCCGCGCGCTTCTCACGGCCCAGCTTCTCCGCAAGCTCGAAGGCCTTCGGATTCTCCGGATTCGGGAACGGGACCGTCGTAAAGTCCGGATCGGGGTCCTTCTGCTCCGGCACAATCGCAAAATTCACGAAGCCGCGCTCCCTCGCGACGCGCGCCATCGGAATCGAGCCCGCGCCGTTGAGCGGCGTGTAGACGACCGGCACCGTGAGGTCGAGCTCATCATCGTCCCTCTGCCGCATCGACTCGACGTAGTCGAGATACGCGCGGTCCATCTCCTCGCCCAGCATCTGCACAAGGCCCTTCTCCGCAGCCTCGGAGAGCGCCATATTCTTTACCGGCGCGAACATATCGAGCTTCTGAATCTCCGCCTGCATGCCCTCGGAAATCTCTCCCGAGATCTGCGCGCCGTCCTCCCAGTAGACCTTGTAGCCGTTATATTCCTTCGGATTGTGGCTCGCCGTCATATTGATGCCGGACACGCAGCCAAGCTTTCTGATGGCAAATGAAAGCTCCGGCGTCGGGCGCAGCGACGGGAAGAGATACGCGCGGATTCCGTTTCCCGCGAGAATCTCCGCCGCCATCTCGGAGAATTCCTTCGAGTGGTACCGGCAGTCGTAGGCGATCGCAACGCCGCGCGATACATCCTCTCCCGACTTTAAAATGAAGTTCGCGATGCCCTGCGTTGCGCGGCCGACCGTCAGGCGGTTCATGCGGTTCGTGCCGGCCCCGCAGATGCCGCGGAGGCCCGCCGTGCCGAAGACGATCTCCTGGTAGAAGCGGTCGGTGATTTCATTGTCGTTGTCCTTAATGGCAAGGAGCTCCGCGCGCATCGGATCGTCCTGCGGAAGCTTCTCAAGCCACAGATTGTAAAGTTCCCTGGCGTTCATGTTTTATAGATCTCCTTTCCTGTCACGTTCTCTGCCGCCCACAGGCATGCCTTGCTCAAAGCGCCGAATCGAGTGCCTTCACGAGGTTGCCGCGAATCACATCCGCGCTGTCGCCCGGCTGCGTCTCGAATGCCTTCTTCTCGTCCACATACACCGTCGGCACATGGTAGTAGTCGTAGCGGTCCGCGATGTCGGGGTGCTCATTTTCATTGATGAGCTCCACAGAAAGACCGCGGTACTTCTCATGTTTCTCAAGGTCCGCGAGAGCCTCCCTCGCCGCACGGCAATACGGGCAGCCGTCTATGTAGAACATTTTCACTGATTTCATAGGCTTCACCTCCATATTTGAAATTGCTGTAACTATTCTACTCTATTCATTTCCTCATTTCCAGAAATCGAGCACCCCGTCGTAGATCCCGATGTCGTGCGCGCGGAACACAGGGTTCTTCCCCTCCTTCTTCTGCTTCTCGTAGTCCCGCAGGGCTCGGATCGCGGTTCCGGAGAGAAGGACGCACGACGGCAGGTTGATGAGCGTCATGAGGCCCATCGTGATGTCCGCGAGTGCCCACGCCGCATCCATCGGGACGAGCGCGCCTGCGAAGACGACGACGGCGCAGATGATGTGGAAGACCGTCATAAAGCGCTTTGACGGCATTTTCTTGTGGTTCATGTAGGCGAGCGCGTTGCCGACGTAGTAGAGGTTTCCGATCAATGTGGTAAATGCAAACAGCACCATCGCGACCGTAATGAAGAGCGGGCCGACTTTTCCGAATACCGTTGAGATCGCGTTCTGCACATAGGGCGCGCCGGAGACCGCCTTCGAGCGCGCCGCGCCGGAGCTCAGACACATGAGGGCCGTCGCCGTGCAAAGGAGCATCGTGTCGATGTAGACGGAGATCGTCTGGACGAGGCCCTGCTTGACCGGATGCGAGACGACCGCGGACGCGGCGGCGTTCGGCGCGGAGCCGACACCTGCCTCATTGGAATAAAGGCCGCGCTTGATACCGTACACAAGGCAGGAGCCCGCGATGCCGCCCGCGATCGCCTTGAAATCAAAGGCATTTTCAAAAATCAGCGCGAACATCGCCGGGATATTCGTGATATGCGCGAGAATCACAATGAGCGCGATCACGACATAGGACACGCCCATGACCGGCACGATGACCTCCGTCAGATGCACGATCCGCTTTCCGCCGCCGAGCACGCAGTAGCCGACGAGGACCGCGAGAATCGCGCCGATGAGAACCGGCGTCGTCTTCGGATCATAGAAACGATACGCGGCAAATGTCGACTGCAGGTTATAGGAGCACAGGAGATTAAAGCCGAACGCGTATGTCGAGATCAGGAAAATGCAGAACAGCACGGAGAGCCAGCGCGCGTGAAGCGCCCGCTCGATATAATACGCCGGTCCGCCGTAGCAGCCGCCGTCCTTGTCGCGGCGCTTGTAGATCTGCGCGAGCGTGCTCTCGATAAATGCAGACGACGCGCCGATGATGCACATGACCCACATCCAGAAGACCGCGCCGGGGCCGCCGAGGCAGATTGCCGTCGAGACGCCAATGATGTTGCCCGTTCCGACGCGCGAGGCCGTCGAGACCATGAGCGCCTGGAAGGACGACACATGCTTTGCGTCCTGCGGCTTCTCCATGACAAGCCGGCACGCCTCGCCGAACATGCGGACCTGCACGAATTTCGTCCTGCATGTGAAATAAATACCGGCAGCCGCCATCACGATAATAAGAATCGGGTAGTACATGACACTGTCGATCGATGTGAGAATATGCAGCATGAGAACCTCCGTTTCCAAATGGCCGCTGTCCCGGACACGCTCCTTTGCCGCCGCCGACAGGCACCGGAGCAGAATTTCCGGTTCAGAAAAAGGAGCCGATCCACGCGGATCAGCTCCCGACCATCAGACTTCTTTTATTATACCGACATGTCCCGAACAGTACAATTCATTTCTGCTCAAAGCTCGATCAGTTCCTTCGTCGCCGGCGTCAGGTTCTCGATGCCGTCCTCCCGGATCAGGACCGTGTCCTCGATGCGGACGCCGCCCCAGCCCGGAATATAGAGACCCGGCTCAACCGTCATGACCGTATCCTTCTGAATCGTCAGAGACCGCCCCGGCCCCATGAACGGCTGCTCATGGACAAAGAGACCGACGCCGTGGCCGATGCCCGTGTAGTGATACGGCATATACTCCGTGTTCTCGAGTGCCCGCACCGACTCGCGGTACGCCTCATCCGTCAGCGCGCCATCCCGCAGATAGGCCTCCGTATCCGTCAGCATCTGCTTCACAAGCCGGTAGACCTCCCGCTGCTTCGGCGTCGCCTTTCCGACGACGAGCGTCCGCGTCATGTCAGACATATAGCCGTGGAACTGGCAGCCGTAGTCCATGAGAACAAAGTCCCCGTACTCGACAGCCTTCGAGGACGGGATCCCGTGCAGAAGTGACGTGCGCGCGCCGGAAATGAGAATATTTCCGTACGGCATCGTGTCCGCGCCCTCAAGGACCATATACCTCGAGAGGTTTGCGGCGAGCTCCTTCTCCGTGACGCCCGGCCGGATATCCTTCTGAATCCGGTCATAGGCCCTGACTGTGATCTCGCAGGCCGCCCGCGCGTACTCGATCTCCTGCGGTGTCTTGTGCATCCGCATGTCCTCGATGACACCGTCCATCGGAGCAAGCTCTGCATTTGTCCCGGTGAGACCGTCCTCGATGCCGCGGAACATATTGACATTCATGTCGAGACTCTCAAAGCCGATTTTTTTCGCGCCGGTCTCCTTCGCGAGCGACGCGCAGGCCGCCGCGACCGTCCCGTACTGCTTCCTCCACTCAACGAGCGTGTAATCCGGGCACTGTGCGCCCGCAAGCTCCATGTAGCGCGGGTCCGTGATGAAGAACTGCCTGTCGCGCGTGATAAAGAGAAATGCGTCGTCGCTCGTATAGCCGCTGATATAGCGGACATTCACGAGCTTCGTGCAGAAAAATGCGTCCAGCTTCTGGACCTCCAGGTATTCCCTGATCCGTTCCAGCACAATTTTGCTCATAATCTATCCTTTCTGCTCCCGCCTCACTGGCGGAACCGCCCTCTATCCTCTCACATCGGTCTTCTCATATCAAGTGGCAGGCCACCGTATGCCCCGGCTCGACCTCCCGCATGACCGGCGTCTCTCTCCGGCAGCGCTCCGTCGCGTACGGGCAGCGCTCCGCGAAATGGCACCCAGCCCCGAGGTTGACCGGGCTTGGAATCTCGCCCTTGATCTCAATCCGCTTCGCGGCCCTCGTCCGGTCCGGGTCCGCGATCGGAATCGCGGAGAGCAGCACCTTCGTGTACGGATGAAGCGGATGCTCATACAGCTGGTCCGCGGCCGCCTGCTCAACAATGCTGCCCAGATACATGACAATGACGCGGTCCGAGATATACCGCACGACGGACAGGTCATGCGCAATAAACAGATACGTCAAATGCATTTCCTTCTGGAGACGCTTCAGGAGATTGATAACCTGCGCCTGAATCGAGACGTCGAGCGCGGAGATCGGCTCGTCACACACGATGAACTCCGGACCTACGGACAGGGCGCGCGCAATGCCGATCCGCTGCCGCTGGCCGCCCGAGAACTCATGCGCAAACCGCGACATATGGTCGCGGCCGAGGCCGACCAGGTTGAGGAGCCTCTCCTCCTTCGCATCGAGCTCCTCCGGTGTGTATGTTCCATGGAGTCTCATACCCTCGCCGACAATCTCCGCAACCGTCATGCGCGCATTGAGCGACGCGTACGGGTTCTGGAAAATCATCTGCACATCGCCCGTGAACGCCTTCTTCTCGGCCTTTGACAGCCTGAAAATGTCCTTCCCGCGGTAATAAATCTGTCCCGCCGTCGGCTGGTTCAGGCGGACGATGCACCGGCCCGTCGTGGATTTTCCGCAGCCGGATTCGCCGACGAGACCGACTGTCTCGCCCTTCCGGATGTCAAAGCTCACATGATCCACAGCCTTCAGGTCCTCGTGATGGCCGACATGAAAATACATACAGAGATCGCGGACCGAAAGGAGGACATCACCATCCCTCACCTCCGGAGAGGAAGCATCATGCACAGCAGCTCCCGCAGAACTTATATTCATATGCAGCCTTGTCATACGCATCCCTCCTCTCCTGCCGCCATGCCCAGCGTGTACGGCGCATGCCGGTCCGCGTGATATGTCAGATCCACATGCTCTGCCTTCGGGTGCTCAAGCCAGCAGCAGGATTCGTGCCCGCCGCCGAGATCATAGCGCGCGGGCGGATATTTGCTGCAGATCTTCATCGCGTACTGACATCTCGCCGCGAACGGACAGCCCTTCGGCGGCGCGAACAGATCGGGCGGCGTGCCCTCGATCGAAGACAGAACTGCGTTCTTGTCCATATCGAGGCGCGCGATCGAGTGAAGCAGTCCGCTCGTATACGGATGCGCCGTGCGGTAAAAGATGTCGCGGACATCGCCGTGCTCCACGATCTCGCCGCCGTACATGACGGCAACGCGGTCGCAGATCTTCGCGATGACGCCGAGATCGTGCGTGATCAGTATGATCGACATCCCGAGGCGGTCCCGGAGATTCTTCAGGAGATCGAGGATCTGCGCCTCGATCGTCACGTCGAGCGATGTCGTCGGCTCATCGCAGATAATGATGTCCGGCTCGGAGACAAGGGCGATCGCGATCATGACGCGCTGCTTCATGCCTCCGGAGAGCTCGTGCGGGTACTGCTTGTAGCGCCTGTCCACATCGGATATGCCGACAAGCTTCATGATGTTGTGCGCCCGCTCTCTGACCTCCTTCTTCGGAATATCGGTCCGGCCGATGAACACCTCCTCGATCTGCTCGCCGATCCGCATCGTCGGATTGAGTGAGGTCATCGGATCCTGGAAGACAAAGCCGATCTCGCGCGTGCGGAAGTCCCGCAGCTCTTTTTTCTTCATTTTCAGGACATCACGCCCCTTGTACAGGATCTCGCCGCCCTCGACAAATCCCGGCGGCTCCGGGTTCAGGCGGAGAATGCTCTGCGCCGTCACGGATTTCCCGCAGCCCGACTCGCCGACGATGCCGAGGATCTCGCCCTTCCGCACGCGGAAGCTGACATCGCGGACAGCGTGGACGACACCCCCGTAGGTCCTGAACGAGTAGACGAGATGTCTCACATCCAGAATAGTTTTCTGTTCAGCCATAGACAAACCTCCAATCTTATCTCACTCCGTGCCCCTGAGGTGCGGGTCAAATGCGTCCCGCAGGCCGTCGCCGAGAAGGTTCAGGGCGAGCATCGTCGTGCAGATAAAAAATGCAGGAAACAGAATCTCGTGCGGCGCGACGCGCAGCATCTTGATGCCGTCCTTCGCGAGGATGCCCCAGCTGCAGTTCGGAGGCGTGATACCGAGACCGATGTAGCTTAAGAACGCCTCTGAGAAGATCGCGCCCGGAATCGCCATGCAGAGGTTCGTAACGAGGAGTCCCATGATATTCGGCAGAATATGCCGGTTGATAATGACGAAGTCATTCACGCCGAGCACCTTCGCGGCGGACACAAAGTCCTGCGACTTCAGGCGATAGACCTCGCCTCTCGTGAAGCGGCATGTCCCGATCCACCCGACAATACACATCGCGATGATCAGCGTCTTCACGCCGGTCCCGATGACGACCATGACGAGGATCGTCACGATGAGGCTCGGGATGCCGTAGAGAATATCGACGACGCGCATCATGATCATGTCGAGCTTGCCGCCGTAGTAACCGCAGAGCCCGCCGAGCAGCGCGCCGACGCACATGTTGATCGTCGCCGCGACGACACCGATTGTGAGCGAGACGCGCGCGCCCATCCAGACCCTGACCCAGAGGTCGCGGCCCGTCGAGTCGCACCCGAGCCAGCGGGCAGGAGACGGACCCGCATTGATGGCGTCGCCGTCCATCGCCGTAAATGAGTGGCGGCTCAGGATCGGCGCGAAAATCGCGAGAAAAACATAAAGGCCGATAACGATCATGCTCACAAATGCGACCTTATTCTTCCGGAAGCGTCTCCACGCGTCCGCCCAGAACGAGAGGACGGGACGTGAGATTGACTCCATCTGACTCACATTTTTGCCGACGGTCTCGAAGAGAGACTCGTCGGGGTCTGCGGGAATCGACAGGGGCGACGGCCCGCAGACAGCTGGTTTCATTTGTCTCATAGAATCACCTGCTTCCGATTCTGACGCGCGGATCGACCACGCCGTAGAGAATATCAACGATCAGATTGCAGCCGACCAGGAAAATGCCGTAGAACACGGTCATGCCGAGAATCAGCGAGTAGTCATTGTTCGAGACGCTCTCGACATAATATTTCCCCATGCCGGGGATCGCAAAAATCGACTCGATGACGAACGTGCCCGTGAGGACGGACGCGACGGTCGGGCCCATGATCGTGATAACCGGCATGATTGCATTTCTGATCTGATGCTTGCATGTGATGCGCAGGTCCGAGAGTCCCTTCGACCGCGCCGTCTTGATGTAATCCTGCTGCACGACCTCCAGCATGCTCGCCCGCATGATCCGCGACACCTGCGCAAGTGTGTAAAATGAAAGGGCCGTCGCCGGAAGGACGGTGTACTTAAATCCAAGGTACCGCGCGACCGGAAAGAGTCCCCAGCGGATGCCGAAGACGTACTGCAGGAACGCGCCGATGATGAAGTCCGGGCAGCTCGTCCCGATGATCGCGACGATGACGCAGATAAAGTCGATCGTCTTTCCTCTGTGGAGAGCGGACAGAATGCCGAGAACAAGGCCGATCGAGAGGGCCATGACGAGCGCCCGGATGCCGAGGTCCGCCGAGAACGGGAATGTCTGGCCGATGATATAATTGACGGTCTTGTTCGTATATTTCATGGAATATCCGAAATTCCCATGGAGCAGATTTCCGAGATACTGGAAGTACTGGACGATCAGCGGCTTGTTGAAGCCGTAGTACTTCTCCATATTCGCGGCGACCTCCTTCGTCAGCTTCGCGCTTGTAAATGGCTCGCCCGGCATGAGCCGGACGAGGAAAAAGACAACGGTGATCAGCACGAGCAGCGACAGCACTGCCGCGACCACCCGCTTACAGATGTATTTCAGCATAGGCAAACCTCCGCTTACGCGCTGATATCCGCGTAAACCCAGTCAATATTGACACTGCAGAAGTAGAACTGCACGCCGCTTACCTTGCTGCTTAAGAGATAATGCTGCTGTCTGCACTGCAGCGGGATAAACGCGCCGTCGTCGAGAAGCAGCTGCTCCGCCTTGTTGAGCTCGTCCATGCGGGTCTTCTCATCGGTCTCTGTCTGCGACTGGTCGAGAAGCTGGTCGAACGCATCATTGGAGTAATTGCTGTAGTTGAAGGAGCAGTCTGTCTTGAAGAGGTTGAGGTAGGTATACGGATCCGAGTAGTCCGGACCCCAGCCGCCGAAGCCGATTTCATAATCGCCGTTCGGGAGCACGGAGCCGTAGATGTCAGAGTACGTGACCTGCTTGACTGTGACCTTGATGCCGAGCGACTGCTGCCACAGCTCCTGGCAGACCTCCGCGATCTTCTTCGCCGAATCGAGGTCAGTCGTTGTGATCTCAACGGAAATGTCCGACGGATCAGAGATGTTATTGTCCGCCATCGCCTTCTTCAGGTACTCCTGCGCCTTGTCCTGGTCGCCGTCCAGTGGATAGGAGTCGAGCGTGTAGCAGTCGCCGTAGGTCTTTCCGTCATAGCCGGCGACAAGCGGCATGACGAGCGTGTTGCTCGCCGTATAGACATCATTTGTCGCGAGCTTGATGTACTGGTTCCGGTCGAGACCGTAGTTCAGAGCGAGGCGGAAGTTCTTGTCGGAAAGGATCGGATTGTCGGAATTTTCGTTAATGTAGAAGAAGTCTTCATTTCCGTTCATGTACTCCTCATCCTGATCATCGTAGTCCGCGACGCTGTCAGTCGGGATCGTGACATAATCGAGCTCGCCCTGCTCGTACATGGCCAGCTGCGTGCTCGCGTCCGCGACAATCATCATCTCGGCGCGGTCAAGCTTGATGTTGTCCTTGTCCCAGTAATTTTCGTTCTTTGTGAAGACGTACTCGCCGTTGTCCGTACTGGAAATGACAAACGGTCCGGAGTAGACGTTCTTATCCGCAGTCGCCGCGAAGTCCGTCCCGTATTTGTCGACGATGTCCTCGCGGACCGGCATGAACGCCGCATTGCCGCCGATGAGGGTCAAGAAGAAGCTCGTCGGCTGCTCGAGCGTAATAACGAGCGTGTGGTCGTCGGTCGCCTTGACGCCGAGCTCAGACGGGTCCATCGCGCCGGTCTCGACCTGAGAGCCGTTCTTGATGTACTCGCCGATAAATGCGTACTCGGAGGCGGTGTCGGGATCCATCAGTCTCTGCAGCCCGTAGACGAAGTCATTTGCCGTGACCGCGACGCCGTCGCTCCACTTCGCGTCGGAGCGAAGATGGAAGGTATATGTGAGACCGTCGTCGGAGACGTCCCAGCTCTCCGCGATGCCCGGCGTAACGTTGCCCGCCGTGTTACGGACGAGTCCCTCCTGCGTCGCGTGGATCACTTCATTGTCGATGATGCTGTCCGCCTTGTCCGGATCAAGCGTCGTCGGGTCCGTGGACTCCGCGTAGCGGAATACCTTCTCGCCGCTCGCGGACGAGCTGTCCGTCGCCGTGACACCTGATGTGCCGGATGCCGCCGTCACAACATCTCCCGATGACGATGTTCCGGAACTGGATTCGTACGCGCCGCAGCCGGCCAGCGATACGGCCATGATCGACGCGAGCACAGCGCTGATGATGTGTCTCTTCATAAGTGGTCCCTCCTTCATTCGTTTCGATGGTGAGGTGCCGTCTCCGGAGGCTTGGCCATATGACGCCTCCATTCCGGCGTCTCCGGTTCCTGCACCATGATATCGGTTGCAAGAATCGTAATCCTTTTGCTTTCACAATTCACCGTTTCACATCATGAAGGAATTGCATCGCAGGCAGAACAAATCGTTATATCACGTCCCGCGAAAGACTGGTCACATCTCTCCGGAAGCAACAAAAAATGAAGGAAAATCAAGGGCTTCCGGCCGGTTTCATCGCACTGTAAATGGAATGTAAATTTCTGTACGTCTGCCCGCTCTTTCCGCACCGGAGCGCAGATTTTCCGAAGAATTCACAAAGTGGACACAAAGCGCATGTGCGCATTTCCGCACACAGAGGCTGCGTCCCGGGGCGGATTGTATACAAAAAACGGCCGTCTGGGGCCGTCTGACACCTTTACACACAAAAAGGCCCTGCGGTACAAACACACATTGTGTCGCCGCAAGGCCTTTTCATAAATTCTTTTATTTTTTCACTCACTCATATCGCGGTCGCAGGTTATATGGACGTTATAGTCCGGATACGCATTCCGGATCTCATCCAGGATCTGCGCGTAGACCTCCTCGGCTGTCTGACCTTCTGCGTTCTTGAATTCAAGGACTGTGTCAAATGTAATCGTCTTCGCCTCAAAATCGACATAGAAGCCGTGCATCTGCAGCACGCCTGTGTGTGCCATGACCCTCCGCCGGATGTCCGCGAGCATCCTCGACGCCTCGTCATCCCCCGTGTTGTGAGAGTAAATGCCGACTGCCGTGATCATAACGCCGTACTTGCTGTACACGCTCTTGAAAATCCGCCTCGACATCGCGTCGATCTCACATGCCGTCATCGTATCCGGCACCTCGACGTGGATGGAGCCCATATAGCGGTCCGGACCGTAGTCATTTAAGAAGAGGTCATAGGCCCCGAGGACATCCGGGTCCTCTGCGACCGTCGCCTTGATATTCTTCGCGAGCTCACAGCCGACGCGCTCACCCAGCATGGAGCTGACCGACTCACCGATCATTCCGATGCCGGACTTGATGATGATAACCGCGATCACCGCGCCGACAATCGCCTCGAGGGAAATGCGGGTCGCAAGATAGAGAATCGCGGACGCAAGGACCGACGCGGAGAGAATCGCGTCAAATGACGCGTCCGAGCCGGAGGCAATGAGCGAACCGGAGTTGACTTCATTTCCCTTCTTTTTTACATAAGCGCCGAGCGCCAGCTTGACGAGAATCGCGACCGCGATGATAATCAGTGTGAGAAGCGAGTAGTCAGAGACCTCCGGATGGATGATCTTCTTCACGGACTCGATCAGCGACGTGATGCCGGCGTAGAGCACGATGGCAGCAACGATGAGCGAGCTCATGTACTCGATCCGGCCGTAGCCGAACGGATGCTTCTTGTCCGGCGCCTTGCCCGCAAGCTTCGCGCCGATGATCGTGATGACGCTTGACATCGCGTCGCTCAGGTTGTTGACCGCGTCCAGTGTAATCGCGATGGAATTCGACGCGAGGCCGACAAAAGCCTTGAACGCGGCGAGAACTACATTTGTCAGAATGCCCACGGCGCTCGTTTTGACAATCACGCCCTCACGGACCTCAGGGTCCATTGTTTTCTGCTGCTCTGTACTCATACCTGCTATCTCCTGTTTCTCACACGATCCGCACGAAATCATCCTCCGGCCCGCCGAGCGTTCTCGTGCTCAGCTTCCGGAAGTTCGACGCGATGTCCCCGCGGAAGACCGCGGAGCCTGCAACGAAAATCTCCGCGCCGGCCTCCATGGACTCTCCGATCGTCGCGCTGTTGATACCGCCGTCCACCTCGATCGGGACATGCTCGCATCCGTTCTCATCGAGAAGCCGCCGCATATCGCGTGTCTTCTTCGTCATCGCCGGAACATAGCTCTGCCCGCCAAATCCCGGGTTGACTGTCATGAGGAGCACCATGTCGAGCTTGTCCGTCACGTAGTCGACCGCGTGAACGGACGTCGCCGGGTTGAGTGCGAGACACGCCTTCACGCCCTCGTCGCGGATCGCCTGCAGCGTGCGGTCAATATGCGCGCACGCCTCCGCGTGAATCGAGATGCTGTCCGCGCCGGCCGCGGCGAACTCGTGGATGTAGCGCTCCGGGTCCTTCACCATCAAATGAACGTCGAGAAACAATCCGCTGTCCTTCCGGATCGACTTGATCAGCGGCATCCCAAACGAAATGGACGGAACAAACATTCCGTCCATGACATCAATATGAAGCCACCGGCAGCCGCTCTCCTCAAGAGTCTTTACCTGCTCGCCGAGCTTCATAAAATCTGCTGAAAGTATAGATGGGGCGATAATACCCAAGGTTCCTGTCCTCCTTACTGCTTCAATCCCTGTGAAAGGCGCCCTGTCCGCCGCGGTTCCAAAGCCCGCCGCCTTCATGTTTATGCGCCACGTATGTTGCAGTCCATATGACCCGCCCGAAACCGGTAAAACCTGCCAAATTCATGCGGTGTATTTTATGCACTTCCTATATTTATACTCCATTCGGCCAAAGTTGGCAAGGGATGTCAATCTGTACAAAAACAGGATACAGATTTTTACTTGACAGCTGTCACCATTCGTGGAGAGAATAGATAAGATGCGGTATTGTCCGTATTAATGGAGGGATTAAACCATGCAGGCAATCATGGAGACAATATTTGAAATCTTATACCTGAGCTTTGCGATCACCGCCGGTCTCGCGATGCTCCAGCAGTCAAAGAAGGATCATAAATCCGCCATCCGGCTCGGAAAGCGGTTGCGCAGGACAGAGAAGGCCGTCGAGCAGTCAGTCGCGAAGAAGGCTGCCGCGTCCGCTGCAAAGGCCACTGCCTCAGATGGCACTGAGGAACATACAGAGTCGGATGAGACCCCAGCGGCCGTTCCGCAGACAGCACTCTCGAAGGTTTCCGAAAATACACGAATCGTCGAAGAGGCTCTGAACGCCGCACAGACCGACGGAGCATCTGAAGGTTCTGAAGCAGACGTCATCACGCCGGCAGATGAAGCGCAAACGACAGCCTCTACCGCCCCGGCATCCGAAAATGCCGAACACAAGAAGCCTTCAAAGGTATACACCGCCGCAGAGCTTAAAAAGAAGGCTCTGTTCCGCAGCCGCCGCGCATCCCTTCTCAAAAAGGCCGGCATCATGACACTCGTTCTCGGATTCGGCGACTGCTTCCACCTCATTCCGCGCATGTACGCGCTGTGGACGACCGGTCTCGCCAAAAATGCGGCGCTTCTCGGTGGCGGCAAGCTGATCACGTCGCTCACAATGACCATTTTCTACGTCATCCTCTATTATGTCTGGCGCGACCGCTACAGGATCGCAGACCGGAATACGCTCACATTCACCGTGCTGGCACTCGCCGCGGTCCGCATTGTCCTCTGCCTTCTTCCGCAGAACAAATGGCTCTCCGCGAATCCGCCGCTGCTCTTTGGTGTCCTTCGAAATATCCCGTTTATCCTGCTTGGCGCACTGATTCTCATTCTCTTCAGGCAGGCAGTCCGTGAAAATCACGACAAGAAGCTGCAGCACCTGCCGCTCGCGATCGGCATTTCATTTGTCTGCTATATCCCGGTCGTCCTCCTCGCAGGGATCTTCCCGGTGATCGGCATGCTGATGATCCCGAAGACCATTGCGTATATGTGGATCATCGCGATGTTCCTCAACCTGTTTATGTAAGTCACAGATTCCCGCACAGCCAGTCCTTCACGATGCCCAGCGACTCGCGGAAGACATTGTTGGGCAGAAAGAACGGCGTCGATTTCGCAGGGATGCCGTACACGTGTCTGTACCCCGCCTTCTTTGCAAGCTTCAGAGCCCGGAACATGTGGAAATTGCTCGTGACGATGCCGACATCCGCCTGCTCCACGGAGTCGCCTCTCCCTCTGATCACGTCCGCACTGAAGCGGATATTCTGCGACGTGTTCACCGACCGGTCCTCGAGGAGGATTCTCGCTCCGTCGATTCCATTTTTGATAAGGCAGTCCCGCATCGCCTCCGCCTCCGTGCACGGCTCATCGCTCCCCCTTCCGCCTGACACAATCACAGTCGTCTCCGGATGTTCCCTCAGAAAATGAACAGCCCGCTCGAGTCTGTACCGCAGCACACGGCTTGCGCCGTCCTCGCGCACTCTGGCACCAAGGACGAGGATATATTCTCGCTCACGCGCGTCTACTTCGCCCGTATTGAACTCGTTCCCGGGCAGATGCCCCCTGCGCAGGTCTCTCTCATCTGTTTTGATCCCACGTCCCGGCCGACGGTCGGATATGCGGTTCGTATCTCTTCTGCCCGTTCGGAATCCGCTCAAAACCATGCCAAGAGTCACGGCAAGTATAATCAGAAGCGCCGCCGCAAGAATTCGTCCCACTGCAAGAATAGGAGCAGGCACAAGTGCCAGCAGGCCGTTCATTTTCAGGATGGCCATAAGCGATATCGCAGCTCCCAGAACAAGCCACACCGCATAAAATGAAGTACCCGTCCGGGCCCGCATCACGGCTATGCCGTATGCCATGCAGGCCATGCCGGCAAGAAGAACAAAAACCATGTCATCATCCTCCTGATGTAAATTGCTAATGCAGCGCATTGACTTACCCTATTCAATAGGGTATTGTAAAAGCCAGAAAACAGCAAGAGGAAAATCATGAGTGAAGTATTTGAAAGTATTATGCGAGGGCTTCAAGAGGCAGCTGAAGATGCTGCCGGAAGGAAAAAGCTTCCCAGACGAACTGTATATATTTCTCCTGTAAAAACTTACTCCGCGGAGGAAGTGAAAGCCATCCGAAAAAAAACTGGTATGTCACAGAAACTGTTTGCTGAATACATGGGTGTTTCCAGCAAAACCGTCGAAGCCTGGGAATCTGGTACAAATCATCCATCCGGATCTTCCAGTCGGATTCTGAGTATGATGGAAATGAATGGAAATCTAACCACGGAATATCCATTCGTGACATCTTCCTATAACTAAGTCTTCTCAATTTAAAAGGATCTAAAAACAGTCTGATCGCAAGACGATCAAAGGACACCATAATGGAAGAAAACAAACCACACAAGCGCCGCGTCCACTACAGCGGCGCTTATCCGAAACGATTTGAAGAAAAATATAAGGAGCAGAAC
>JAZHVT010000014.1:0-49728 GCA_036453145.1 Eubacteriales bacterium
TGCGATATCGAGGGTCTGCTGGGCAGTAAATCCATACAGGCGGTTTGCATCCCTCTGCAGCGTTGTCAAATCATAGAGAAGCGGCGGCTTCTCTTCGCCCTCTGTCTGCTCCATCTTTGACACGATGGCGCTGCCGGCTGCTTTTACCGATGCAAGGTTTCTTTCTGCCTCTGCCTTGTCCTTCGTTTTGTTTCCAACTGCCCTCACTGCTCCCGCAGTAATTGCAAGGGAATAGACCGGCTCCGGCCTGAACTTCAGGATCTCTTCTTCCCGTGCCGTAAGCATCGCGAGCGTCGGCGTCATCACTCTTCCGACATTCAGAGTCTGCCGGTAAAGCGTCGAAAACAGCCGCGTCGCATTGATGCCGACAAGCCAGTCTGCCCGCTCCCGGCAGAGTGCCGCTTTATAGAGCGCATCATACGCCGATGAAGGTTTCAGATCCCGGAAGCCCTCGCGGATTGCGCTGTCCTCCATTGAAGAGATCCAGAGTCTCTGAAATGGCTTCCTGCAATGCGCCTCCTGATAAACCAGGCGGAAGATCAGTTCTCCCTCACGTCCTGCGTCTGTCGCCTCAATCAGCTCCTCTACATCATCCATTTCCATGAGTTCCTTTAGCTTCTGGAACTGCTTTTTTGTCTCCGTCGAAACCTGATAGCGGAATGGCTCCGGAAAGATCGGAAGATCCTCCTTCCTCCACTTCTCATACTTCGGGTCATAATCCTGTGGCTCGCAAAGTTCCACCAGATGCCCGACACACCAGCTGACCAGATACCCGTTTCCTTCGAGATATCCGTCCTGTCTCTTATCAGCGCCAATCACCTTCGCAATGGACTGCGCCACAGAAGGTTTCTCGGCAATCACAAGTCTGTATCCCATTGGTTCCTCCCTTTCAAATAAAGAAGACGCCAGGTATCCCAGCGTCCCCTTCTTTCCTGTATTCGTACGTATCCGATCAGCGCTCCGGGTCCTTTCCCCTGGGGCTTCTGCTCTGATCCGGCTTCTTCTCCATTCTCTCCTTCTCCTCAGAGAGTTTCTGGAGGATGGAGGTTTTGCCATGCTGCCCCGCCATCCTGCCAGCCTTCTGCACTGCCTTTCCCTCTTCTTTTTGTGCCTCTCTGCAAGACGCAGCTTCTCCTGATGCCTTTCCCGGCATCTCCGGGTTCAGATTTGTTTTATCATCGGCGATGTTTTCTCTTCCCTCATCAAGCTCCTTCTGGAGCGCATCCAGTCTGGATAGAAGCGTCTCAGCAGTCTCACGAAGCGCGTCTTCTGACCCTTCCGTTTCCACAAGATCCTGCCGGATACTCTCCCGGATTCCGGAAAGCTCTCCCTTCTCCAGCTGCTCCCGGATCTGCCCAATACCATCCTCCCGATTTTCTACAGCATCCTGATATCCATACGGGTCGCGGTCAAGGGCGTACTGATCGAGGTCTGCAGCAAGCCTGTCGATCTGATCGGAAAGTGTAACCGGATTCTGCTCTCTTGAGATCTCCTGCAGTTTCTCATCGATGCGGGAAATCAGCTCCGATGAAGCAGTCCGAATCGTGTCAAGGGATGCTTTGAGCTCCGGCATCTCCTTCCCGCCGGACCAGCCAGCGATATAGCCGAAGCTGTAATCGGACGTGTCGATCCCGTAGTGCTGGCAGACCGTATAGGCGACCGATTCCGCTTCCACCTCCTTGCTGCTTTTGGTTTGTCCACCATCCTCCCGCTTCTTCTGTGCGGTCATGTTGTGGAGCTTGGCGTGCGCCATCTCGTGGATCAGCGTTTTTACGTTCTGGATCTCGTCCATGCCTTCCTTGATGGCAATCCGATTTTCTGTCGTATGAAAATATCCTTTTGCGCCGCCCTTGATCTTCTCAAAGCCGACAGGAACAGGGCTTGCTTCCTTCATCGCCGAAAAGAACGCTGCATACTGATCGACGCTGTCTTTCAGCTCATCCACGCCAAGACTTTGAACCGGCTCTCCTTCCGTCTGCGATATGTCAAAGGTGCTGACCGGCTTGAACGCCATCATGCGAATCTGTACAGTTTCCCTCACCGGCTCCCCATCCTGGTCAAGGACTGGCTTTCCATCCGCATCCATTCGTTCCTGGTCCCGGTCAATCGTAAATGGCGTCGGTGCGAGGATCCGGATTCCTTTTTCCCCACGCTTTACGAACCGCCCCATCTTCTTCCAGCCGGTATAGGATTGGACTAGCGATGCGTCCGGCTTCTGCATCATGATGAGGAGGCTGTTATTGATGGAATACTGCGGGAATTTTGCCATCGTATCGAGGAACTTCTGATATTTCTCACTGGAGAAAATTCCGGCGACACCTTCCTCGAGCTTCCTGGTGATCTCCTTCATCTCATTTCTGCGCGCCTCAGCGGCAGCCTTGGGATCGCAGTTCCGCCCTGCCGAATATTGACCTCTTCCCTCTTCTGCCCGCTCCATGCGCTCTCCAGCCGCATAATTTCTACTGGGTTCTTTTGTCATCATCCGGTGAATGTAATCCAGATCGATATCCTTACTCGTAAACATGTCCGGGTCATGCTCACGCATGCTGTAGACATTCCCATTCTGTCCGCCGATCACCACATGATCGACAACATTCATATCCATGAGTTTTGTCGCCTCGACCAGACGCTTTGTGAGCTGCAGGTCCTCCCGGCTCGGTTCATTATCGCCGGAGGGATGGTTGTGCATCAGCATGATGTTGTTGCAGTTCGATAGAATGCCGCTCTTCAAAATGTTCTGGATCGGCGCAAGCGACTGATTGATGCTGCCGATGGAGACGATGTTAAAGTTCACGGGCTTTAAGTGATTGTCCATATTGACAACGCACACCCACTCCCGGTCAAGCTCCTTCAGCACATCCCGCATGACTGCCGCTGCGCCTTCCGGACTTGTAAGCGGCGTCTGGCTGTAGTAGGATGGCCCCTCCATCAGTTTCAACCGGATATCCACCTGCTTCAGTCGGTAATCATCCATGGAATACTGACCGGCTGTCTCCTTCTTCCGCGGCATCAGGTGCCCTCCTTTCCCCTTCTACCTCAATTTCCATGTGGATCTGCACATCCTCTCCGCATTCGCCAAGATATCGGATCAGATCCTCAATTGTCGTAAAAACAAGTTCTTCCTTATCCATTGCTGCCTCCCTTTGGGTCTGCTTTTCCCGCATTCTTATGTGGCTCCGCTGCTCCCAGCATTTTCAGTTTCTCTATCACGGATCCGCGGGTGTGGTTCCTGTCCGCCGGAATCTGCGAAAGATTGTCGCGCTTCATCAGCGCAGTCATTTGTTCGTCATAGTGCAGATATCTTGATCGTCTTGCCATTTGCCTTCCTCCTTCTCATGGCATAAAAAATGACCGACGCCTTTCTTCTCGAAAAGCAATCGGTCTAAAGTAATTGGCATCTGTCTTGCCAACTTCATGTGTAGTTGTGGTTCATTGCCGGAAATTCCGGCAACTAAAAACCGGAAGCACAATTTGCACTGGCTTCCAGCTGGTAATTACTGTTCATTTATTCAGGCACATACAAACTGGAATTTGTCGGGCGCAGATCTGGCTGTATTACGGGAATCTCCCGTTAGATGAACATTACTCTCCCGTCAGCGCCTGGTACTCCTTGCTTCCCGCATCAGCCCATGCGGTTTTGCCGCTGTCGGCAATGATTCCGGTAGAATACTCATAGGCATACATATCCAGAATCGCAGCATCCGAAGGAGACCAGCTTCCATCGGAATTTTTCTGCGTCTCATAACTGACATACAGGCCGCAATTTCCGTTTTTCGAATCCCTGTCATACATGAGATAGCGGATTGATGAAGAGTCCTCGCCTAAAACGACATAGGAATTGGCTTTTGCATCATATTCCTTCTCAAAGCTGTCACCCTGCGCTGCAAAGTAGGCATTGTAAATCATGCGGTACCCTGTCTCAATCTGCTGTGCGGCAAGATCCTCTTGGCTCGATGTGCTGCCCTCTGAGGTTTCCCCGGAAGAAGCCTCCGAAGAAACGTCCGATCCGGAATTGTCAGATAATGCCTGATTCTCAGCTTCCAGCGCTGCTTTCCAATCTTCTTCGCTGATATTGGGATTCGTATCCTCCCCGTCTGTCATCGGCCGCAGGTAATGAAGATAAAAGGGACCTGCGCCTTCATAAAGAAAAGTCTCAGTTCCCGCATACGAAGTCACCGAAACCGTATACGTACCATTATCATTTCTGACAAGGTTCGGAACAGTAAAAAGATAAGCCAATGTTACATATCCGATCGCTAGCGTCCCCAGCAGCGCAGCTGTTACCGTCACAATATTCAGGATGACCTTCACGGCCCGCTTTCTGCCGCCTTCGTTCGTTCGGTAAATTCTTAAAATTCCGGCGTAGATCAGAATCACAAGCCACAGAATGGCGGTGATAAAATACAGATCATTAACCCATGTTCTTAAAACATAAGCGCCGTCCATAACATCGCCAAACAGAGCACCGCCGTCAGGTTTATGATAGTCGACGAACACGAATGCCGTCGTCAGCGCTGTTGCGATCATCAACAACACGAAGAGACCGGTTGTCGCAGCACTTCCCTGCTTCGTCACATACTGCCTCAGAAACGCATTCAGCTCTGTATTGTCCTTATTGATAATAAATGCCTGTGTATTGGAAATGAAAAGATAGAAAGAGTTCTCTCCCTCGATCACACGATACAGCTCGTCATACCGGATCCGGTGATCGGATTTTGTGCTGTGTTCTTCGAAGTAATCTTGATAAAATATAAAATGCCGGGTCAGTCCTCTGGAGATACTTTTTTCATACGCGCTTCTGCCTCCATACCTGACTCTGAGCCATAGCAGAAGCGGGATAAGCACCGCCAGTGCTATCAGCAAATATCCGACAATACTATTTGCAGTAACAAGGACAGCTTCCGAGATCAGCAGAAGAACTGCCATGATCACAAAGCAGCTCCTTGCGACGGCTTTGCCGTTCACTTCGCGGTTCATGGTTTTTACAGCATCCCAGGTAACGGTGCTCTCAGAGGTGAATAAATGCTGTTTATCGTTTTTTTTAGATAACAGTTGGGTATCTGTTAAATCATTCATACACATTTTTTCAAATTGGCTCCCCAAATTCTGACTTATCTTTCTCTTTTATGTCTTTCGATCAGTAAAAGGATAAACATGCCTGACCATATGACCCATGCGATCAATGTTCCCTTTATAGGAAAAATGAAGTCAATAACAGCTCCAATGAAAAATGGAATCGGCCATAGCATCATCCGTTTTCCGTAGTCCTTGCACATTTTCTTCTCATCATATTTTTTGCGTTCTTCAGCGGACTTCATATTATAGCCAGTTAAGGAATTCGCTGCTTTCCCGTTTGATCTGTAAAACAAGAACCCAATCAAAAAGAAAATGGCAGCCATTACCAGGTCCAGGATTATGCAGGATTCCTTTAACGACATATTCATTTACCCCTGATTCTCTATTCACTTACACTGACTATGTATCATGTACCACGCTCGTGATCACTGCTCTTGCAATCTCTCAAAGCTTGAGGTCGCAATTTGCGGCCTCAAGCGATTTCGTCTACAAGTCAAACATACCATTAAGCGACCAGGAGAACAATGAATACTTCTCACTTTGCCTTTTCTCAAAGAGAAGGATCTATCCGTTATCAACCATCTGAACTATTTTCCGGACCTTCGCCATCTTCTTCCAAATTGCCGTCATCCTCCAGTTCTTTCAGATAGTCTTCCTCTTCGCCCTCCTGATAATCCGCGTCATATGGCTGCTATTCAAACAGGGAAAAAAGGCTTTTCAGCCTCTTTTCCTGCTGTTTGCACGCAAAAAGGCACCCCTCTCAGATTGATTCTGAAAGGAGTGCCTTGAAGGTTTTTGGAACTGGGATGTATGTCAGGTTTTCCGCCTGTGATTTTCCCCGGATCAATACAGCTTTGCGCCGGCCGGGATGTGGTCATCCACAAGCAGGAGATGAAGCTTTTCTTCGCCGTCTTCCTTGTGTACCGCACTGAGCAGCATGCCGCAGGAGTCGATGCCCATCATCGCGCGCGGCGGAAGGTTCACGATTGCGATCGCGGTCTTGCCAACCAGCTGCTCCGGCTCATAGTACACATGAATGCCGGAGAGGATGATGCGGTCCTCGCCTGTGCCGTCGTCCAGTGTGAACTTGAGGAGCTTCTTGCTCTTCTTCACAGCCTCGCACGCCTTGATCTTGACGGCGCGGAAGTCGGACTTGCTGAATGTGTCGAAGTCGACATACTCCTTGAAGAGCGGCTCGATCTTGACCTTCGAGAAGTCAATCGGTGTGCCTGCGTCTCGCGGATCTGTTCCTGTCGCCACGGACGCCTCCGAAGCTGTCTCCGCCGGCCTTGCCTTCTTTGCCCAGGCCTCCTGCTGCTTCTTCGCCTCCTCGGATGTCGACTTGTTACCGGACTTCATCGTCGGGAAGAGCAGGACGTCGCGGATCGTCTCCGCGCCTGTCAGAAGCATGCACATGCGGTCGATGCCGTAGCCGATACCGCCTGTCGGCGGCATGCCGATTTCGAGCGCGTTGAGGAAGTCCTCATCGGTGTGGTTTGCCTCCTCGTCGCCCGCGGCAAATGCCTCTTCCTGCGCCTTGAAACGCTCTCTCTGATCGATCGGATCATTGAGCTCGGAGTACGCGTTGCACATTTCCCAGCCGTTCACGTACATCTCGAAGCGGAGAACCTTGCCCGGATGCTCCGGATCCTTCTTCGTGAGCGGTGAAATCTCGATCGGATGGCCTGTGATAAATGTCGGCTGAATCAGCTTGTCCTCGACAAATGCGTCGAAGAACAGGTTCAGGATGTCGCCGATCTTGTGTCTCTCCTCGAACTCGACGTTGTGCTCCTTCGCCACGGCGCGAGCCTCGTCAAGCGTCTTAATCTGATCGAAATCGACGCCGCTATACTTCTTCACGGCCTCTGTCATCGTCATCTTCGCGAACGGCTTGCCGAGGTCAATTTCATTTCCCTTGTAGACAATCTTCGTCGTGCCGTTGACTTCCTGGCAGACCGTGCGGTACATGTCCTCTGTGAGTTCCATCATGCCGTTGTAATCCGTGTACGCCTGATAGAGCTCCATCAGCGTGAACTCCGGATTGTGCTTCATGTCGAGGCCCTCATTTCTGAAGACGCGGCCGATCTCGTAGACTCGCTCCAGTCCGCCGACGATCAGTCTCTTCAGGTAGAGCTCCAGGGAAATACGGAGCTTCTTGTCCTCATCAAGCGCATTGAAATGCGTGACGAACGGACGCGCAGACGCGCCGCCTGCGTTGTCGACAAGCATCGGCGTCTCGACTTCCATGAAATCCCTCGCGTCGAGATAGCGGCGGATGCTGGAAATGATCTTCGAGCGCTTGATGAATGTTGTCTTGACCTCCGGGTTCATGATGAGGTCGACATATCTCTGACGGTAGCGGATGTCCGTATCCGTCAGGCCGTGGAACTTCTCCGGAAGAATCTGCAGGGATTTGGATAGAAGGGTGAGCTTCTTCGTGTGAATGGAAATCTCGCCCATCTTCGTCGTGAAGACGGTTCCCCTGACGCCGACGATATCGCCGACATCGAGTCGCTTGAATTTCTTGTAGTCCTCACCGAGATCATCGCGGGAGACGTAGATCTGGATGTTTCCGTCGCGGTCCTGGACATTGGCAAATGACGCCTTGCCCATGACGCGCTTCGCCATCAGCCGTCCGGCGATGGAGACCTCTTTTCCCTCGTACTGTGCGTAGTTGTCCTTGATCTGCTGTGTGTGCTCCGTCTGATCGTATGTCACGATCTCATACGGGTTCTCGCCCGCGTCGATCAGCTCCTGCAGCTTCTCGCGGCGGACCTTGCGCAGCTGATTTAAATCCTGTGGCTTTGATTCTCTCTGCGGCATGTCTTTCCTCAATTCTGTACTGCTGCCTGAAAATGAAGTTCCCTTCATTTTTCAGGCGTGGTTACTGCTTCTTATGCGTTCTTGGAGATCGCAAGAACCTTGTAGTGATCCGTCTCGTCCGCGAGCTCGACATCGACGACATCGCCGACGCGCGCGCCGATCAGGGCGTGGCCGACCGGAGACTCGTTGGAAATCTTGCCCTCGAGGCTATTCGCCTCTGTGGAACCGACGATGTAGAACTCAAGGTCCTCATCATAATCCTCGTCATGGACCTTGACGTAGCAGCCGACGTTGACCTTGTCTGTGTCAGCCTCATCCTCATCGACGACCTCTGCGTGCTTCAGGATGGTCTCGATCTCCGTGATACGGGCCTCGATATCACGCTGCTCGTCCTTCGCCGCGTCGTACTCGGCGTTCTCGGAGAGGTCGCCCTGCTCGCGGGCCTCACCGATCTTCTTTGAAATTTCCTGTCTCTTATTAACCTTGAGGTCATTCAGCTCGTCCTCGAGCTTCTTGAGACCTGCGTAGGTCATGATATTTTTCTTTACTGCCTGCTCCTCTGCCATTGGACTGTACCTCCAAGCGCTAAAATTCATATGCTCTTATGAGCGAAAAAAATCACGTGACGACTGCCACGCATATACTGTCGTATTATACGCAAGGAGCCTCAAAATGTCAAGGATTATGCCCGCTGGCAGGTGTGTGGCACGCACGCCATACACCTGCCCGGCAGACACTCGGGTGTCACTCGGGTGTCAGTCCAAGGTTCGTATTACGTTGAACCATTCACCTTTCATTCTACCAGTTTAGCAATGAATAGAGGCATCGGATAACTGGCTGTTACCTCTGATTCCTCTCTTCTTTATAGTAGTAGGTTCCCATAAAAATTCTATAAATAAATCGGGACAAATGTTTATGATTTGTTAATCGGAACCTGACACCCTCCAGACATGTGCGGTGGACGCAAGCCAGGCGTCGAGCGTCTCCTTAAGCGCGTCCAGTGTGTCGCACGCGTTGATTTTCGCGCGGAGGGCGGCGGAGTTCGGAAGTCCGGTCGTGTACCACGCGATGTGCTTGCGCATCTGGCAGATGCCGAGGTAATCACCCTTCTCCGCAAGCTGCATCCGCGCGTGCCTGAGCATCATGTCGTAGACGTCGCGGGCAGAGGGGCGGAAGGAGATTTCTCCAGCTGCCGGGTCAGCCGGCCGGGCCGTGCCTCTCAGTGAAGCAGCAGGCGACAGGTTCCCGCCCACAGGATCTGCCTCATCCCTCCGATAGTTCCAGTGCCTGCCCGGCCAGAAGAGCTTCCCTTCCTTCCGGCTGATCTCCGCCGTGACATGCATCATCTCAGTAAATGAAGTGTCCGCATCGATCACGCCGTCTTTGATCAATTGCTCCCGGCCTGTCTGGATAAAATAGTCTGTATCCCGAAACAGCCACGGATTTCCGCGCGCGCCGCGCGCGATCATGACGAGGTCGCAGCCGGTCTGCTGGAACATGGCGACCGCCTTCTCCGGCGATGTCACGTCCCCGTTCCCGATGACGGGGACAGAGACGGCCTCCTTTACTCTTCGAATCACGTCCCAGTCGGCCTGTCCCGTGTAGTACTGCTCGCGCGTCCGGCCGTGGACCGCGATAGCCACTGCCCCTGCCTCCGCAAGTTTTTCCGCGAGCTCCACCGCATTCAGGTGGCTTCTGTCAAAGCCCGCGCGGATTTTCACGGTGACGGGGCGCGGACCGAAGGTACCGCCTGTTCCGGTCTTGCTTTCGTCAGATGGCGCAGGTACTGTCCCGGTCCGGCTTACGTCTGCCGGGCGGCTCTTCCCGCTCTGAAAATGCACGAGCTCCCGGATGATGGCCGCTGCCGTCTCCGGGTTCTTCATGAGCGCCGAGCCCTCGCCGTTGTTGACGATCTTTGGCATCGGGCAGCCCATGTTCACGTCGAGAATGTCGTACGGCACCTCATCGAGGGCCTTCGCCGCGAGCACCATCGTGTCCGGGTCCGGCCCGAACAATTGCATCGAGATGGGGTGCTCACTCGGGTCGATATGGATCAGGTCGAAGGTCTTCTTGTTTCCGTATTTGACGGCGTTCGCGCTGACCATCTCCATCGAGACAAGGCCCGCGCCGAGCTCATGGCAGATCGTCCGGAACGGCCGGTCCGTCACGCCGGCCATCGGGCCGAGGACAAGCCGGTTAGGAATGCGGACGCCGCCGATGCTGATTTCATTTGTGTACATTGTTCTTTCTTTCATAAATATTTATTCAGTGGATGCGGCTTCCCGGATCCGCCGGGATCGGCTCAAGCTGCGGAAGGAGCGGATTCTCCTTGCCGAAGAGATGCACGTATCCCTCGAGGGACATGGCCTTCTCGCGAAGCACCGACGAGCGCTCCCAGACGAAGATCGCCGAGCGTCCCTTGCCGTTTCTGGCCTCCTGGATCAGGTTCGCGCCCGCCGAGTTTCCGTCAAATGCAAGGACCACCGACGGACGTCTCTCAAAGATCTCATAATTGATGCTCTTGTAGATCGCGACGCCCTCCGTCTCCGTCGAGACGCGGATGCCGACGCCAGCCGCGAGAAGCCGCCGCTTCTCCTCCCTCGTGATTCTTGACGGAACAAATGCGAATATTCCGAAATGTTTCCTGTTGTGCTCGACAAGATATTTCTCGTAGCCGCTGATCCTGTGTCCGATGACGAAGAACACATCGTCCGGATCGAGGTGCTCGAGCAGCGCATCGAGCTCGCGGATGCCCTCGCTCGTGATCCGCGTCGCACGCTTCTCAGAGTTGAAGCTTCCGCCCATGAGCACGACCGGCATGCGGTCCCACGGGAGCTCGCGCACGGCGTCTTTCAGCTCCGTGTTCGCGTCAAGCCTCCGCGAACGGCGCAGCTCAAGCCCGTTTCCGATCGGACTTTCCTCCATTTTCGCAAGGAGCGCTTCCTCGAGTGAGCGGCCGTCGAGCATGCGGAGGAATTCCTTCTTCTTGCGCGAGTACGCGGCCTGTCCCTCGCGGATGATCTCAGACTCCGCGCGTTTCATCTGCAACATCTCATCGTGCGTGAGGCCGAGGAGCTTCTCAAGTGAGAGCTGCTCGTCGATCGGGTTCGTCCCGTAGAGCGCAGCGCCGTCCGTGCCCTGGACGCAGTGGATGCCGGCCGCGAGATACTCGCGGAGCGGATGGTTTTCGAGCGAATTCAGGTTGTTTAAGCGGACATTGGACGAGAGCTGGAACTCGAGGACGACATTGCCGTCCAGGATCTCCTTCAGCGTCTTCTTTCCCTTGCCCGATTTCAGGCTGTATGTGTAGAGTCCGTGGCCGAGGCGCACGTGCGGCATCGCCTGTCCGGGCTCCAGTGAGTCGCGGACGCACTCGATGCTGTGGCGGACATTGTCCTTTAAGCTGTCATTTTCACCGGCATGGATGCGGATGACGAAATCGGGATCTCGCTTTGCGATCTTCACGATCTCCTTGAAGAGCGGCTTCAGCGTGATGATGTCATTTAACTCCTCTCCGACGAAGTCGCAGCCCGCGACATAGGGGTCGAGCGCGACGGCCTGCAGGACGTTCAGGTTCTGGATCAGGTAATCCTCGGGCGTGACGCGGTCCTTGATGATCGTGAGCGGAATTCTCCGGAGCGCGGCCAGGAAGCGGATCGACACACCCGTCTCCCGGTAGATCTTCGGCATGACCGCGTGCACCTCATTTAACATCCGGAGCGACTCGTATTTCTTGACGAGTGTCGTGTCGCTGATCTCCGCGTAGCAGATGCCCTGTCTCTGATAGCTGCGCGCGATCCAAAGGAGGCAGTCCTGGAAGACCGAGTTGCCGTGGTATTCCGGCGTCTCGCCGTCCTTCAGCATCTGCCGGAGCGCGCCCGCGACATCCGGGTCCGGAATCTGGGAAATGCCCTCGATCGGGATTTTCTCCTCGCTCTCCTGCCCCTTCGTGAAGACATAGCGGTAGAGATACACCTTCTCGAGGTTCGTGAATACGGCCTGTCCGTCCTTCAGAATCGCGAGGGAAATGCGGATCTTCACGATATTTTCCTCTGCATTGTCGAGATTCCGCAAAATGAGGTCCGCGAAGTTGATAAATGTATTGTCATTGATCCGGCGGTCGAGATACTTCCCCTTGAGGCCCGAATCCACGAACTGCCGCGCGACCTTCGCCCTGCGGCGCCCGAGCATCTCCTCCTGCGCGTCCGTGAGCTTTAAGTCAAGCTTCCGCACGTAGTAGAGCGGATAGCGGATCTGATGATAGATGCCGAGCGCGATCAGAATGTCCGGCGCGAGGTTGCCGTTCATGTGCGTGTGCAGATCAGCGCGGAACTTGAGCTCACGCGGAATATAGGTCTTGAAAATGGTCTTCGACACGGGGAGACGGTAGTCCGTCGTCTGGCTCATCAGCGTCTTCGCGATCGACGGGATTGAGGCCTTCATTTCCACGCGTCCGTCCGGGTAGATGTTCGCGACCTTCGTGTCACCGAGCCGGAAAATGAACACCTCCTCGTTGTTTCCGTCGATATAGCACGGCACCTCGCCGCGGATGCAGAGATTGTCCGCGTCATGGCTGAGCGGAAGATTGCAGAGCTTCGCGAGGTTTCGGATCAGGTTGCCGGACCTGTGGTTCGGCGTGACGAGCTTATAGTAGAGATGGTCAAGGTCCTGATAGAGATTGACGATGATATCCTTTTCGCTGTCGAGAAAAAAGCATGTGAAATATGTCATAGAGCGCTTCTCCTTTTCCATGATTGTAGGCGAAACGTGACGAAGACGCAAGGAGGCGCCTTTTCGGTTCACTCAGGAATCAAGATCATCCTCAACCTCTGTGAGGACATCCTCCGCCTTCTCTCCGAGAACGAACACACGGTAGAAGATGCTCAGCTTCTCCATGAGGGCCTCCTTGTCCTCCTGAAGCTTACTGATCGCGGCGTCGACGTCCTGCTCCTTAAACGCATCGTCATTGTCTGCGGCGCGGACGACGAACTTCGGGCGCTTGTCCTCGCCGAACTCCACGGTCAGAATGCCGCCGACGTCCTCGGTGAACGTCACGCACATGATCTTGAGCTCGTCCTTCACGTCCTGCGGGAGCCGGTCGAACTGCGGGTCCAGATAATATTTTTTCGTGTAGCTGCTTGCGCCGCACAGAGTTGTACTCATTTTTCAAAAACCTCCTGAAGAAAAACAGACTGACCATCCACAGGGAAATATACCCCTGCGTACGGTCAGTTTTATGATGCAGCACCAGATCCGGAACGCAAAGCCCTCCGGGACTGCTATACTGAATGCTATATCAGACATATCCGTAAATTCCGCGGACCGAGACCTCACCGGTCGCGATCTTCTCCTTCGTGCCGTCCTCGCGCTCGACGTTCAGACGTCCGAATTCATCGATGCCGCGCGATATGGCCACATATGGCGCCTTCGGGTCCTCGATACGGACCTTCTCGTCCTTGTCGACCAGAAGGAAGTCGTAGTCACTCACGAGCGTCGACATGTCGCCGGCCTCGCAGAATTTTCTGTAATTTGAGTGAAAGGCCTTCAGAACAGCCGCGAGGATCAGTGCCCGCGGGACTCTCTTGCCCTCCTCGATCGCAAGCGATGTCGCGTCCTTCAGCTCCGGCGGAAACTGCCGGTTGTTGACATTGATGCCGGTCCCGATCACGACGTAATCGAGGCCGCTCTGCCCCGCCTGCGCCTCCGTGAGAATGCCGCAGATCTTCTTTCCGTGGATCACGATGTCGTTCGGCCACTTGATGCGGGCCGTCTGCGCGAGAACGCTGCGGACCGCCTGCGCGACCGAGAGTCCCATGACGAGCGTGAGCGCCGGAACGTGCGCGGGATCAACCTCCGGCTTCAGCATAAATGAGAAGTAGACCGACTCGCCGGCCGGAGACTCCCATTTTCTGCCGATTCTGCCCTTGCCGGCTGTCTGCTCCTCGCCGATGACGAGAAGGCCCTCGCGCGCCTCCACCGGATCAAGGTTCCGGTCCGTATCGTGCTCACCCTGCGCGGTGTCATCCCCGTCCGGCGAAAGAAGAAGCTTTCCTGTGCGGAAGGCGCGCTTTATCACTTCATTTGTCGAATCGACGCGGCCGAAGTAGTGCGTATCGTAAAACTGATCCTCACCCGTGTCCTTCATGATGGAGCGGAAATCATCAATCCACATGTCAGGCTCCCAGTGTCGCGGCCATGACAGCCTTGATTGTGTGCATCCGGTTCTCAGCCTCATCGAAGACGAGCGACTGCTTCGACTCGAAGACCTCGTCCGTGACCTCCATCTCCGTGATGCCGTACTTCCTGGCGATCTCGCGGCCGATGCCTGTGCCGAGGTCGTGGTAGGACGGCAGGCAGTGCAGGAAGATTGCCTGCTCACCCGCGTTCTTCATGATGTCCGATGTGACGCGGTACGGCGTCAGATCCTTGATTCGCTTGTCCCAGACCTCGTCCGGCTCACCCATGGAGACCCAGACGTCCGTGCAGACGACGTCGGCGTTCTTTGTGCCGGCCATCGCGTCCTCTGTCAGCGTGATCGAGCCGCCGCTCTCCCTGGCCCAGGCCTCGCACTGATCGACGAGCTCCTTGTTCGGGAAATACTCCTTGTTCGTGCAGGCGACATAGTGCATGCCGAGCTTCGAGCAGAGGACCATGTAGGAATTGCCCATGTTGTAGCGGGCATCGCCCATGTATGCGAGCGTCAGGCCCTTCAGCTTTCCGAAGTGCTCGCGGATCGTCAGCGCGTCGGCAAGCATCTGCGTCGGGTGGTATTCATTTGTCAGACCGTTCCAGACAGGGACTGTCGCGTTCTTTGCGAGCTCCTCGACGATCTCCTGGCCGAAGCCGCGGTACTCGATGCCGTCGAACATACGGGTCAGCACGCGCGCCGTATCCTCGATGCTCTCCTTCTTGCCGATCTGGGAAGCCTTCGGGTCAAGGAAGGTCGTGCCCATGCCGAGATCGTGAGCGGCCACCTCGAAGGAGCAGCGCGTGCGTGTGCTCGTCTTCTCGAAAATGAGAGCCACGTTGCGGCCTCTCAGCGTGTCATGCAGCTCGTGGTTGTGCTTCTTTCTCTTCAGCTCCTCAGCGAGATCAAGAAAGTAGATGATCTCATCCTCCGTAAAGTCCTTCAGTGTGAGAAAATCGCGTCCGACTAATTCTTCTTTGATTCCCATGTGCTCTCCCTGTTCTTTCTGTCAGTGTCCGCGGCAGGCACATGTCCCGCCGCATAGTTCTGTCTGTCATCTGTTCCCGTGCAGGGCTGACGGCCATGCACTTGCCTCCATGAGGCCCGGCCCCGCCGCAATCTGTTCTCACGCAGGGCTGACGGCCTTATGCAGCCTCATCCCCGCTGCCGCGCGGCCTCGTACATCAGTATGCCCGCGGCCATCGCCGCGTTCAGCGACTCGACTCTTCCCTTCATCGGGATCTTCATGAGCACGCTGCAGGCGTCCGCCGTCTCGTCCGTGATGCCGTTTCCCTCATTTCCGATCACGATTGCCGCCGGCGATCTGAAATCGCACGCCGTGTAGGCCCGGTCTCCGCGCAGATGCGCCGCAAAGCTCGTGACGCCGTTTTTGTGCATCTTCCTGATCAGTGTGACGGCGTCTCCTGTCAGAAAATGAGGCACCCTGTAGATCGACCCCATCGTCGAGCGGATCGTCTTCGGCGCGTAGAGATCGACGGAGCCCTCTGTGATAAACACAGCCGTGACACCCGCGGCCTCGGCCGTCCGGATGATGGTTCCCGCATTTCCCGGGTCCTGCAGGTTCTCTAAGATGAGATAGAGCGGCGATGACGCCTCCCCGGTCTCATGAGGCTTCGATTCGAAGTCATCTGTCACCGGATTTCTGAAGGATGGCTTCTCGACGACCGTCAGAATGCCCTGCGGCGTCTTCGTGTCGGAGACCGACGCGAACCGGCTGTCCTCGATGTCGAACACCACGTCCGCTCCGTCCGGGATCTGCTCCCGGACCTCCGGATGCTGCTGCTCATAGCGCCGCGAGACAAGCACCTCGCGGATGAGCTCCCGCGGAGCCTCCTCGAACAGCTTTCTTCCTTCTGTTACAAAAAGGCCCAGCGAATCGCGGGCCTTTTTTTGTTTCTCTAATTGTCTGATTTCTTTAAATGATAGCAAAGACTGTCTCCTGTTTCGGGCAGTACCGACACGGCTTCCTTACAGACTCTCGTCCTTCAGAACCTTTTTCCTGTCAGCCTTCGTGTAGTTGTGGGACAGAGACTGGCAGACCTCCCACTGATACTCATCGATGCCCTTCGTCATAGCGAGAGCCTCCTCGATGTCGAAATCCTGGAACTGGCCGTTTCTGTAGCCGACGACACGCTTTGTCTTGCCTTCGCACAGAAGATCGACTGCCATGCAGCCCATGATGGACGCATAGACACGGTCCTTCGCTGTCGGAGAACCGCCGCGCTGCATATGGCCGAGAATCGTCGCACGAGTCTCGATGCCTGTCGCAGCCTCGATTCGTCTCGCCATGGAAGCGGAGTGACCGACACCCTCAGCGTTGACGATGATATGATGCTTCTTGCCTCTGCGGCGGCTGTCGATGATGTTGTCGATCAGCTTCTGCTCATCGTAGTCGTACTTCTCCGGAAGAAGAACATCCTCCGCGCCGTTTGCGATGCCGCACCACAGAGCGAGGTAGCCGGCGCTGCGGCCCATAACCTCGATGATCGAGCATCTCTCATGAGATGTGGATGTATCGCGGACCTTATCGATTGCTTCCATAGCTGTGTTGACAGCCGTATCAAATCCGATTGTGTACTCCGTGCAGGCGATATCAAGATCGATCGTGCCCGGAAGTCCGATGACATTGATGCCGTGTGCCGCGAGCTTCTCGGCGCCGCGGTAGGAACCGTCACCGCCGATGACGACGAGGCCTTCGATGCCGTATTTATTGCAGGTATCAGCCGCGTGTTTCTGGCCTTCTTCGGTTCTCATTTCCGCACAGCGCGCCGTATAGAGGATCGTGCCGCCGCGCTCGATTGTATCAGATACATCCTGGGCGTGCATCTCGACAAGGTCCTCCTCCATGAGACCGTCATAGCCTCTGTGGATGCCGTAGACCTTGAGACCCTTCGCAAGACCTCTTCTGACAACGGCACGGATCGCCGCGTTCATTCCCGGCGCATCGCCTCCTGATGTGAGGACACCAATTGTATGGATTTTATTTTCTGCCATTTTTTCTACCCTCCGCTCGGGTTCATATTTACAATACTGATCTTATTCTAGTTCATGCGGACTCATTTTTCAACTCGTTTGAACCAACGCGTGAAGTTTTTCTGAAATCGATATACTATTCTGCACCCCAGTCACACTGCCCGGCTGCCGCACGCGTAGAGAAGGCGCGGAAGCGGGCAGCGATATCAGGAGCGGTGAGGGCGTTATACGGAGGAGTCCGAAGATCACCCTGAGCCGCTGTGTCAGCGGCGAAGGGAAGCTGAGGAGGACGGAGTCTGCCCGATACCGCCCTGATATCGCTGGCGCTCCGCGCCATTCCACATCGCGCCTTTACCTGCGTCTCCGCTCCCGCGGCACAGGGCTCACGCGCGAGCTCACGTTCTTCTCCCCGAATTCCTCGCGGAAGACAGCCAGTGTCTCCGGCGTGACGGAGACCGTGCCCGGAAGCTTCATGTACTGCTTCGTGTTCCGCAGGAAAATGAACACCCCGTCGATGCCGCCGCCCGCGTTCACAAGACTCCGGACCTCATCCGCCTTCGCGAGGTACGCGTCCTTCGACGGAAATGCAATCCACAGCTCCTTCGGAATATCGCTGAACCGCGTGATTCTCTCGAGAATCAGCTTCGACGGCCGGTCGTCCTCGACGGAGACGCGTCCCTCCACGAAGACCTTCTCCTCCTCATTCATGTAGTCCCTGTACATCTCGTAGCTCTTCGGGAACACAATGACCTCCGCCGTTCCGACGAGATCCTCGATCGTGAGAAATGCCATCGCCTGGTTGTTCTTCGTGTATTTGACCGTCTTCCCGACAATCATGCCGCCGAGCGTCGCGCGGATGCCGCGCCCCGACGCATCGCCGCCCTGCATTTCCATGAGGCCGAATTTCGACGTTCCCGTCTCCTCATCGAGCGCAAAGTCCGTCGTCACACAGGTTGCGCGGCTCTTCAAGACGTCCATGTACTCCTCGAGCGGATGGCCCGAGAGATAAATCCCGAGCACCTCCTTTTCAAATGCAAGCAGCTGCTCCCGGCCGAACTCGCCGACATTCGGAAGCGCGATCTCCTGCGCCTTCTTCTCCTCCGGCGCCATGAAGTCAAACAGGGACATCTGCCCCGTGATGCTCTCCTTGCTGTCGTAGGCCGCCTGATCGAGGACGCCCGGATAGACCTGCATCAGCTGCTTTCTCGTGCCGCCGAGGCAGTCGAGCGCGCCGGCCTTGATCAGGTTCTCGATTGCCCGCTTATTCATGTCCTTTCCGTAAGTCCGCGTGATGAAATCACGGATCGACGTGTACGGGCCGCCCTTCTTTCTCTCCTCGACGAGTGCATCGATGACGCCTCGGCCGACAGACTTGATCGCGTACATGCCGCAGCGAATCGCATTGCTTCCCGAAAGAGATGAGTCTCCTGCGATTTTCCCAGAAACTTCCTCCACGCGCTCGGCCGTAAAACGTCCCTCTCCCTTGTTGACGGACGGAGGCAGGATCTTTATGCCGCTCGCGCGGCAGTGCATCAGATATTCCGCGCATTTTCCGGGGTTGTCGATGACAGACGTCATGAGCGCCGCCATATACTCGACCGGATAGTAGCACTTCAGGTACGCCGTCTGCATCGTGACAACGGCATATGCCGCCGCGTGCGACTTGTTGAACGCGTACTTCGCGAAGTCCGTCATCTCATCGTAGATATGGCCCGCGACCTCCTCGCTGATCCCGTTTGCGATGCAGCCGGGGACATTTGATTCCGGATCGCCGTAAATGAACTTCTGGCGCTCCTCCGCCATGACCTTCGCCTTCTTCTTCGACATCGCGCGGCGGACCAGATCGGACCGTCCCATCGAATAGCCGGCGAGATCGCGGACGATCTGCATGACCTGCTCCTGGTAGACGATGCAGCCGTACGTCGACTTCAGGATCGGCTCCATCTGCGGGCAGTCGTAGCGGACGCGCTCCGGATGCTGCTTGCCCTCGATATACTTCGGAATAAAGTCCATCGGGCCCGGGCGATAGAGCGCGATTCCCGCGATGATATCCTCGAACGTCCCGGGCTTCAGCTCCTTCATGAATGCCTTCATGCCCGATGACTCAAGCTGGAAGACGCCCTCGCATTTGCCCTTTCCGATCATTTCCATGACCTTCGGGTCATTCAGGTCGATCTTCCGGAGGTCAAGCTTGTCTCCCTCCGGCCTTGTCCGGTTGATGAGCTTCTCGGCGTTCTGCAGCACGGTCAGCGTGCGAAGGCCGAGGAAGTCCATCTTGAGAAGGCCGAGCTCCTCGAGCGTCGTCATCGTGTACTGTGTTGTGATCGAGCCGTCCTGCGCGCGGGAGAGCGGCACATAGTCGACGACGGGCCGGCCGCTGATGACGACACCGGCCGCGTGCATGGACGTGTTCCGCGGCAGTCCCTCGAGCTTCCGGCACATATCGATGAGGCTTCTGGTCTGTTCATTTTCCTGATATTCCTTGCGGAAATCGGGATTCTCCTCGAGCGCCTTGTCGAGCGTAATGTTCAGCTCCTTCGGGATCATCTTCGCGATGCGGTCGCACTCGGAGTACGGCAGATCGAGCGCGCGGCCGACGTCGCGGATGACGCCGCGGGCCGCCATCGTGCCAAATGTGACAATCTGCACGACGCGGTCACGGCCGTACTTCTGCACGACGTAGTCGATGACCTCCTGGCGCCGCTCGAAGCAGAAGTCGACGTCGATATCGGGCATCGTGACACGCTCCGGATTCAGGAACCGCTCGAAAATGAGATCATACTTCAGCGGGTCGAGCTCCGTGATGCCGAGGCAGTACGATACGATGGAGCCGGCCGCCGAGCCTCTTCCCGGTCCCACGATGATGCCGTGCGATTTTGCAAAATGCACGTAATCCCAGACTATCAGGAAATAATCGACAAATCCCATGCTCTTTATGGTGCCGAGCTCGTAGTTAAGCCGATCCCGCACCTCCGGCTTCGCGTCCGGATAGCGCTCGGCGAAGCCCTCCTCGCAGAGCTGCTTCAGATATTCCCAGGACGTAAGGCCTCCGGGGACATCGTACTTCGGGATCTTCCGCTCGCCGAAGACGATCTCCACGCGGCAGCGGTCGGCGATTTTCGCCGTGTTATCGCAGGCCTCCGGGACATACGAGAAGAGGTCTCTCATTTCCTGCTCGCTCTTCACATAGTACTGGCCGCCCTCGTAGCGCATACGGTCCTCATCCTGGACCTTCTTCTGCGTCTGAATGCACAGAAGCACGTCGTGAGCCTCCCAGTCCTCGGCGCGCGTGTAGTGGACGTCATTTGTGCAGACGAGCGGAAGGCCTGTCTCCTCGTGCATGCGGATCAGCTGCTGATCGACATGGCGCTGCTCCGGAATGCCATGGTCCTGAAGCTCGAGATAGAAATGGTCCGGCCCGAAGATGGCGGAGAGGTCCTTCGCCGCGCGGACTGCCCCCTGGTAGTCGCCCATCGAGATGTGCCGCGGAATCTCGCCCGCAAGGCACGCGGAGAGCGCAATGATTCCCTCGTGGTACTTCGCGAGGATCTCGCGGTCGACACGCGGCTTGTAGTAGAAGCCCTCCGTGAAGCCGGCCGACACGATCTTGCAGAGGTTGTAATATCCCTCTGTCGTCTCGGCGAGCAGCACAAGATGATAATATCTGTCGTCCGTCGTTCCCGGCTCCTTGTCAAAACGGCTCCCCGGAGATACATAAACCTCGCACCCGAGAATCGGTTTGATTCCCTGTGCGAGGCATTCCTTGTAGAAGTCCATGCAGCCGTACATGACGCCGTGGTCCGTAATGGCCGCGGCCGTCATGCCAAGCTCCTTCACTCTAGCGACATATTCTTTTATTTTGTTTGATCCGTCCAGCAGGGAATACTCCGTGTGGACATGAAGATGTACAAACGCCATATAACCCTTTTACTTTCCTGTTGTCCTGAACTGATGAACCATACCGGCGATCGCCAGCCCGGCTGCGAGCAGGATCCGGAGTACGGTTCCCACCTGCGAATCCCATGTAATCAGCACAATGTTGTCGAAAATCAGCTTTGAAAATGCAATTCCGCCGAAGATGGACGTTATGATAATGATGAAATGACGCATCGTAAGGACACCGATCACGCCGATCGCGACACCCGCGCACATGGCGATCAGAGTCTTTGTCGCATCATCCGACAGCGCCGGATAATACGAGAGCGCTTCCTTCACAAGCCATACGCCCGCGCACGCAACCGCGAAGAAGACGGCCAGCTTGAACATGAAGAATGAGATTGCCGCCATGATGATGCCGCAGATCGCGGGAACCGCAATATCAAGAGGCGAGGAAAGTCCCGCTACATCTACGATGATAAAGCCGATGGCAAGACCGAAGACAAAGCCGAAGAGCGCTCCGATTGCCTTTACGCTGCTGTAGCCGCTGAAGCAGTAAATCAGCGCGATCAGAAGGCCGACTGCAAGCAGCAGTGCCTTCGGTGCCGTGTCGAGACCGGTCAGTGCCGTCTCAAGGCTGCTGAGCTGAGTAAGAATTGAACCCATGTTCATAATCCTCCGTTACCTGTTGTCTGACTTCGTGACTGTGATCTCTCCGCCGGAGATATTGACCCTACGCATCTTGTAGAGATGCCCGACAGCGCGCTTGAATGCCGCCTTCGAGATCCCGAAGACATCGCGGATTCTGTCCGGATCGGCCTTGTCGTCGAACGGAAGGCGGCCGCTGTATTCATTTTCAATGACGCTGAGGACTGCCTCCGCATCGGGATTGATCTGCTCATACGCCTTGCCGCGGAGCGAGAGGTCGAGCTTTCCGTCCGGCTTGACTCCCGTCACGTGAAGCTCCGGCTCATCGCCGACAGAGACATGCGGATCCTCTCTCTTCGGAATCATTCCCGAATACTTGTGGTCCACAGCGACAAATGCACCGAAATTCTCCGCAATCTGATAGACAACGCCCTTGACCAGATCGCCCTTCTTGTACGGGGAATCGCAGCGAAGATACGGATAGACCTTCATGGTCGCCGCGAGCCGTCCCGTCTTATCGACGTAGAGGGCCACGAGCACGCTATCTCCCGCACTGACGCGCCTTGTCTGTTCATGGAACGGAAGAAGCAGATCCTTCTCAAGTCCCCAGTCGAGAAATGCACCGATTCTCGTCGTCTCGCGGACAACAAGGTCCGCCGTCTCATGGAGCCTGATCTTCGGCTCCGCCGTCGTCGCGATCAGACGGTCCGATGAGTCCCGGTAAATGAAGGCCTCTACTTCAGCGCCCGGCTTTGCTCCCTCCGGCACCTGCCTGGCCGGCAGCAGCACGCGGTCCTCCGGCCCCGCATCCCTCGACTCGCCGAGATATGCGCCGTGGTCCCTGACACTGACGATCACGAATGTTTTCCTTACACCTATTTCCATTAATAATCCATTCTCTCCGGTCTCTCCCGGAGTGCTCAGCTAATTAATATGGATAATAATACCATATCACAATCGTAGCTATTCAGCACCCCCAGACTCGGAACGCTTCGCGTTCCTCGTTGTGGGCGGGCAGAGCGGCTTCGCCGCTTGCCCGCCCCTCGGAGAATTAAAAAGATTTCGGGCGAGCAAGCTCTCCCTCCATCTTTTCAATTCTCCAAGGGGTGCTGAATAATTATCATATCATAAACTGGATGATCGCGCACGGGCTTCCCTGCGCGTCATTGAGACATACCATAAAATACCGGTCTGTCCGATACGTCACCGGCGTGATCGTGTCCCCGAGCCGTGCCTGCTTCATATACTCGACGCGGAGCTCCTTCACCTTCGTTCCGAGCGGCAGACAATTATCGGCCATATCGATGTAGGCGAGATTGTTGACGTGGCGATTTGTGTCAATGCTGCTGATCTGAATCTCGAACGGCTGCATCTCCTCGCGGACAACGCCCTCCGCACCGTCCTCCGGAATCGGAATCCGCCTCGGCGCCTTATCCGGGATGAAGAGTTCCTCTTCGATTCCATACTCCGCGATCTGCTCCTTCGGAATCCGCGCGGGGCGCTGCTCCCTCGCGTCAAAGTAGACCCACTGCGTGTTCGCCTCCGCAAGTCTCTTTCCACTCTCATCTTCCATGACGAAATTCCGGAAGCCGTTGAAGCCGCGGAATGCATAGGTCCATGTACGCGTCGTCACATTCGTTCCGAAGAGCGGACGCTCATGGACGAGAATCTGCCAGGAAATGATCATCCAGATTTTCTGGTGTTTCTCCCACACGGCCGGCCCCTGACCGATCATGTCCGAGTGAAAGACGGCGGCATCCTGCATCCGGGTCACAATGCCGCGGAGCGTCATGCGCGCGTCCGGACCGATCTCCGAGTAGCGCACCTTTGAAGTAAATTCGTACATGGTTTTTCCTTCCTCCAGATTATATACTCTCAACAATTATAGATAAGTCCGACGGATGGCTGTGCTGCCATTCGACCGGAACTTATGCAGTAAAAAGAAAAGCTCCAGACATTTCGTCTGGAGCTTCCTGTTCGCTGGGCTAGGAGGATTCGAACCTTCAAATGACGGAGTCAGAGTCCGTTGCCTTACCATTTGGCGATAGCCCAATTTTCAAGACGAATGTTATTATAGCGTGCCCCTCTGCCAAATGCAAGCCCTTTTTTCAAATTTTTGCAATTACTCCTCACCCTGCACGTCGTGCTCGTGCCGTCTCCGGACATACTCCCGCTGCTTTTTCGCGCGGACGACATGAAGCCGTATAAGCACACAGGCAAAGCATGCCGCGGCCACCGCCAAGACGGCGAGGATCCGGCCGCCTCTGGCCCCGAGCTGCAGTCTCTCGACGGTTACATCCGGGTCAGACGTGCTGCCGCTGCCTTCATTTTCCGTCACAGCCGCACTGACCGACGAGACGTCAGAGTCAGAATCCGGCGTGCTGACGGTCGACGAGCCCGCCATCTGCGCCGCCGCATCCGATTCCGGAATTGAGAGCGTGTCCGCGCCGGCCGTCGTCTCGGAATCCGGCATGGAGAGGCTTCCCTCCGTCACTGCGCTTCCCGCATCCGTCTCCACATCAGGCAGATCAAAGCCCGCGCTGAGCACGATGTTGCCGGTGATGTTGCTGATCGTGTATGAGCTCTCGTCCTCCGTGACCTCCTCGCCCTGACCGTTGATGATCAGCGAGGAAATAACATTTCCCGCGTCCGGCTGGAACGTGACCGTGATTGTGCTTCCCTCCTCGACATCGGTGAAATCCGTAATCGCCGCGCCCTCAGGCGTCGTTCCCGCAAGTGACACGCTGCCGCCTGTCGCGCTCGCCGTGACTGAGCATCCGGTCTTTAAAACCGTCTCATAAAAATGGTTAACCGTCGAGCCGTCCGTGTGGTTCTCCGTGACGCTCATGAGGAAGACGCCCGGCGAGATCTCGGCGATGTCCTCCGGCTCCGCGGTCTTTACATTGCTGACCGTATAGGAGAGCTTTACATTTGCGACAATTTTTCGCTGCGACATGGAAAAGACGCGGAGATAATTGCCATCCTTGATGCCGAGCGGCTGCAGCAGAACAAAATCGCCTGTGACGCAGATATCCTGAAAGTTCACTGCGCCGTCCGTCTGCATAGTCCCGAAATCCGTGTACTGGGAAAATGAAGAGTCATAGAGACGAAGGTCGTATCCGCCCTCCGAATTCGTCAGAATCACAAACTGGTCGCTCTTCTCGACATAGGCGATGCCGAGCACGTTCCAGCTGTCCGAGATGTGAATCGTGTTCACCTTCTCAAGCGTATTCGGATCCATGACAAACAAAACGCCGCGGTTCGACGCCGTGAGATTGCTGTACGGAGCGACATAGATCAGCTTTGTACGCGGATCGTAGGCCATGCCGTTGCCGTGCTCCCAGTCTGTGTCTTTAACGCGCTTTGCGAGGCTGTACTGCGTGACCGGGTTGCCGTTTGCGTCAGTCGTATTCTTGTAGTACGCGGACACGGTGTCTGGCTCTGTGTTTCCGCTGGACGTATTCTCAATAGTAATGATATAGTCTTCTGTCGCGCACATCGACTGGACGACGCCCTTTGTGCTCTGAAGAGGATCAGAAAAGACCTCCGTCCAGGCAATATCGTTGAACGCGTCTGCGTTCGTCACTGTGGCGTATGCGCTCTCCGGTCCCCAGAGCACGAACAGCACCACAAGAACTGCCGCTGTAAGAGCTTTTAATTTTCTGATCCTCATCAATTAACTATCCTTCCGGTAAAACAAAATTCACTTTCTGATGCTCTCGTTGCCCATCTCATCGAGCAGCTGGCTCTTCATTTTAAACAGCTTGTCGGAGAGATCGACGTACATCTGGTGAGGGTTGACGAACCGTCTCGACTCATCCCAGAGCGTATTCAGCTCTCTCTGGCAGCGGTCTCTGATCTCCATGGTCGTCGACTTGTCCGCATAGACGCATGTCCCGTCCTTAAAGACCGGAACCAGTACCTCACGGAGCGTAAACGTCCCCGCCTTGATTCTCGTCTTCTTCCAGGTCTCGACCGGATCAAAGATCACAAGGTCCTGATCCTCGCTAAACGTCTCCTCCTCAAGGCAAATGAGATCCGCCCTGATCTTTCCGGATTCCTTGTCGTAAATCCGGTAGATCTTCTTGTTGCCCGGGTTCGTGATCTTCTCCGTGTTCTCGGAGAGCTTGATCTTCGGCGTGAATTCCTTATCGCCCTTGTTCTTGACTGCAGCGAGCTTGTAGACGCCGCCGAAGGACGAATGACCCTTCGATGTGATCAGCGCCGTGCCGACGCCCCAGGAATTGATCTTCGCACCCTGCTCCTTCAGGGACTGGATGAGGAACTCATCAAGGTCCGAGGAAGCGCAGATCGTCGCGTCCGCAAAGCCTGCGTCCGCGAGCATCTTGTACGCCTTCTTGGAGAGGTACGCGAGATCGCCGGAGTCGATGCGGATGCCGTAATGCTTCAGCGGAATGCCGGCTTCCTTCATTTCCCTGAAGACGCGGATTGCGTTCGGAACACCGGAGTCGAGCACATCATACGTATCGACGAGCAGGATGCAGTTGTTCGGGAACACCTTCGCGTACGCGCGGAACGCCTCGTACTCCGACGGAAAGCTCATGATCCAGCTGTGCGCATGCGTGCCGAGTACAGGCACACCGAACATCTCGCCGGTCAGCACAACGGACGTGCCGATGCAGCCGCCGATGACAGCCGCACGCGCGCCGTAAATGCCCGCGTCAGGGCCCTGGGCACGACGCAGACCGAATTCCATGATGCCGTCGCCTTTCGCCGCGTAGCAGACGCGGGACGCCTTTGTCGCGATCAGGGACTGGTGATTGAGAATGTTGAGGACAGCCGGCTCAATCAGCTGCGCCTCCATGATCGGCGCGATGACCTTGAGCATCGGCTCTCTCGGGAACATGACCGTGCCTTCCGGGATCGCCCAGATATCTCCCGTAAAATGAAAGCCAGACAGGTAGTCGAGGAATTCATCGTCAAACAGGTTCAGCGTCTTCAGGTACTGGATATCCTCATATGTAAAATGCAGGTTCTTGATGTACTCGATGACCTGGTCCAGACCGCAGGCGATCGCGTACCCGCCGTTGTACGGATTTGTCCGGTAGAACGCGTCAAATACAACGACCTGGTCCGTCGGGTTTCTGAAATATCCCTGCATCATGGTCAGCTCGTAAAGATCTGTCATCAGCGTCAGATTTGTCGGTCTCATACTCTTCCTCCTTCGGCGAAAAGCGCATCCCACCCTTGGAATCGCGCATACTCTTTCCGCCCCTACATCCGGCCCGCCTGACATGGTCTGCGCACCGGCCTGCTTTTTCACGCACCGGCCGGACCTCACGTGTCCGCCGGCCTGAACTTCGTTCTACACTATAGCATCTCATTTTTCGCGTGTCCACGAAAATCAAACCGCTAACGGGAATTGCCGTTGACTAATCAGGGCCATTTGCATAAGGTTCCCTGTACGGGGGTGTTCCTATGACTGAATTTCTGATCAGAAAATTTGTAAAAAATCCGGACGAGGTGACAGATACCTCTGTCCGTCTCGGATACAGCCGGCTCGCCGGACTCACAGGCATCATTCTCAACGTCTGCCTGTTCCTTCTCAAATTGTTCACCGGCATCGTCACGGCATCCGTGTCTGTCATCGCCGATTCCTTCAACAACCTCTCTGACGCGTCGAGCAACATCATCGCGCTCATCGGATCAAAGCTCGCAAGCCAGCCGGCCGATAAGAACCATCCGTTCGGCCACGGCCGCATCGAATACATCTCCGCGCTCATCGTCGCGATTGTCATCATCGAGGTCGGCTTCGAGAGCCTCAAGTCCTCCGCGGCGAAAATTCTTCACCCGGAGAGCACGGAATTCACGGTGGTCTCGCTTATCATTCTCTGCATGACGGTCCTTGTGAAGCTCTGGATGGCCGTCTTCTACAGGAAAATCGGCACGCGCATCGGCTCGCAGCTCCTGACCGCGACGTCCACGGACGCGCGGAATGACTGCATCGTCACATCCGTGACCATCGCCGTCATTATCATCGAGCATCTCTTTCCGGTCCATATCGATGGAATCGCGGGTCTCGTCGTATCTGCATTTGTCATGCTCTCAGGCTTCTCCATCGCGAAAAAGACGATCGAGCCTCTGATCGGCGAGCCGGAAAATGCAGCCCTCGCAAAGCAGATCACGGACATCGTCGATTCGACAGACGGCATCATCGGCTCCCATGACCTCATCATGCACAGCTACGGGCCGAACCGCACGATCGCATCAATCCATGCGGAGGTTCCCGACACGATGAGCCTCGAGAATGCGCACACGATCGTCGACGGAGCGGAGCGGAAGGTATCCTCCGAGCTCGGCGTACTTCTGACCGTCCACTGCGACCCGGTCGCCGTCCGCGATCCGCGCGTCACGGAGATCAGCTCAAAGCTGAAGCAGGTGCTCCGGAGCATCGACCCGCGGATTACGTTCCACGATTTCCGTATCATCGATGGTACCCATCATATCAATCTGGTCTTTGATATCATCGTGCCGTTCGACTATACTGAAGAAAAGCGCGCGGCTGTCCTCTTCGATATCCAGGATAAGATGAGTAAAATCAACCAGCGCTTTCACTGCCACATCCATATCGATACGGATTACTTGGCGTGAGCAGTGGGTACGTACCCGGCCAGTGTCTCAACACTCTCCGTGCCGGATCCGGTACTTTCTGTCTGAGATGCGGCGCTCTCCGCACCGCTGTCTGTTCCCGAGATGACGCCGTCTGAGTCTGCGCCACTGTCCGTATCCCACGGCCACCGGACAACATCCGATTCCGAGCTGCTGTCCGTATTCCACGGCCATTTGACGAGTTTTGTGACCTTCTGCAGAAGATCATCCTTCCCGTTCACCGCATCATCCGCACTCGGCACCATATCATCGAGGTCAAACACAAGCACGCGGTCGATCTTCAGCGCCGGCTGCGTGCGGTAGGCATAGGCGGCCGACTCGAACAGGCAGTAGAGCTGCCCGTCGTACGGATAGATCTGCTCGAGCTTCTGCGGGAAGCTGATAATTTTCGCCGCGTCGCGCTCGGAGAATGTGTCGACGACATCCGTATTCCGGTAGATCTGCAGAGATGAATTCATGATACCGACCGACCTCGACAGAAGAATGTACGGGTCAGACGCGGCCACCGACTGGATCTCTCCCGGCGTATAGGCGTTGAAATCTGCCGACACGCTCTCGTGAACAGAATCGTAATCCACGTAGATCTGCGCGTTGAGACCTCCCTGCTCCGTCAGATTGAACCGCTCGAGATCGGACATGCCGCCCGAGAAATAGCCGACCAGCAGCGCGCCGTCCGTGTAGCTCATGTAGGAGCTCCGCGTGATCGTCGCAAGCGTATAGTTGTACTTCGCGCTCACCGCTACCTTGCTGTTTATGTCATAATTTTCCAGGTCCTCCAGCGAGTAGCAGACAGCCTTCGCCGCGCCCTCCGTGCCTCCCGAAACCCAGACGTTCCGGTTCACAGGGTCATAGGCCATTCCGCCGACATGCGCCTTGCTGGCGAGCACAATCGTCTTGATGTATTTTCCAGTCTCCCTGTCAAGCATGTAAAGGACGGAATCATGCCGGTGCGTGTGGCAGTATGCGGAAATGAACACATACTTTTCCGTCACGCACATCCCCTGCGGCGTCATAGACGTGCACATCGATGTCGCATGGAAATTACCGACAATCGACTTCGTCGCCTTCATGCCGGGGATCACATAGGTCTTCTTCACATCCTTCGCAAGATCCGGAAACCGGACAGACAGCGCCTGCTTCATCTCCTGTTCCGTCTGATAAAACGCCGGCGTGCGGTTCGTGTCCCTGTATCTCGTCTTTGGCTCCTCCATCCCGCGGAAAATGAACGCATCCCCGAGGTACCACAGAAGAAGCAGCGTGACAGCAAGAAACACAGCCATATGCGCGAGCCTTTCCGCCGGAGGAAGCCGCCTCAGAAATCTCTGCAGCAGTCTCCGGATACGACCCTTCGAGGCGGAGCTGCCCGCTCCCTGTACGGAACCCGCCTCAGTCTCATATTCAGTTTGCAAGACCTTCACATCGGTCTTTTTGATGTTTCGTTTCCACCACATATACAAGCCCTGCAAAGGAGTCCCTATGGATCAGAAAACACGCATATTACATGATGTCTTCGGCTACAGTTCATTCCGTCCCGGTCAGGACGAGCTCATCGATGCAATTCTCTCCGGCCGCGATACGCTCGGCATTATGCCGACGGGCGGAGGAAAATCCATCTGCTATCAGGTTCCTGCGCTCGCCATGTCCGGGCTCACGCTCGTTCTTTCTCCGCTGATCTCGCTCATGGACGACCAGGTCGCCGCGTTAAGGCGCCGGGGCATATGCGCCCGCGCCATCAGCTCCGCCATCGGCACGTCTGAGAAAATGAGCATCCTCTCCGATGTCCGCGCGGGACGTGTCCGCATCCTGTACCTGTCCCCGGAACGCCTGTGGACACCGGACCTTCAGGCGCTCGCCCGCAGGGTGCGCATTTCATTTGTCTGCATAGACGAAGCACACTGCGTGTCCCAGTGGGGGCAGGAATTCAGACCTGCCTATCTCCGGATCCGCGATTTCATCGAGATGCTGCCGGTGAGACCGCACGTCGCGGCCTTCACCGCAACGGCATCTCCCGAAGTTCGTGATGATATTATAACATTTACCGGACTCAGAAACCCATATATCCTGACAACGGGCTTTGACCGGCCAAATCTCTACTACGAGGTCCTGCATCCGCGCGACAAATGGACGGAGCTCACCGGCCTCCTCAGAAAATACCGCGGGACCTGCGGGATCATTTACTGCCTGACACGGACAAGCGTCGAGTCGGTCACGAAGAAGCTGAACCGGCAGGGCTTCCATGCCGTTCGCTATCACGGCGGACTTTCCCCCGAGGAGCGCGCGCAGAACCAGAGTCAGTGGATCCGCGGCGAAATTCCGCTCATTGTCGCGACAAACGCCTTCGGCATGGGGATCGACAAGCCGGATGTCCGCTTTGTGATCCACTACAACATGCCGGCAGATCCCGAGAGCTATTACCAGGAGGCCGGCCGGGCAGGAAGAGACGGTCTTCCGTCCGACTGCGTCCTTCTCTTTTCTCCGCGCGACGTGACAATCTGCCGTTTCTTCATCAGCCGCACAAAGAATCCGGAGCTCCGGATCATCATGCGAAGAAAGCTGTCCGCCATGCGTCTCTACGCAGGCTCGAAGACCTGCCTGCGCAGAAATCTTCTCGCCTACTTCGGCCAGCGCGCGCCGGAGTACTGCGGAAACTGCTCGATCTGCCTCGGAACAGGCCCGTTTCCGGACCCGCTCGTTCCCGGCGTAGAGTCACGCGAGCTGTACACCGATCTCGTCGCGCTTCGCCTGCGCATCGCGAAGGAACATGGGAAGCTCCCGTACAAAATTTTTTCAGACCAGACGCTCCACGACATGGCAGCGTCCCGGCCCGTCACGATGACGGACCTTCTCATCATAGAGGGCGCCGGCATTCCTAACTGTATAAAATACGGCGCGGAATTCATCATGGAAATCCGCGCCTTCAGAGATTCTCATTAAAACCGGTCTTCAGTATAGCATTTCTGTATGAAAACCGAAATAGCCGCTGCCCTGTATTCATCAGATTTTACTAATTTTTCTCTTCTATTTCCCACATTTTATGATAATATGTAACTATCAGAAGAGATTTCCGCCCGGTGCGGATTTCTGACGAATCTTTTGAAAGGAGGCATTCGTATGAAGCTCTTAAAGAAGGTCCTGATTACGGTCGGCCGTGAATACGGAAGCGGCGGACGCGCAATTGCCGAGGGTCTCGGCCGGGATCTGAACATCCCTGTATTTGACAAGAACATGATCGCCATCATCGCCAAGAAAAACGGGTATGATGAAGACGCTCTGACCTCGTCCGATGAACGGCTCTCCAATCCGTTCTTTGATCCGTACTCTCCATACGGACTGGATACGGGTGCTATCTCCGAGCGGCTTTTCCTCGCGCAGGCTGATATCATCAAGGAACAGGCAGACAAGGGCTCCGCGATTTTCGTCGGACGCTGCGCAAATGACGTTCTGCGCAAGTATGACGACGTCGTCAGTATCTTCATTTATGCCCCGAAGAATGACAGGATCAAGCGGATCATGTCGATCGAGAAAATCGAGGATTCACTGGCAGCCGAGAAAATCGTCCGCCGCACAGACAAGGCAAGACGCTCCTACTATCAGTTCTACACGGACAAGAAATGGGGCTCCACAGAGGATATGGACCTCATGCTCGACAGCTCAAAGCTCGGCATTGAGGGAACAACCGGCCTGATTGAGGATTATCTCGTCCGGCTCGGCTATGTGGAGAATTAAGTCACTCCCCGTCCTTGATCGGAACATCCGGGCAGGATATGAAAATGCATGGGATCAAAGAGACTGCCGCACAGGTTTCCGGTGCGGCAGTCTCTTTGTCTGTTCTTCCGGCTTAGTCAGCCTCGTTATGTTCACTGCCGAGCAGAGCCTGGTAAATATCGCGTCTCGACACGCCGCGGTCCTTCGCGGCAGCCTTCATCGCGTCCTTCCGGCTCATGCCCTGCGCCTCATACATGGCGACATGAGACGGAATATCCATCGTCTCCCACCTCGCAGCCTGTTCCGCAGCCATCTCTTCCCTTGACTTTCCATCAATGACAAGCACATACTCGCCGCGCGGCGGCGTAAGCTCCGCCTCTGCGACTGCCTCCGCGATTGTCGTCGGCGTCACTGTCTCGAACTTTTTCGTCAGCTCGCGGGTCACCGTAATGCCTCTGTCCCCGCCAAGTGTCTCCTCAAGCTCACGCAGCGTCTTCAGCAGCCTGTGCGGAGCCTCATAGAGGACAATCGTGCGGGTCTCCCGCTTCAGCTCACCGAGCACATACGCCTTCTCTTTATTTTCCTGCGGAAGAAAGCCTTCAAATGCAAACCGCCTCGTCGCTCTCCCGGACAGCGCGAGTGCCGTCGTGACCGCTGTCGGTCCCGGCGCCGCCGTCACGACAACACCGTTTTCATGGCATTTTCTGACAAGAGATTCGCCGGGATCTGAGATTGCGGGCATGCCCGCATCGGTGATCAGCGCGATATCCGTGCCGCCGAGCAGACGGCCGATCAGCTCATCGCCCTTTTCTTCCTCATTGAATTTATGGTAGCTCGTCGTCGGTGTCGTGATGCCGAAATGCCTGAGGAGATTTCCGGATGTCCGCGTGTCCTCGCAGGCGATCAGATCGACCTCCCGGAGCGTCCGCAGCGCCCGCTCACTGATATCCTCAAGATTTCCGATCGGTGTACCGACCAGATACAATGTTCCAGCCATATGTCCTCATTTCCGTCCGTAGATTTTCAGAATCTCATCCGTGTAGCTCCGGTCTCTGTTATGAACGACAAGCGGCGCATCGCACCGCAGATATGGTCTTCCTCCGCGCATGGCCTCCACAAGGACCATCGACGGCTCCGCGTCCGCGTAAGGAAAGACAAGCCGCATCCGCTTCGGCGAAAGTCCCACCTCCTGCATCTCGGAAAATATCTCCGGAAGACGGAACGGGCGATGGATCATTGCGAAGCGTCCTCCCGGAACCAGCAGCCTTCCGGCGGAGCTCACCACATCATGCAGCGTGCACTTCATTTCCGTTCTGGCGATGGCTCTTGCCTCGTCGGAGCCGATGATGCCGTCTCCTGCCGCCATATACGGAGGGTTGCAGGTAATCAGTGTGAATGAGGCCGCACCCAGATCAGCCGGAGCTGTCCGTATGTCTCCGGTTATGATGCGGACGTCATCGCCGACATGATTATACACCACGGATTTCCGCGCGATTTCTGCAGCTCTCTCCTGAATTTCAAGACCCGTGATGCTCGCGCCAAGTCCCCGCTTTTTATTTTCTGCCTCGAGAATCAAGGGAACGGGCGCGAAGCCCGTTCCCATATCGAGTATTCTGTCATGCTTTTTCAGCGCCGGATAGTGCGCAAGAAGCACTGCGTCGATACCGAAGCAGAACAGATCGGGGTCCTGCCAGATCGAGTACCCGTTCTGCAGATCATCAAGCCGCAGCATCAGCTGTCTCCGTCATTTTGTCCGTGATCAGGAAGCGCCCTGGCCGGCGGAACAGGCTCCGGCTTGTGTCCGGCCTCTCCGCTGCCTGTCACAAGGGTTGCCGTGACCGTCTTCTCCGATGTCACCGTCACCTTTGTCCCTGTGTCCTGATTCTCGCGGACGACCTCAGTCTTCGTAGACGCCGTCACCTTCTCGGTTCCGTTCGCCGTGTTCTTCACGACCTCTGTTTTAGACGAGGATGTCACAGACGTGCTTGTATTCTGGTTTCTTGTATCCTGCGACCGTCTCTCCTCATGGACTGTGGACGCTCCATCCTGTGTATTCTTCTGCGCACGCGTATTGTTGTCCCCGCGGCTCATGCTGCTATTGTCCGCACCGCCTCTTGTCTGCGGCTCCATGTCCGGAATATCGGCCTCCCCGGCGCGATGGCCCTTGCCGCGCTTCTTTCTGCGGCGCTTCTTCTCGCGGTGCTGCATCTTTCCTTCTGCGCCGGCAGACTCCTTCGCAGCCTCATCATTGCCCGGCTTCTCTTCTCTGGCCGGCTTTCTTCCCGCGGCGTTTTTCTTCTCGCGCTTCTCGGGCTTGCTTTCATTTTTCTGGTTCTGCTCAGGCTTCGGCTTCTTTGACTTCGGGATGAATGTAATGTCCTTCACATCGAATTCCTGAAGCTCCTTCTCGTCGTTGCCCATGTCCACAACGACCTTCACAGTCTGGCGCAGAATATTGACGGACTGTACATCTCCATGCTTTCCATCCGGCGTCGTTACATAATCGCCGCGCGAGGGCATGCCCTTGTTGAGGTAGGTATATGTCTCCTCCTCATTCTTCAGACAGCACATCAGTCTGCCGCACGTACCGGAGATCTTCGCCGGATTCAGCGACAGGTTTTGATCCTTGGCCATCTTGATCGAGACAGGGGCAAAGTCCGTGAGCCAGGTGTGACAGCAGAGCGGCCGCCCGCAGATTCCGTATCCGCCGAGCAGCTTTGTCTCGTCGCGGACGCCGATCTGCCGGAGCTCGATTCTGGTCCTGAAGACACTCGCCAGGTCCTTGACGAGCTCGCGGAAGTCGATGCGTCCGTCCGCAGTGAAATAGAACAGCACCTTGCTGTTGTCAAATGTATACTCCGCGGCGATCAGCTTCATCTCGAGGCCGTGCTCATGGATCTTCTGCTTGCATATCCTGTATGCATTTTTTTCTTTTTCGCGGTTCGCCTTCTCCCGCTCATCGTCCTTCGCGTCCGCCATACGGATCACCGGCTTCAGAGGCGCCGTAATCTTCTCGTCCGGCACCTCTGTCGGCATCATCATGACTGTCCCGTACTCGATGCCCCGGGCAGTCTCGACAATGACGTGGTCGTTGTAATGGATATCCAGATCGCCGGGATCAAAGTAGTAAACCTTGCCGACATTTCTGAATTTGACGCCTATGATTTTAACCATGCAAATACTCCTTGATGTCCAGCAGGAGCAGCTCGAGCGCGAGCTCGAAATTGACATTCGCTCTCAGGCGCGTCCTGCATTTGTCAATTCCGGCAATAATCGTCTGCAGTCCCTCATAGGACGATGCCGACGCATTCGCCGAAATGCTGCTGATCTCTCTCGTGAAGATCAGGTTGTCCACGTCACGCGTGGCCTTAAAATAAAGGACATCACGAATATACATCGTCATGATGTCAAATATATCCCCGATTTTGTCCTTCTTGTCCTTCAGTGCGCGGATTTCATCCGCCATGTCCGCCGTGTCCATGTCCTGCGCATGGCGGATCAGATACAGTGTCTGATTTCTCAGCTCATCAAATGAACCATCTGCGGCGGCTGCTCTTGCCCGTCCGATATTGCCCTGCGCAAATGCCGCGACCACACCGGCCTCATAGTCAGGCAGATGCATCTCCTCAATCAGATAGTCGACGACAACTCTGTCCGGCACCGGCTTCATGGAGAGCTTCGTGCAGCGCGACAGAATGGTCGGCAGCATAGCCTCCGGAGACGCAGCCAGAAGCATAATCGTCACGTACGCCGGCGGCTCCTCGATGGTCTTAAGCAGCGCGTTCTGCGCCTGCGCGTTCATTTTCTCCGCGTCCGGTATGATGTAGATCTTCCGTCCGCCCTCATAGGGCAGAATGTCGACGGTATTCACAACCTGCGCACGGATCTCGTCTACCGTTATGACACCTGCTTTTTCGTGGGTCACCCAGATCACATCCGGATGATTGTGGTCCTTCACCTTGTGGCAGGACGCGCATTCTCCGCACGCGTCTTCTCCATGCTTCTCGCAGAGCAGTGTCATTGCGAACGCCTCTGCGAGTGTCCGCTTTCCTGACCCCGGATCACCGGAAATAAGATAAGCGTGGCTGACGCGATTTCCGGCAATCGCCGCCTTCAGGTGATCGATGAGCTCCTCATTTCCAAGAATGTTTCTGAACCCTGAAACCGACATCTTTCACACCTCCTTATTGTATTTCAGCTGCCAGCACTGTATCCATCATACAACCGATGCAGGCCCTGTGGCAAGACAATGCACACCATTCATATCGGCATCGTCAACCGGGTGTTACTGTTCACACGCCATCCAAAGTCGCATGCGGTCGCGAATATCAGGGCGGTATCGGGCAGACTCCGTCCTCCTCAGCTTCCCTTCGCCGCTGACGCAGCGGCTCAGGGTGATCTTCGGACTCCTCCGTATCTTCAATGTCAAAGAGATCTGAGAACAATGTATAACGCCCTCACCGCTCCTGATATCGCTGACCGTTCACCGGGGTCTGGTGGCGTGTGAACTGTAACTCAACCGGGAATGACGACTTCCACCTCATCTGTCTCCGACACGTTTCCATAACAGATTCCCGTCACCGTGAGTCCGGCGCGGATCCGGTCGCGGATCGTGCGGATGCTATCCTCCGTGAAGATTTCACCTGGAACAATGAGCGGGCTGTCCGGCGGGTAGACGATGATGTAATCTCCCGCGATTTGGCCTGCCGCCTGATCGAGCGGGATCATCTCGTGCTCCGCATCCATTGCCTCCGCGATAGTCATCGCAGCTGGAGCACCGCCGGACCGATTTTCTGAAGCCACCTTGTCTCTCTGCGTTTTTCCATCCGGCCCTGCCTCCCGATCGATCTCACGCAGTGCATGAAGCAGTCTGTCAAAGCCCTCCTGCGTGTCATTGACGGATGTCATGAGAATCACATACTGCGGGGCCTTCATTTCCGGCTGCAAATGAAATTCCTTCCGAAGCCGGTCATAGAGCTCCGGCCCGGTCATCGCTGCTCCGTCCGTCTCGATGACGATTTTTCCCGGATCGACCGGCATCCCCGGCTCGCAGGATACCGCCCTGTCGCGCCCGGACGTGACGCATTCCTCTCCGCCGAACAGATGAAGGTTTGTAAGACCCGCGAGCTCATGGCGCAGTCTCTTCAGGCGCTCCGCATACGAGTCGAACATCGCGCTGCCGCCCTCCGCCGCCCTGTGAATGGCCCCCGTGATCGAGGACATCAGAATATAGGACGGCGACGAGGTCTCGTAGATATCGAGGAATTTCCGGATGGACGCATCCGTCACACGCCCCGTCACGTTGTGCAGAAGAGCCGTCTGTGTCAGGGCCGGCAGTGTCTTGTGCGTGCTCTGGACCACGAGGTCCGCGCCCTGTCTGACTGCCGATTCCGGAAAGTACGGATGCATCGAAAAATGAGCCCCGTGCGCCTCATCCACAATGAGCACTGCGCCGAGTGAATGGGCATATGCTGCAGTCTCACTGACCTTTTTCACAGCTCCCTCATAGGTCGGCGAAGTGATCACGACTGCGTCCGGCCGCTGCCCGCTCCGCTCTCCGTAATCGAGATAGTCGATATGAAGTCCACGGAGATATGCCGCATGATAGACGGAGATGTGGCAACCCCTCTCGATCAGGATCCGTCCTCCCGGTCTCACAGCCGCGGATATGGCGGTCAGGATTCCGACGGTGCTTCCGTTCACAAGGAAGTATGTCTCCTCCGTCCCGTAGAATTTCTTCGCGAAATCCATCTCGCCGCGGATCAGATCCTCCGGGTCATGCAGGTTGTCAAAGCCGTCGATCTCCGTGATGTCAGTCCGGCAGACCGCATCTCCGCGTCTCTTGTGCCCCGGCATATGGAAGGGATACATATCCGATGCCGCATATTTTTCCAGCTCTTCCTCCAGTTTTCTCATCGTCATGCCTTGAATCTGTAGCCGACACCCCAGATTGTCTCGATGTACTGCGGCTTCGATGTATCGAACTCAATCTTCTCACGGATCTTTTTGATGTGGACCGTGACCGTCGCGATATCTCCGATGGACTCCATGTTCCAGATCTTGCGGAACAGCTCATCCTTTGAGAAGACGTGGTCCGGATTTTCCGCGAGAAATGTAAGCAGATCAAATTCCTTCGTCGTGAACTGCGTCTCCTTGCCGTTGACCCAGACGCGCCGCGCGGTCTTGTCGATCTTCAGGCCACGGATCTGAATGACTTCATTTTTCTTCGCGCCTGTGCCGACGAGTCGCTCATATCTCGCGAGATGGGCCTTCACGCGCGCGACGAGCTCGCTCGGAGAAAATGGCTTTGTGATATAATCGTCCGCTCCGAGCCCAAGTCCCCTGATCTTGTCAATATCGTCCTTCTTCGCGGACACCATGAGAATCGGAACCGCCTTTTTCTCTCGGATCTGTCTGCAGATTTCAAAGCCGTCCGTTCCCGGAAGCATGAGATCAAGAATAAACAGATCGTAATCCTTCGACAGGGCATCTGCGAGTCCCTTCGTCCCGTCCGTATCGATGTCGACCTCAAAGCCCGAGAGCTCCAGATAATCCTTCTCGAGGCTCGCGATATCCGCCTCATCCTCAATAATCAGAATTTTATTCATTTTGTCACCTCAGTGTTCTTTCTGAGAGAAAAGTAGATCGTCGTCCCTTCGCCCTCTTTGCTTGACGCCCACACGCGTCCTCCGTGATCCTCTATGATCTTCCGAACAATGGACAGACCGATTCCCGAGCCTCCCTTGGCCGAATTTCTCGATGAATCTGTCCGATAAAATCTGTCGAAAATATTGTGCAGATTCTTCGCCTCAATTCCCTTTCCGTTATCCGCGAGCGCAACCTCAACCTCGTCGCCGACCTCCTTCACCGTGAGACTGATCTTTTTCTCCGGCTTGTCCATGTACTTGACCGAGTTGCTGACGATATTGTTGATCACGCGCTGGATCTGCTCGACATCCGCGACGACCCGCACGTCGCCTCCGACCGTATTCTCGTAGGAAAATGCAATTCCCTTCGACGTCATGTCGTCCGATATGCTGTCCGCCGCGTCGTCGAAGAAGCTCTTCACATTGACGAGATCAAACACGTACGGGATCCGGTTCGTCGTGATCTTCGAGTAAAATGACAGCTCATTGATCAGATGGTCCATGTCGTTCGCCTTGTTATAGATCGTGTGAATATAGCGGTGCTGCTTCTCCGGCGTGTCCGCGACGCCGTCCATCAGCCCCTCGCAGTAGCCCTTGACTGCTGTGATCGGCGTCTTCAGGTCGTGCGAGATATTGGAAATGAGCTCCCTGTTCTGTTCGTCAAACTGGAGCTTTTCTTCATTTGCCTTCTTGAGCTGCTCCCGCATCTGCTCGAACGTGCCGCACAGCTCCTCAAGCTCCTCAGGGCCGCTGACCGTCTCGATCTTATCATCAAGATTGCCGTCGCGGATGCTCTTCGCCGCCGTGTTCAGCCTCTGGATCGGCGTGTTGATCTCCCGGTAGAGCCAGAACGCCAGCATCGTCGCCGAAATGATGAGAATCGTAATCATACCGAACAGCATGTAGAAGACAAGTGCCCGGTTGAAGCCCTGCAGGTTCCGGATATCAATGCCGTATTTTTCGCGGATATTATTCGCCTCGAAGAAGACCGTCGCCGAGAAGCCGAGAATAATCAGCAGAACCGGAACAACGATCACCGTGAAAAACGCAATAAAGATCTCCTGCTTCAGTTTGATGCTCTTTTTTTCCTTTCGCTGCATATTCATCCTCCATCTCCATATGAGGGTAACGATTCAGCCCCCAGACTCGGAATGCTTCGCATTCCTCGATATTATATCAGAAATAGAACACAGAGGATACTGCGACCGGGACTTTTCCATGCTCATACCTGTTGTCGTCGCTAGTGCACATGTCCGCCGGCGTGCAAGCACGCCGCGTCCTGTGCACTGCGACCGGGACTTATACACTAAAAAAGCTGCTGCCCGGTCCCTCCGACGCCGTGCGCCCTCAGGCGCACAGACGATATGTGATGGAGAAAAACCGATGCAGCAGCCACTGCCTGCTGTTATGTTTTACTGTGCGAGATACTTCTTCAGCGCATCAACCTTGTCCAGATGCTCCCACGGAAGATCGACATCTGTTCTGCCGAAATGTCCGTATGCCGCTGTCTGCTTGTAGATCGGACGGCGGAGATCAAGCATCTTGATGATGCCGGCCGGACGAAGATCGAACTCCTTGCGGATGATGTCCGTCAGCTTCTCATCGGACAGCTTGCCTGTTCCGTATGTATTGATCATGACGGATGTCGGCTCAGCGACGCCGATTGCGTAGGACAGCTGAATCTCAGCCTGGTCAGCAAGACCTGCCGCAACAAGGTTCTTCGCGACATAGCGTGCTGCGTAAGCAGCAGAGCGGTCAACCTTTGTGCAGTCCTTGCCGGAGAATGCACCGCCGCCGTGGCGTGCATATCCACCATAGGTGTCGACGATGATCTTGCGGCCTGTGAGACCTGCATCTCCGTGAGGTCCGCCGATAACGAAACGGCCTGTCGGGTTGACGAAGAACTTTGTCTTGTCATCGACGAGCTCCTGCGGAAGAACCTCATCAAAGACATACTTGCGGATATCCTTGTGGATCTGCTCCTGTGTGACATCCGGATCATGCTGTGTGGAAATGACAACAGCCTCAAGTCTTGACGGCTTGCCGTTCTCATCATACTCAACGGAGACCTGGGACTTTCCGTCCGGTCTGAGGTACGGAAGCGTGCCGTTCTTTCTGACCTCTGTCAGTCTGCGGCAGAGCTTGTGTGCCAGAGAGATCGGATACGGCATGTACTCCGGTGTCTCATTTGTTGCATAACCGAACATCATGCCCTGATCGCCGGCGCCGATTGCGCCGATCTCCTCGTCGCTCATGTTCTTCTCAAGAGCCTTGAGGTCTGCCTTTGTCTCAAGTGCGTTGTCAACGCCCATCGCGATATCCGGAGACTGCTGGTCAACAGCGACGAAGACCGCGCATGTGTTGCCGTCGAAGCCTGTTGCTGCATCATTGTAGCCGATATCGTTGATTGTCTTTCTTGCGATTGCCTGATAATCGATGTGAGCCTTTGTTGTGATCTCGCCTGTGATCAGCGCGAAGCCTGTGCAGACAGCTGTCTCGCACGCGACACGGCTCATCGGATCCTGCTCCATGCAGGCATCCAGAATGGCGTCGGAAATGGCATCGCAGACCTTGTCCGGATGTCCTTCTGTGACGGACTCAGATGTAAAAAGTCTCTTTTCTCCCATTGTACATTCCTTTCCCGGAGATTCGCCAACTCTTACGTATGAAAAAAGGTCCGCAATAAGCGGACCTGTATCTTCACAGTTCCCTTATTGTTCGATAGCGCCGTGCATTTTCCGCTCTGTATGACCCGAACTGACTATGCACTGCCGCAGGCCTCCGCCCTTGGCTTATCGCTTGAGGTTGGCACCTTCCGCCTGTGCGCCGGAGGTTGTCACGGTTTCATAGATCCTCTCTGTCTCCACCGTTCTGAATAAGAGTCAGCTTTTATTAAACTGTCAACGCTACACAATTTATCATAGTTGCCCATGCCTGACAAGATACAAAAATGAAGGGGTGTATCTCACTCCGCCTTCTTCAGGATTTCCTTCAGCTCGTCCACCTGGAATGTGTAGTCCGTATTGCAGAAATGGCAGTTCAGCGTCACCGGCTTGCCATCCGCAATCAGCGACTTCAGCTCCTTCGCGCCCATGGCGATCAGCGCCTTCGTCACCCGGTCTCTCGAGCAGTCGCACGCAAATTCAACCGGCATCTGCTCCGTCACATGCATACCGAGTGAGCCGATCACCGTCTCAAGCATGCTCTCCGGAGACCCGCCCGCATCGAGCATCTCCGTGACGGACGGCGCGGCCGTGCAGTTCTTCTCAAGCTCTGAGATCACGCTGTCCGGGCAGTCCGGCATCAGCTGGATAATATAGCCGCCGGCCTGTTTAACCCTGTAATCATGCTCTCTGTCCGTCAGAACACCCAGTGCGACGACAGACGGAACCTGCTCGCTGACTGCAAAATAATAGGTCAGGTCCTGCGCGATCTCGCCCGTCTGAATATCCACCTCGCCGGCATACGGCTCACGGAGACCGATGTCCTTCAGGACATGGAGCGCGCCGTGTCCGACTGCTCCTCCGACATCAAAATGACCATACTTGTTCGGCGGAAGCACAACGTCCGGATTTCCGACAAAGCCCTTGACCTGTCCCTTGGAATTCGCGGTCGCCGTGATGCCGCCGAGCGGCCCATCGCCAAGAAACTGCAGCGTCAGAATGTCCTTGTCGCCCTTCATGTCTGATCCCATCATCAGCGCTGCCGTCAGCGTGCGACCGAGAGCCGCCGTCGCGACAGGGCTCAGATGATGAATGTCTCTCGCATGCTCCACAAGATTCTTTGATGTAATTGCAAACGCGCGGACAAAATCATTGGCCGCCGTCGCTCTGACCATATAGTCTGTCATGATATCTGTAACCTCCTGTTCTTATATTCGCTGGCTTTACAGCCTCACAGCCCCTCATAGTCAAATGCAGGGATGAAGCTCTCCTTCTGCGTTCCGCCCTCCTGAATATAAGCGTTTTCTATCCCGATGTCGATCGCAAAGTCAACGACCTTGTCATATTCCCGGCGCGTCACCCTGCGGCCGAGCTCCGGAAACCTCTTTTCAATTCCCGGCATCGGAGTGTACTGATTCATAATACTGATATAAATCTGATCACCATACGTCTCATGCAGATATGAGAGAATCTTCTTCGAATCCTCCGTATGCCCAGGTAAAATGAGATGCCTGACAAGCGTGCCCCGCTTCATTATGCCCCGCTCGTCAAATTCGCATGCTCCCGTGATACGCACCATCTCCCGGATCGCCGCTGCCGCTGTCTTGAAGTAATCCACAGATCCCGAGTATTTTTCCGCCAGCTCTGTGGAAAAGTACTTGAGATCCGGGAGGAAGATATCCACAGTACCCTCAAGCTTACGCACAGTATCCGGCGTCTCCAGGCTCCCCGTGTTGTAAAGAACAGGGATTCTGAGCCTTCCGGCACGCACAGTGTGTTCCTCATCGAGCTCTGCCTGTTCTTTCGTCATCAGCCCTCCGCGCGCCATGCGGACCGCCTCAATAATCTGCGGCACGTACTGCGTCGGCGTGACAAGATTGATGTTGTTCGCTCCCTTGTCCTGCAGCTCCAGCATAATCTCTGCCAGACGGTGGATGGAGATCGCCTTTCCCGCCTTTCCGAGCGCGATGTCGCGGTTCTGACAGAAGATGCACCCGATCGGACATCCCGTGAAGAAAATCGCGCCGCTTCCCTCTTTTCCGGAAATGCAGGGCTCCTCCCACATATGAAGGGCAGCCCTCGCCGCGCGGATCTCCGCCGTCATGCCGCATCTTCCCGGAAAGCGCGTGCGGTCGATGCCGCAGTTTCGCGCGCAGAGCCGGCATTCCCTCATTTCCCGCTCAATCGCTTCATTCACCTGCTGATTGTCTGCTCTCTCTGTTTCTTCCTGCAAGCAATACGCCTCCATTCCGGACAAAAGCAGCCGTTACGTATATCCGCCTATCCTGTCCATCTCTGATTCCGATATTTTCAACGTGTCTGATGAGCACTCCGCCCACGAACCATGCCCATGCAGTTTTCCGTGAAAAAACGGATCAGAGCCGCCGAAGACGGTCCTGATCCGATCACATTCTCTCTGCACAAGGTCTCCTTCAATGCCAGGCTCAGCCACACAGCTTCCGCTCCGCGGAGACGCGACTGTTGAATATCTCAGCCGACACTGAGCTCAAATTTGCGGATTTCCTCCTCTGTGGAGACCCGTCTGATTTCAGCTCCGAGGTTGCTGAGCTTGCCTTCGAAATCCTCATATCCTCTCTGGATATAAACGATGTCATCGACGACTGTAAAGCCCTCCGCTGCCAGTCCTGCAATGACAAGCGCCGCACCCGCGCGAAGGTCCGGTGAGGACACACGCGCGCCGGTGAGCTGCGGCACACCGTCGATAATTGCGGTATTGCCCTCCACCTTGATGTTCGCGCCCATGCGGGTCAGCTCATCAACATACTTGAAGCGGTTCTCGAAAATGCTCTCTGTGACGATCGATGTGCCCTGTGCAAGAGACAGGACCGCCGCAATCTGCGGCTGCATATCCGTCGGATATCCCGGATACGGCATCGTCTTGACATGTGTGCGCATCAGGCGCTTGGAAGCAACGACTCTCACCGAGTCATCGCCCTCCTCTACCTCACAGCCAATCTCAATCAGCTTCGCCGTAATGGCTTCGAGATGCTTCGGAATGACATTCTTGACGACAACATCGCCCTTTGTAGCTGCTGCGGCGAACATATAGGTCCCCGCCTCAATCATGTCCGGGACAATGCTGTACACACAGCCGTGGAATTTCGGAACGCCGTTGATCCGGATGACATCCGTTCCTGCGCCCTTGATATCCGCGCCCATGCTGTTCAGAAAGTTCGCGGCATCAACAACGTGCGGCTCCTTGGCTGCATTTTCAATAATTGTGCGGCCCTCGGCTCTTGATGCGGCCATCATGATATTGATTGTCGCGCCGACAGACACGACATCCATGAAAATATGGGCGCCGTGCATTTTCTTTGCTCTTGCGATAATTGTGCCGTGAGAAATGTTGACTTCCGCTCCGATAGCCCGAAAGCCCTTCAGATGCTGGTCAATCGGTCTGCTGCCGATATTACATCCGCCCGGAAGCGGAACCTCCGCCTCCTGATATTTTCCAAGAAGCGCACCGAGAAGATAATAGGATGCGCGGATTTTCTTGATGCTCTCATAATCTACCGCGCAGCTCTGAATTGTAGAACCATTGATGCGGACGGTATGGCGATCCGGTCTCTCTACATGTGCTCCGATCTTCTCAATGGATTCGATCAGAACATTAATATCGTTGACGTCCGGGAGGTTCTCCAGTGTCACCATCTCATCGGACATGATAGCGGCCGAAATAATCGGCAGAGCCGCGTTTTTAGCGCCGGCAATCCCGACCTCTCCTACAAGCGGAATGCCGCCCTTAATCACATATTGTTCCATAATGATCCTCTTTCCCCTTATTGTTGATATCTGATTCCCGGATCATCTATCCCTTCAACAGCAGATCCGGTTCCGGGACCGCGCCGGCTGTCCCCACAGCCGACGCGATGTAAAGCCAGCATAAAGCCAACGGGGTTTGGTGCAATCTTAACCTAAAATTAAGAAAATGTAAATATCTCTGTCTGCCAAACTGTGTTTCCGGCCGATTATCGTTACCGTTCACACGCACCAAGAAGCGCATGCGGTCGCGAAATATCAGCGGATTCGTTCCAGCACCTGCTGCAGTGTCTGCTCCGAATCGAGTCTGTACTCATCAATCGTGATGTCCGCATATCGCTCGTACAGAGCGACGCGCTCATTGTACATGTCCTTTACAGTCTCTCCACTTCTCAGGACAACGCCGCGCTTCCGGAACGTATGAGAGAGACGTCTCTGCATTTCCCGGAATGACATCTTCAGGTAAATGCAGACCGCTCCGCCGGACTTCAGGTTTTTCATCGCCTCTTCGCCGTAGACGGCGCTTCCGCCGGTCGCTATGACGGTTCTGTCTGCATGGATGCCGGAGAGAATTTCATTTTCAACGTCCATAAACCCTTCCGGACCACGTTCCTCGATTATCTCCGAGAGCTTCTTACCCTGCTGCTTCTGAATGACAAGATCTGTATCCAGAAATTCAAAGCCGATATATTTCGCAAGCATGACACCCACTGTGCTCTTGCCCGAGCCGGGCAGACCTATCAATACGTAATTCAAGCGCGTCCTCTTCCTTTCCTTTTCTTCCTCACACTGTACCCGAAGGTTCCGAGCTTTTTCCCCATCGCCAGATATTCGCCGTGAGAATACACGATCGGCCTGGCAAGACTCAGGTCAAATCTCCCGTGCTCATCCATATAGCGGTCATCCACATGAACGGCCAGGACCTCCGCCAGGAACATGGTGTGAGATCCCAGATCCTTCGCTTCCGTCACGCGGCACTCAATGTTCACAGGAGACTCTGCCACCATCGCGCAGCTGATATGAGAGGCCTCCTCCTTGTTAAGGTGCTCCACCTCAAACTTGTCGATATCTCTGCCACTCCTCACACCGCAGAAATCTGTCGCGTGCGCAAGCGCCTCCGTTGTCAGATTCACAACAAATACGCCTGTCTCCCGGACATATTCGTAGCTGAGCCTGGATTTTCTGAGGCTGATGCTCAGCATGGCCGGATCTGAGCAAATCGTCCCGGTCCAGGCCACTGTGCATATATTGTCCTGTTTCTCTTTATTTCTTGTCGTCACAAGAACGGCCGGAAGGGGATACAACATATTCCCCGGACGCCATTCCTTTTTTGCCATGTCAGGCTCCTTTTAATCTGTTCATTTTCGTTGCTTCATGATGTATCCGGTCGTTCGGTTTCACTGCTCCATGATGTATCCGATCGTTCGGTTTCACTGCTCCATGATGTATCCGATCGTTCTTTTTCTCTGCCTCATGAAACCGCACCGGATTTTCATTTTTCCTTCGGGAGATTCGGGATTGCCCCCATAAATGCCGGAATCAGCTGCTTCTTTCTCGATACGACATGAGAGAGAACGACCTGGCCGTCCTTCACATCTCTGCCAAATGCCTCTTTCACCAGCAGATCGCTCATCGGTCCGAAGCACAGAAGCGTCGTGTCCTCCTTCAGGATATTCGTCAGCATGAAGAAGACCATCTGGGTTCCGCCCTTGCCGCATTCCTCTTCAAGCTGCGGACGAAGCGCATCCGCGATCTCCATCAGCTCCTCCTGGTCCATGGAACTGATCTGACCGACTCCGAATACCGTATCCCCGAAAATGAATTTCTTGTAGTCCTGATGCAGGATCTCATCCGGAGTCTTTCCCTTCAGATTGGAGCCTGCGCGGAACATAGCCTTCGCATACTCCTCAATCTGGATGCCTGAGATCTTCGCAAGCTCGCGCGCGGCGGTTTCATCACGCGGCGTGCATGTCGGTGAGCGGAACATCAGCGTATCACTGAGAATCGCTGAGCACATAAGTCCGGCGATTTCCTTCGGAATAGCCACATCATTCTCATGATACATCGAGGTCAGAATCGTGCAGGTGCAGCCGACCGGCTCACCGCGGAAATAAACCGGCTGCAGAGTTTCAACCGTTCCAATCCGATGATGATCGATAATCTCGAGAATCTCTGCTTCGTCCAGGTTTTCGACAGCCTGTGATTTTTCTGTGTGATCGACGAGAATCAGACGCTTCTTCCTGACATTGATCAGGCTCCGTCTGGAAATCATGCCGATATAATGCCCGTTGTGATCAAGGACAGGGAAATCACGATAGCGGTATTTTCCCATGATCTCGCGGATATCATCGACAAAATCATCCGTCTTGAATGTAACAAGTCCCGTCCGCTTCATCAGTGACTTCGCCGGAATCGACTGATTGATCAGTCTCGCGACTGTATATGTGTCAAACAGTGTGCAGATAACCACACACATATGCTCCTCCGCCAGCTTCCGGATCTCATCTGAGATATCCTCCACCAGGCAGACAACGATACAGCTTGCGCCGCTCTCAATTGCCTGGCGCTGCGTATCCTCTCTGTCGCTCAGAATCACAAGATCATCCGGTTCCAGAACCTTGGCGAGATGCTCCGGCTTCGCGGCTCCGACAACGACCTTGCCTTTGGCAAAATAGCTGTGTTCATTTCCCACGACGACAGTTCCGTTAATCGTCTCGGCGATATCGTAGTACTTCGTCTTCGCCTCGGACATGATTGTCTTGGTGTAGGCATCAATATAGTAATTGGCGATATCTCCGACAGTCAGAAGTCCCTCCAGCTTTCCATCTCCTGACATAACCGGAAGCGTGACCGTCTCACTCTCCTTCATATATTCCCATGCGATGCGGATTGTAATATCATCCGGAGCGCCTTCGGACTCGTCAATGTCCATGTCGCAGACCTGTGATCCGACGTTCGGGAGATACATAGGCGGATTAAAATTCCAGTGCTTCAGAACGAACTCTGTCTCCTCATTGATCTGTCCTGCACGGCACGCGACATAGCTTTCACTTCCGGTCAGCTTATTCTTCAGATATGCATAGGAAATCGCTGAGCAGATTGAATCAGTATCCGGATTTTTATGGCCGACAATATAAATACTCTCTTCCTTGTCCATATGTGTTCTCCGTTTCATTTTCATTTCCGACAAATCTTGAAAATTCTATTAACAGCTTATCACATGAGCCGTCTGTCTGCCATAAAAAACATGCATCAGACAGCTTCCGATCTGTCCACGCACCAGGAATCGCGTGCTCTGCGAATATCGGAGCTTTAGCACTGACCTACTGACCGCTTCCCAAAGTCCGCTAGCGTATGAACTGAAACATTGCATATTCCGATTATTCAACATGATTTTGCGAAAGTTTGACAAATGCATTGTTTCGATTTATAATACCGCTCGATAGTAGAATAGCATCATTAAGACGGACCTGAATAGAAAATAAGTAGCGCCAAGGTTTTCTGTATGAGGAGGATTATTATGACACCGGTAAAGAAGACGACAAAGAAGGCAGCTGAGACAACTGCTGCAAAGACAACAACAGCAGCAAAGAAGACAGCTGAGACGGCTGCTGAAGCTCCGAAGAAGGTTGTTAGAAAGACTGTCAGAAAGACAGTTGCAAAGAAGGCTGAGACAAAGACAGCTGTTTATGTTGAGTTCTTCGGCAAGCAGATTTCTACATCTGCAATTGTTGAGCAGATCAAGAATCAGAACAGCGACAAGAAGATCGAGACCCTTGATGTATATGTTAAGCCGGAAGAGAATGCCGCTTACTATGTCATCAATGGTGAGGGAAGCGATTCCTACAAGATCGATCTTTGATCTGACGTTATATCATAAATAAAAAATGAGGTTCACCATATTGTATGGTGAACCTCATTTTTTGTCCGCATCGATTTCTGCCAATACAAAAGCCTGCAGATCAAATCTGCAGGCTTTGCATTAACAATGCCCAGTTCCGGAATCGAACCAGAGACACGGGGATTTTCAGTCCCCTGCTCTACCAACTGAGCTAACTGGGCATGTAGTAGCGGGGATAGGATTTGAACCTATGACCTTCGGGTTATGAGCCCGACGAGCTTCCAGACTGCTCCACCCCGCGATATGAAATTAAATGGATGGAGAAGGATTCGAACCTTCGAAGGCAATGCCAGCAGATTTACAGTCTGTCCCCTTTGGCCACTCGGGAATCCATCCATATGTAATTATTAGGCTTTCGCCTAGAGCCGATGAGCGGACTCGAACCGTTAACCTGCTGATTACAAATCAGCTGCTCTGCCAATTGAGCCACATCGGCTTATCAGTTTTACAAACAACAGACTGGAAAATGATGGGACCTACAGGGCTCGAACCTGTGACCCCCTGCTTGTAAGGCAGATGCTCTCCCAGCTGAGCTAAGATCCCATAAGATTTTCAAAGCTGTCGTTTGAAAACGACCCAGAAGGGACTCGGACCCTTGACCTCCGCCGTGACAGGGCGGCGCTCTAACCAACTGAGCCACTGGGCCATTCTTGATGGTGCTAAACACACCCTCAAAACCGCATATACGATTCTTGCGAAGCACGAAGTGCTTTGCTAAATGAGGCTTCGCTTAAGAGCGGCTCACATTCGCAGCTTCGCTGCTCATGTCATTTGCTCCGCAAATGTCCGTCAGCTCCT
>JAZHVT010000015.1:0-46848 GCA_036453145.1 Eubacteriales bacterium
TGTATGACCTGCAATTACACTTTGAGGAAGCTGGTGGTCACTGATGGGTTGACCAGTGACCACTTTGCGCTATGTATGATTTTGGTAGTTGTGCCAAGAATCAATTTTTCGATAGAGTTAGCAAAAATATGTAAGCTGATGGAAATATTGATACCACTTTTCAGTGACTTCTCTACTACGTGCCTCAATAATTCTCATCATGTTTCGTAATGCTATCGTTGGTATTTTTGAATTATTGTTTGCCAGAAGACATTTTCCGGATTTCGTGATCCATACTTTCGTAGCATTCGCGGTTGGTTTTCCCGGAGAAATATGAACGTGCACAGGCTCTAGCGGGATATTTTCATTTACCCAGAAATACACCCAATAGGAACCGATTTTAAAGACCTGAGGCATTTTCAAATCCTCCCTGCTGAGAAAACTGGATAATCAAATTGGCTGTCGATTCAATGACTTCCTGGAAACGAGCAATGTCTTCTTTAGAAAAGCCGTAAATATCTTCCCACTGGTAGCCAGGAAGCCAGCATGTTGCGTGATGAAAGCCATCCTTCGCGTCCGGGCGCTCCATATATACCTTGACTCGTCCGTCGGGCTGCATGTCCGAATGAACGATTTCGGTTTCATCATCCAAAGTCAGAAACGGGTACATCATAAAAATACCTCCCTGTGTGGCAGAAATAGTTCTTGCCGTATAATTCTACTATAGCACAGTTTCATAGCTGTGCGGCGCAGGAAATAAAGCACTAGATTAACGATGGATTTACGATGTAAACATATGGTACAGGACATGCAGGCGGGTGTGAGTATCGGTCTGACCGAAATGAACATTGCAACGTCTGTTTTGAACAGTTATACTAAAAGCGCAATGAATATATATAAAGCGCGGCCATGCCACGAGGCGGCCACCGCGCGAAAGGAAGGCACAGGTGCCAGAGAGTCATTCATTTTCAGAGCATGTCCTGCACGATAAGGACATCCGCGGGCCGCTCTTTGACTTTCTCGAGAGGACATACGGGCGGATCCGGATCATCGAGGAGAAAATGAGCGGCCGCGCGAGAGCGGACGCCGTGATGGTCATGCCTGATCAGATTTGCGGGATCGAGATCAAGAGCGATGCGGACACATACGCGAGGCTCGCGGGACAGGTGAAGAATTACGACCTGTACTATGACATGAATTTCGTCGTGGTCGGGACGAGACATGCGATGCATATCGAGGAGCACGTGCCGCCATACTGGGGGATTATCACTGTCGAGGCGGTGGAGGCGTCGGCCCTCGACTTCTACATGCTCCGCCATCCGAAGCCGAACCCGAACATGAAGCCGGAGAAGAAGATCAGCATCCTCTGGAGGCCGGAGCTTGCGCATATCCAGGCGCTCGATGAGATGCCGGCGTATAAGTATCTCAGCAAGGCGGACGTCGCGAAGAAGATCCTTGAGCGCGTGCCGGAGGAGACGCTCAGGCAGCAGATTTCCGGGGAGCTCTTCGAGCGCGACTACACGACGATCGGGGATGAGATCCTGGCCTACCGGAAGGCGGCGCATCCGGGAAAGCGCGTGAGGCGCCGCAGGAAGCGCTACCGCGTGACATGAGACCTGCGCGCAGGCCAAGAGTTTCACAAGCGCTGCTGCGTGGCGCGGGAGTGCGCCAGACGGTGACTACGGCGGATAGAATGACAGTACGGAAGGAGTGAACCAGAAGATATGAAATTTTCCGATATGCCCTACACAAGGGTTGACTTTGAGAAGCTGAAGACAGAGTTTGCGGAGATGGGCCGTGCATTTGACGCGGCAGAGTCCGGTGAGGAGCAGTTCGAGCTGCATAAGAAATACTACAAGCTCACGGACCATGTCATGACGGAAATGACGATCGCCGAGATCCGCCACGATATCGATATGACGGATGAATTCTATGCGGCGGAGCAAAAGTTCTATGATGAGAACGCGCCGGTGTTCCGGAATCTCGTCGTCGCATGGCAGCGGAAGCTCTACGAGTCGCGGTTCCGCCCGTACCTCGAAATGCGGATCGGGAAGGTTGCATTTAAGAATATCGAGCTTGCGATGAAGTCGGTCGACGAGAAGCTGATTCCGCTGATGCAGGAGGAGAACCGTCTGCAGGATGACTACAACAAGATCCTCGCGACGGCAAAGCTCGACTGGAACGGCGAGACGCTGAACCTCTCGCTCCTCTCCCCGTATCTCAACAACAGAAGCCGGGACGTGCGGAAGAAGGCGTGGGACCTGTACAGCGGGTTCTTCGCGGAGCACGCGGAGGAGCTTGACGATATTTATGACAAGCTCGTGAAGAACCGCACGAAGCAGGGTGAGCTCATGGGCTATGAGAATTACCTGCCGCTCGGCTATGCGCGCATGATGCGGAACTGCTACGGCCGCTCCGACATTCAGGAATTCCGCAAGCAGGTGAAGCAGGACTGGGTGCCGCTCTGCCAGGAGCTGAATGACATGCGCAGGCAGAGGCTGGGCCTTTCGCATCTCACCTATATCGATGAGGGCGTGTACCTCCCGGACGGAAATCCGAACCCGGTCGGCACGCCGGAGCAGATCCTTGCGGCCGGCCGGACAATGTACAACGAGCTCTCGCCGGAGACGGCAAAGTTCATGAACTTCATGTGCGACAACGAGCTCTTCGATGTGCTCGGCCGCAAGACGAAGAAGGTCGGCGGGTACATGACCTATCTGCCCGACTACAAGGCGCCGTTCATTTTCGCGAACTTCAACGGGACGGCGGACGACGCGGACGTCATCACACACGAGTGCGGCCACGCATTTCAGGGGTATCTCGTCGCGGATGACCCGATCCGCGAGCACGCGGACATCACGATGGAGACGGCCGAGACACACTCGATGTCGATGGAATTCTTCACGGAGCCGTGGATGAACCTGCTGTTCGGGAAGCGCGCGAAGGATTACGTCTACATGCACCTCATGTCCTCGATTCTCTTTATTCCGTACGGGACGATGGTCGATGAGTTCCAGGACATCGCGTACTCGAATCCATCGCTCTCCCCGAAGGAGAGAAATGAAGTGTGGCGCGATCTTGAGAGGCAGTACAAGCCGCACCTTGATTACGCGGGAAATGCGCTCTACGAGGGCGGCGCGTTCTGGCAGAACAAGCACCATATCTACGACTGCCCGCTGTATTACATTGATTATTGCATCGCAGGGACCAATGCGCTGCAGTACAAGGTCTGGATGGACAAGGACTACCACGCGGCGTGGAACTCGTATCTGAAGCTGTGCCGTCTCTCTGCGTCGGATTTCTTCGACGGTCTGATGAAGGCCGCGGGGCTTAACAATCCGTTCGAGGACGGCTGCCTCAAGTACACTGCTGGAAAATTAAGGGAGATAATTTGATGGTTCTGCGCGTACGCGTGGCGACCGGATCTGATACTGACTGGTCTGAAGTCTGCGCATCTGCGCGGCGGCCATCAGATTCAACACGGCTAATTCTGTAGCGTGCTACATATTGCACAAACCTGTTTTGATAATCTGTAGCATGCTACAAAAACATGACGAAAAGGCGTCTGTCTCATTGACAGGCGCCTTTTTCTGCGTTAATCTGTAGCACGCTACACATAACGGAATCACAGATGGAAAGGCTGCTATGGAAGATTACGAGATCCCTTCTCTGCTGAAGAAAATTCACGACCGCATGAAGACGAATTTTGACGCTGAACTGAAGTCGCTCGGGCTGACATTCGGTCAGATGCGCGCCATGTATGTGCTTGAGAAGAGCGGCGGACAGCTGACGCAGAAGCAGATTGCGGATATGCTGGACGTCTCGCATCCGACTGTTGTCGGAATTGTAGGGCGCATGGAGAAGGCCGGCTACGTCGTCTGCGAGAAGGACCCTGACGATCATCGGAACAAGATTGTCACGCTGACACAGCTTGCGCTGGATAAGGGCCGTGAGGGCGGAGAGAGCCACCGGCAGGCGGACGCAAGGCTTGTCGCCGGACTCAGCGATGAGGAGAAGGAAGTTCTTCTCGGCCTTCTGAACCGCGTCTATGAAAATCTGGAAAACCGCGGCGATGACTCCGGATGTGCGAAGGCAGATTCCTGAAGGCAGGAATACTTCCGGACGGAAACAGCAACGATGCAAGAATAAATGAAAGGAAAGACAGAACATGAAGACAATCAAAACACTTCTCAGAAGTCTCCGTGAGTATACGCGGGTGACGATTCTGACCCCGATTTATGTCGCGGGTGAAGTTGTCCTCGAGTGTATCCTTCCGCTTCTCATGGCCCACCTTATCGACAAGATGACAGGCCATTCCATGACGCCGATCCTCGAGACGGGGCTTGCGCTTCTCATCATGGCGATGCTCTCTCTGCTCTGCGGAACTCTGAGCGCACGGGCGGCGGCGACGGCAGGTGCCGGTTTTGCGAAGAACCTGCGGCAGGACCTCTTCTTCCACATCCAGGATTTTTCATTTGCCGATGTTGATAAATTTTCGACATCATCTCTCATCACAAGAATGACGACGGACGTCACGAACGTGCAGAACGCGTTTCAGATGCTGATCCGCGTCGCAGTCCGCACACCGCTCATGATTATCTTTTCAATCGTCATGAGCTTTGCAATCAATGTGCGGATGGCGCTCATCTTCGTGGCCCTGATTCCGGTGCTCGGCATTGCGCTCGGCATCATCAACGGCCTCGCGGGCCCGCTGTTCCGCCGGATTTTCAAGACGTACGATGCGATGAATGAGTCTGTGCAGGAAAATGTCAGTGCGATTCGTGTCGTCAAGTCCTTCGTCCGCGAGGATTATGAGAAGGATAAATTCGGGAAGACATCTGAGAAGGTCTTCAAGGATTTCCGTCATGCGGAGCGTCTGATCGCGCTCAACAACCCGGTCATGATGTTCGGCATCTATATGGCGATTCTTCTCGTCAGCTACTTCGGCGCGAAGATGATCATCGCGACAGGCGGCTCAAGCCTCACGACAGGTCAGCTGTCCTCGCTCATTACCTACGGCGTGCAGATCTTAAGCGCAATGATGATCCTGACAATGGTGTTCGTCATGACATCGATGGCGACAGAATCTGCGAGACGAATCGCCGAGGTCATTGAGCACGAGAGCAACCTTAAGTCTCCGGAGAACGGTCTCACGGAGGTAAAGGACGGCAGTATCGAGTTCGACAATGTCTCGTTCAAGTACTCGATGAAGACGCGGAAGTTTGCGCTCTCTGATATCAATCTGAAGATCCCGTCCGGTTCGACGATCGGTATCATCGGCGGCACAGGTTCGTCGAAGACGACACTGATTCAGCTCATTTCCCGTCTCTATGATACGACGGAGGGATCTGTGAAGGTCGGCGGCGTCGATGTCCGGAAATACGACCTGGTTGCACTCCGTGACGCGGTCGCTGTCGTTCTGCAGAAGAATGTCCTGTTCCACGGGACGATTGCGGACAATCTCCGCTGGGGCAAGAAGGACGCGACGGACGAGGAGATCCTGCACTGTTCAAAGCTTGCGCAGGCGGATGAGTTCGTGCAGCAGTTCCCGGACAAATACGATACGATGATCAGCCAGGGCGGAACAAACGTCTCCGGCGGTCAGAAGCAGCGGCTCTGTATCGCGCGCGCTCTCTTAAAGCATCCGAAGATCCTGATTCTCGATGACTCGACGTCGGCTGTCGATACGAAAACGGACGCGCTGATCCGCAAGGCATTCCGCGAGGAAATCCCGGATACAACGAAGATCATCATCGCGCAGCGTGTCTCCTCTGTCGAGGACGCGGACCAGATCCTTGTCATGGAGGGCGGCCGCATCGTTGAGCAGGGCACGAGTGAGGAGCTGCTCGCAAAGGGCGGCATTTACAAGGAAACCTATGACTCTCAGCAGAAGGGAAAGGAGGCGTGACACATGGCAGCGGAAAATGAAATGAAAGCAAAGAAGAAGCAGCGCTTATCCGGTGCGAAGCCGGGTACGGTCGGACGTCTCTTCCGGTATATTTTCAGTCATTACAAGGCGAGATTCATCGCGGTCGTCATCTGCATCATTCTCTCGGCTGTCTCCTCGACGGTTGCGACGGTCTTTCTGCAGAGACTGATCGATACGGTCATCACGCCGGGCTTAAAGAGCGGCTTTGCATCTGTTGCGGTCCGCTTCGGCGAGATCATCATGACGATGGCCATCTTCTATGTGGTTGGCGTTGTCGCGACATTTCTGTGGTCGCGGATGATGGCGACGATTACGCAGGGCACACTGCGGAACCTCAGAAATGACATGTTCAACCGCATGGAGTCGCTGCCGATCCGCTACTTCGATACGCATGCGCACGGCGATATCATGAGTACCTACACGAACGATACCGATGCGATCCGTCAGATGATCGGCCAGTCGATGCCGATGCTGATCCAATCAAGTCTCTCGATTGTGTTCATGGTCATTATGATGTTCTACTACAGCCTCTGGCTCACGGCGATCGTCGCTGTGTTCATGATTATCATGACCTTTATCACGAAGAACTTCGGCGGCGCGTCCGCACACTTCATGACGGAGCAGCAGAAGTCGCTCGCCCGCGAGGAGGGCTTCGTCGAGGAAATGGTCGAGGGCGCGAAGGTCATCAAGGTCTTCAACCACGAGAAGGAGTCTGTGCAGGATTTCCTGAAGTACAATGAGCAGCTGTTCAAGGACAGTGAGGCGGCGAACAAGGCCGGCAACGTTCTGTTCCCGATCCTCGGCAATGTCGGCAACATCATGTATGTCCTTCTTGCATTTGTCGGAGCGGCCATGGTCTTTACAAATGCAGGCAACATCGGATTTTCCGGCATGGGCACGATGACAGCCGGTATCATTATCTCGTTCCTTTCTATGGCGCGTCAGCTCTCGCAGACGGTCGGCCAGGTCTCGAACCAGGTCGCATTTATCGCGATGGGTATCGCGGGCGCGGGCCGTGTCTTCGAGCTCATCGATCAGGAGCCGGAGCAGGACAACGGCTATGTCATGCTCGTCAATGCGCGCGTAGACAAGGACGGAAACATCACGGAGACGAAGGAGCACACCGGCATGTGGGCGTGGAAGCACTACCACAAGGCGGACAACACGACGACGTACAAGAGACTCGAGGGCGATATCGAGATGGAGCATGTCGACTTCGGCTACACGCCGGAGAAGCAGGTCCTGCATGACATCACGCTCTACGCGAAGCCGGGCCAGAAGATCGCATTTGTCGGTGCGACCGGTGCCGGCAAGACGACGATCACGAACCTGATCAACCGCTTCTACGACATTCCGGACGGCAAGATCCGCTACGACAAGATCAACATCAACAAGATCAAGAAGCCGGACCTCCGCCGCTCGCTCGGCGTGGTTCTTCAGGACGTCAACCTGTTCACGGGCACGGTCATGGAAAATATCCGCTACGGCAAGTTCGACGCGACGGACGAGGAGTGCATCGCGGCCGCAAAGCTCGCAAATGCGGATGATTTCATTTCCCGTCTTCCGGATGGCTACGACACGATGCTGACGGGCAATGGCGCGCAGCTCTCACAGGGACAGCGCCAGCTGATCTCGATCGCCCGCGCGGCAGTCGCGGACCCGCCGGTTATGATCCTCGACGAGGCGACGTCTTCGATCGATACGCGTACGGAGGCGCTTGTCCAGAAAGGCATGGATAACCTCATGAAGGGCAGAACGGTCTTCGTCATCGCGCATCGTCTGTCGACGGTCCGCAACTCAGACGCGATCATGGTTCTCGACCACGGCCGCATCATCGAGCGCGGCACACACGATCAGCTGATCGCGCAGAAGGGCACCTACTACCAGCTGTATACGGGAGCGTTTGAGCTGGAATAAGCTTATGCGCAATGTCTGAGCAAGGCTCCGCCACTGCGCGGAGCTTACCGGGGCTCGCGCATAAGCTCCGGATTGCTCTGCTGCTATGCAGCTCCCGCAATCCGGCCCGGAATTCACAATCCGTGGGGCCCCTGCCCCACTCCTTGTTCATTCCGTTGCTCCGCGCAATGTCTGAGCTCCGCCGTACAAGTACGACTCCGCTCCGCCGCTGCGCGGAGCTTATGCGCTAAAATTTAATAAAATTGTAATCTATTTACGGGGCGCAAGCCCCGTTCTTCATGTATAATAACGATGTATCGCCACCGATGCTCTTTTGACACGGGAGGTAAGGGGCCTGTGCGGGAGCGGGTGATATCAGGGGATTTACAGGGGAGCAACTATACATGGGGAACACATTGATTGCCGTAGCCGTTCTGCTCGTGCTTCTTGCAGGAGCGCTGTTCGTGTTCTGGCATCTCATATACAGGCAGCTGTGGAGACGTGCTCTGCAGGTGCGGTTTTCATTTCAGAAGCACGCGATCTATGCCGGTGAGGAGACAGAACTTTCCGAAGAAATTGAAAATGAAAAGAAGCTTCCGGTGTCGGGAGTCGAGATCGGCTTCCGCGTTCCGAAGGGGCTTGTGCACGCTGACGGAAGCTCAGAGATCAAGGTAGCCATCTCGAAGGACATGCTCGGCGAGGCGGGACAGGACAAGCTTGTGCGGACGCACAGGATCCGCGGCACAAGGCGCGGTCAGTATGAGATCGGACCGTATTTCTGCCGGTCACTGTCGAAGGCGCAGATGTTCTTCTTCGAGAAGGAGCCGGCCGCGACGGACAGGATCTATGTCTACGCGGCGAGGACGGATGTCACGGACATCGTGAATGCCGTCGATGAGGTGACAGGTGAGGCGGAGAATCAGAGAGCGCTGTATCAGAATCCGTTTGCATTTGCAGGCGTGAGCGGCTACCGGAAGGGCAGCACTGCGTCTATGGATTTCGACGCGATCGCGGCGAACAGCCGCGTGATGGTCGGCTCGTATAATTCGATTCTCAACACGCAGTTCCAGATCTTCCTCGATGTCGACGATCAGGGCTCTGTCCGGGAGACTGCGCTGGTCGAGGAGAGCGTGAGCATTGCGGCGTCGCTCGCATGCCGCTTCATGATGGAGGGCACAAAGACAGGCCTTCTCATCAACGCGATCTCGGAGAAGACCGGCCACTCGATGATCTTTGATCCGGGCACGGGCTCGCGCAAGCTGATCGATATCGAGCGCGCGCTGACGCATGACTTCTCAACAATGAAGACAACCGATTTTGTCGGTCTTACGATGCACCTCGACATGAACCAGGTGCCGGTCTTCATTTCCAAGAACATGACGCAGTCGCAGGCCAATGATCTCGCGGCGAATCTCGGGACCGGGCGCGTCGGTCTTCTGGTGATTCCGATCCGGTCAGGCCAGAGCGGATCGGTCAGAAGCACGGGCGGTCTTACGGTTATGTATCGGATTGTATGAAAAACGGACGGCCCGCATTCACGATTTGTGAGTGCGGGCAGTCCGTTTTTTTGTAAAGACAGCCGTGCGCGAGTCAGAGCACCGAGAAGCCTGAGTACAGGTATTTCTGGTCCTCCGCGTTGTCGAGATATTCATGGCCGTGGTCATCTCCCGTAAAGAGAAGCTGCCCGTCCTTAAAGGCGAGGAGCTGCGTCATCGGGACGGGAGACCAGCCGCTGTCCGAGATCGGGACGGTCGCGAAATAAGCGGATGTCCCGGACTGCCAGATATGCAGGGAGTCCCTGTAGTTGCAGTGCACGTAGTAGAGCTCTCCGTCGAAGATCAGGAGGTTCAGCTTGTTGCGCGGCGAGATCTCACAGACGATCTCATTCATGAGCGCGAAGCGCTCCTCGGCGGTCGGCTCCCGGCGGAGACGCCGGATCAGCTCGTCCTGCCGGTCGATGATGTACAGCAGAATCCGTTCACTGTCTGTGCTGCCGCGCTGCGTGCGGATGTACGGGCGAAGAAGGGAGCAGTCAAAGATGGTCCCGTTGTGCGCGAGTGTCCACGAGCGCCCGCTGATGTCGCGCCCGGTAAACGGGTGCGTGTTGTCATATTCCATGACGCCCTGCGTCGCATAGCGGATGTGCGCGATGACTGTCTTCGCCTCGATCCGGCTCTCAAGGCGGTATTTCAGATAGGTGCTGCCGCTGGCGCAGACCGGCTCCTTCTCAATCGCCGGGCCGCCGCTGCCCAGAAGCGCAAGCCCCCAGCCGTGCGGGTGGCGTACGCTGTGCGCGTAAAACTTTTTCAGGAGGTCATTGGCTTCAATCGGCGTGGCCGCGCAGATTCCGAATAATTCACACATGTTCGTTCTCCTCTCTGAGACTCCGAAGGCTCTCCTCCTGCCGCTGCCGCGCGAGCACAAGGCCCTTCCTGACAAAGCCCCCGGCATACTTTTCTCTCACGGCTGCCGCATAGCGTCTTTCCGGGTTCGTGAATTTTTCCAGCTCGAAGTCGAGCACACACTGTACATCCTGACCACAGCCGCTGAAAAATGTCTGCATATCCCGGAGCATGCGCAGTCCCGCCTCGTGCATGCTCTCTTCATTTCCGTCAGGCGACGCAAGCCGCACCGTGCGAAGATCGTAGCACGCCGCCGATTTGAAATTGCGCACGGCCATGATCTGCGCATTCTTGTCCGCACGGACCGCCGGTCCTGCCGCGAGATAAATGAGAAGCAGCTGCGCGAATTTTACGTCCCGGACCGCGACTCCGCTGAAGGCGAGCGGATTGAGATCAAACATGCGCAGCTCGATGTGGCTGACGCCGCCGCTTCGCAGGTTCTCCAGTGTGTTCTGTCCGCGCGGCTTCAGGCGGACCGGGTAGTAGAGCTCGGACGGAGCGCGCAGCACGCCGCTTGTCACATATGCCTCTATGCTGTCCGCGTAGCTTCTGACATCCGAGTAATCGAGAACAGGCGTAAAGAAGTTCCAGTAGCCGAGCTCGCTGCAGCGGATGCTCGCCATGCCCGGGAAGTAATCTCCTCCCGTCACACCCTCTTCGGCAAATGAACTGTCCCCGAGCGGACTTGCGGCGGTCACAGCCGTCAGAATCCATCCGCAGACAGCGGCTTTCTCTGCGAGCTCGACATAGAACTGGTCGCGGAATTTACGGAAGCGGGCTTCTGCGGTCGGCTCCGGACTGCCTGATTCCGACTGCTCACGAATTCTGAATTCCGCGCGGAGAAGCTCCTCGCTGAAGGAGTAGTTCACGTGAATGCCGGAGAGCGTCATGAGATAGCGGCCGTATCTCATGGAGAGATAGCGGCGGTAGTCGGTCTTCTCTGCGAGATCTCCTTCAAAGAGCGCGATGGGAATATCATTTTCATGTTTTATGTACGGCGGGTTTGAGAACGGCCACAGAAGCTCCGGCTCGGGAAGCTCTGCGAGTGTCTTCTGAATGCTCGCGGTGAAGCGGTCGAGCTCGCGGACAGCCTCCTCGGCGGACGGGCAGGGATCTGTGTTGACCTCTGTCTGGTTTTCACAGAAATCGCGCGTCACATGTGCGCCCTCGCCGAACGGGTGACGCGTGTGGGACAGTGTTCCGTCTCCGAGAACGCGGAGACTTTCGCGCTCGAGACCGAAGCTGCCCTGAAAAAGGAGATCGCGGATCTCCGGGTCCTCATAATGAAGCATGTCCACCTCCCAGTCTTTACTTAGTTGTTCAGCACCCAGACTCGGAATGCTGAATCATTACAAATAATTACAAAAGTATAAGCGCTCTCACGGATGAAAGCAAGAATGTGAGCAGGCTTCGGCAGATTGTACGAAGAGAAATTCTTCATTTCCCACGAATTAGGTATGGAAAGTATGAAAAGATGTGCTATAATGCAAACTATCATTAAAGCAGGGATGACTCGTGAGAGCTTCCCACATGACAGGAAAGAGAGGACCGATGGAGAGAAAACGAATTGACACAGACGTCCTGATCATTGGCGGAGGCACTGCAGGGTGCTTTGCCGCGATGGTCCTCGGAAAGAGGCCGGACATCCGCGTGACGATCGCGGAGAAGGCCAATATCAGACGCTCCGGATGTCTGGCGGCCGGCGTGAACGCCATCAACGCCTACATCACAAAGGGACATGTCCCGCAGGATTACGTCGATTACGCGCGGCATGACGCGGACGGTATCGTTCGCGGCGATCTGCTTCTCTCCATGTCTGAGCGTCTCAACCATGTGACGAAGGTCATGGAGGATCTCGGGCTTGTGATCCTGAAGGACGAGAACGGAGATTATGTTTCCCGCGGCTGGCGCAACATCAAGATCAACGGCGAGAACATCAAGCCGCTTCTTGCGGAGGCGGCATCCTCTCAGAAGAATGTCACTGTCCTCAATCATGTGAATATCACCGACTATCTGACAGTTCCGGATGAGGGAGCATCAAAGACAGGGGCAGACGATGAATTTGTTCCGTCCGGAAGGCGGATCGCCGGAGCCGTCGGATTCAGCGTCAATGAGCCCGTCGCCTACGAGATCCGCGCGAAGGCCGTTCTCGTCGCGGCAGGCGGCGCGGCCGGCATTTACCGGCCGAACAATCCCGGATTTTCCAGACACAAGATGTGGTACCCGCCATTTAATACGGGCGCGGGCTATGCGATGGGAATCCGCGCCGGCGCGGAAATGACGACATTTGAAATGCGGTTCATCGCGCTCCGTTGCAAGGACACAATCGCTCCGACAGGAACGATCGCCCAGGGCGTCGGCGCAAAGCAGGTCAATTCTCTCGGCGAGGTCTATGAGACGAAATATGGTCTCACAACCTCTGAGAGAGTCTACGGCACTGTCGAGGAGATGCGCGAGGGACGCGGTCCGTGCTATCTGAAGACGAAGGGCATCTCAAAGGACGCGGAGGAGTCGCTGTACCGGGCATACCTCAACATGGCGCCTTCGCAGACGCTCAAGTGGCTTGAGGGCGGCCAGGGCCCGTCCGAGGAGAATGTCGAGATTCAGGGCACGGAGCCGTACATCGTCGGCGGCCACACGGCGAGCGGCTACTGGATCCGGAATGACCGCTCGACGACGATTGACGGCCTGTTCGCGGCGGGCGATGTCGCCGGCGGCGCCCCGCAGAAATATGTGACGGGCGCGCTCGCGGAGGGCGAGATTGCGGCGGAGTCCATTCTGAAGCTTCTTGATGAAGGCGCGAAGAGCGGCCCGCAGAGTGCTTCTGTCGGAACTGCAGATCAGCGCGCAGAAGGACCCGGAACCGGCCCGGCTGACGCGGCTGCCGAGGAAGAGGCGCTCTCGAAGGAGGCGGACAGCCTGATCACTTCGTATGAGACGCAGCTCTCAAATCCGGAGTTCCTCATGACGACGGAGGAGATTGAGGAGGCCATGCAGAAGATCATGGACGAGTACGCCGGCGGCATCAGCACAGCGTACCGCTACAACGAGGCATCACTTGCGCTTGCGGACAAGCACATCCGGTCGCTCGAGGCGCTTGTTCCGAGGCTTGCCGCCGCGGACATGGACGACCTGCTCCGCATCTACGAGGTCCGGGAGCGGCTCACCGTCGCGCGCGTGCTGATCGCGCATCTCCGCGCGAGAAAGGAGACGCGGTGGCATGCATTTGCGGAGCATACGGATTTCCCGGAGAAGGATCCGCATTTTCTGGCGTATGTCAACTCGGTGTACAGGGACGGAAAGATAAGGACCGTCCTCAGACCTCTGATCGCGGAGGATGGCACGGAGCTTCCGGAAAGTGAAAGGAGGGTTCCCGGATGAGCGTAAAAATCAATCGTTCAAAATGTGTGGGCTGCCGGCAGTGCGTCGAGGTCTGCCCCGGAAATCTGATCAAGATCGGCAGCGACCGGAAGGCGTATATCCCGCATGAGCGCGACTGCTGGGGATGTACGTCCTGCATCAAGGAGTGCCGGTTCGGCGCCATCGACTTTTTCCTGGGGCCTGACCTTGAGGGCCGCGGCACGAAGCTTTCCGTCTCAAGAAATGAGAACGGCTATGTGTGGACGTTCACAGATATCCGGGGACGCGTGAGACAGATTTCCATCAATGCGAAAGACGCAAACAGATATTAACGGAGGACAAAGCAGTGAGTGAATTATCCCATCTCGATCAGCTCGAGGCTGAGGCGATCTACATTATGCGGGAAGTCGCCGCGGAATGCGAGAAGCCTGTTATGCTCTATTCCATCGGAAAGGACAGCACGGTGCTCCTGCACCTGGCGCTGAAGGCCTTCTATCCGGAGAAACCGCCATTTCCATTCCTGCACATCGATACGACATGGAAGTTCAAGGAAATGATTAAGTTCCGCGATGAGCAGGCGAAGAAGTACGGACTGAACATGCTCGTCTACACGAATGAAGAAGGCAGAAGACAGGGCGTCAATCCGTTTGACTACGGCTCCTCCTACACGGACATTATGAAGACGCAGGCCTTAAAGCAGGCCCTCACGAAGTACGGCTTCACGGCGGCGTTCGGCGGTGGCCGGCGCGATGAGGAGAAGTCCCGCGCGAAGGAGCGTGTCTTCTCGTTCCGGAATGAGGCGCAGGCCTGGGACCCGAAGAACCAGAGACCGGAGATGTGGAAGCTCTACAACACGCACATCCGGAAGGGCGAGAGCATGCGTGTCTTCCCGATTTCGAACTGGACAGAGAAGGATATCTGGATGTACATCAAGCGCGAGAACATCGAGATTGTTCCGCTCTACTATGCGAAGGTCCGCCCGTGCGTCGAGCGCGATGGCCAGCTGATCATGGTCGATGATGACCGGATGAGACTGAAGCCGGGCGAGGAGATCATGCACAAGAAGATCCGCTTCAGGACACTCGGCTGCTATCCGCTGACGGGCGGTTTTGAGTCAAATGCGGAGACACTTGATGAGATTATCGACGAGACGCTGAGCGCCGTCGAGTCCGAGCGCACGACGCGTGTCATCGATAAGGACGCGGGCGCCGGCAGCATGGAGAAGAGAAAGAAGGAGGGCTACTTCTGATGCGTGACTTACTGAAATTCATTACCTGCGGCAGTGTTGACGACGGAAAATCGACGCTGATCGGACATATCCTGTATGATTCAAAGCTTCTCTACGCAGATCAGGAGAAGGCGCTTGAGCTCGACTCCAAGGTCGGCAGCCGCGGCGGCGCGATCGATTACTCTCTGCTTCTCGACGGCCTCACGGAGGAGCGCGAGCAGGGCATCACAATCGATGTCGCATACCGCTACTTTACGACAGACAACCGGTCCTTTATCGTCGCGGACACACCGGGGCATGAGGAGTACACAAGAAACATGGCAGTCGGGGCTTCATTTGCCGATCTCGCCGTCATTCTAGTGGACGCGAAGCAGGGCGTGCTCGTTCAGACGCGCCGCCACGCGCGGATCTGCGCGCTCATGGGCATCCGCTACTTCGTCTTCGCGGTCAACAAGATGGACCTTGTGGATTACAGCGAGGCGCGCTTCAGGGAGATTCTTGATCAGATCGCCGAGCTGACAAATGAGCTGAAGCTCGAGAACGTCAATGTGATTCCGGTCTCCGCGACGGAGGGCGACAACATCACGAAGCGCTCCGCGAACATGCCGTGGTACAAGGGCGATGTGCTTCTCGATTATCTTGAGACCGTCGATGTCCAGGACGCCGCGAAGGAGCAGGGCTTTTATATGCCGGTGCAGCGTGTCTGCCGCCCGGACCACAATTTCCGCGGCTTCGAGGGACAGATCGAGGCCGGCTCCGTGAAGCTCGGTGATGAGATCACGTCTCTTCCAAGCGGCGAGAAGGCGCACGTGAAGGGCATTCTCATCGGCGACAGACAGGCGGACAGCGCGATTAAGGGACAGCCGGTCACACTCTCACTCGACCGCGAGGTCGATGTGTCGAGAGGCTGCGTGCTTGAAAGCGGCTCCGGCGCACAGATCGCGGACACGGTCACGGCGACGATCCTCTGGATGGACGACGCGGCGCTTGAGAACGGCAAGAACTTCTATGTGAAGCTCGGCACCCGCGAGATCCCGGGCCTTGTCACGAAGATCCTCTACAAGATCGATGTCAATACAGGCGAGCATGAGGAGGCGACGTCTCTTAAGAAAAATGAGATCGCTGAGGTGCGCCTTGCATTTACGGACAGGATTGTCGTCGATCTGTTCAATAAGCACAGAACGCTCGGTGAGCTGATCCTGATCGACCGTATCTCCAACATGACATCCGCGTGTGGTGTCGTCGAGTCCGTGTCGGACAGCGGCAATAACTTCGGCGAGGGCAAGGTCACGAAGGAGCTGCGCGCGGCGCTCGAGGGCCAGAGACCGGTCACCGTTGAGTTCCGCATCGGGAAGAACGGCCTCACGAGAGAGACGGCAGAGGAGGTTGAGAAGCAGCTGGTGATTGCCGGCAGACACACCTATCTCTATGCGCCGTCTGACGCAGAGCATGTCGCAGAGGTTGTGCGGAGACTCAATCACGCCGGCATCATCGTCCTGCTTGTTCTTAACGAGGAGCTCGCAGACAAGCACCTCGTTCCGAGAAAGCCGTCTTATATTGATGACTGGGGCGAGGCGGGAGAGTCCGTCGACTCGATCGTGAAGTTTATTCTGGACGCGTCCAGATATGACACCGTAGCCGGAAATAAGGATTATATCTGATTTGCATTTGCTTTCCACTTGACAATCCCACTAATCATAGTAAAATGATGGGAAAACAAGACAACGGAGGCGCTATGAAATTTAATACAAGACTGCTGCATGGCAGGGCCGTGAAGCGGTACGCCGAGGGCGCGACGGTACCTCCGATCGCGCAGGTCACTGCATTTTCCTTCCCGAGCGCGGAGGAACAGGCCAATGTCTTTCAGCACAAGGCCGCGGGCTTCGCGTACAGCCGCGTGGGAAATCCGACAGTGGCGGCCTTTGAGACAAGACTGAATGAGCTGGAGGGCGGCAACGCCTGTATCGCCTGTTCGAGCGGCATGTCCGCCATCACACTGGCACTCCTCAACATGCTCTGCGCGGGCGACGAGATCATCGCCGGCTCGGGCCTTTACGGCGGGTCCATTGATCTCTTCGAGGACCTGACGAAATTCGGAATCAAGACGCGGTTTGTCCGCCACATGACGGTGGAGGAGATCGAGCCGCTGGTAAATGAAAGGACGCGCGTCATTTTCGGCGAGCTGATCGGAAATCCGGGGCTTGAGATCATGGATGTCCCGAAGGTCGCGGATTACGCGCATCACATCGGTGTTCCGCTCATCGTTGATTCCACGACGGCGACGCCGTACATCGCAAAGCCGCTTGAGCTCGGGGCGGACATCGTCGTCCACTCGGGCTCGAAGTACATCAACGGCGGAGGAAATTCCGTCAGCGGCGCGATTATCGACGGCGCGAGGTTCAAGTGGGACTTTGATAAGTTCAAGGCGCTCTCCGGATACCGGAAATTCGGAATTCTCGCGTACACGATCCGCCTCCGGACGGATATCTGGGAGAACATGGGTAGCTGCCTTGCGCCGATGAACGCGTATCTCAACATCATCGGACTCGAGACGCTCGGGCTCCGGATGGAGCGGATCTGCTACAACGCCGAGATGCTTGCCCGCGCGCTCGATGAGATTCCGGGCATATCGGTCAATTATCCGACGCTTCCCGGCAACCCGTATAAGGAGCTTGCCGAGCGGGAGCTCAAGGGGCTCGGAGGCGGTATCCTGACATTCCGGGCCGGCTCGAAGGAGCGTGCATACCGCGTGCTTGATTCCCTGCAGTATGTGACGCGGGCGACGAGCATCGGAGATTTTCGTTCACTTGCCATTCATCCGGCATCTACGCTCTACATCAGGAGCACGCCGGAAATGAGAGAAGCCGCGGGCGTCTTCGATGACACGATTCGCGTGAGCGTCGGCATCGAGGACGTGGAGGACCTGATCGACGACTTCCGCCAGGCACTGAAGGCGTAAGCGATACCATTACTACAGAAAACGTAACTATTCAGCACCCCAGACTCGGAACGCTTCGCGTTCCTCGTTGTGGGCGGACAGAGCGGCTTTGCCACTTGTCCGCCCCTTGGAAAACTGATGAAACCGTCCGGCGAGCAAGCTCTCCGTCCGGATTTTATCGGTTTTCCAAGGGGTGCTGAATCGTTACCAGAAAACAACATAAAGGAGAACTGAGATGACAATCACAGTAGGCGGCGAGAAAAAAGAAGTAAAGGACGGGATCACCATTTCCGAACTGATCGAGCAGGAGAAGGTCGAGACTCCGGAATATGTCTCCGTATCCGTCAATGAGGAGTTTGCGCAGCGCGACACATTTGACACAACACACCTGAAGGACGGCGACGTTGTTGAATTTCTGTATTTCATGGGAGGCGGCCGCTGATGCCATTTACAAATGAACAGCTGGAGCGATATTCCAGACACATTATTTTAAAGGAAATCGGCGTCAAGGGACAGAAGAAGCTCATGAAGGGCTCTGTCCTTATTATCGGCGCCGGCGGACTCGGCGCACCGGCAGCTATGTACCTCGCCGCGGCCGGAGTTGGCAAGATCGGCATCGCGGATGCGGATGTCGTCGATCTCTCAAACCTGCAGAGACAGGTCATCCACACAACCAATGACCTCGGGAAGCCGAAGGTTGAGTCAGCCGCGGAGACGATGCGCGCGATCAACCCGGATGTCGAGGTCGTGACATACCAGGAATTCATTTCCGCGGCGAACATCAAGGATATCATTAAGGACTATGATTTTGTTCTCGACGGGACAGACAACTTCCCGGCGAAGTTCCTGATCAATGATGCGTGCGTCATGCTGAAGAAGCCGTTCTGCCACGCGGGCATTATCCGTTTCAGGGGCCAGCTCATGACATGGACTCCGGAGTCAGGAGCGCCGTGCTACCGCTGCGTATTCAAGAACCCGCCGCCAAAGGACGCGGTTCCGACATGCAAGCAGGCCGGCGTCATCGGCGCGATGGCCGGCGTCATCGGGTGCCTGCAGGCGCTCGAGGCTGTCAAGTATCTGACGGGAGCAGGCGAGCTGCTCACGGGAAGGCTGCTGACATTCGACGGACTGACGATGAATTTCCACACGATCAAGCTTCCGCCGAAGGGCGAAGGCTGCGCGGTCTGCTCAGACCATCCGACGATCACGGAGCTCATCGATTACGAGCAGGCGACGTGCGATTTCAATCCGAAGAAGCCGCTGGACTGACACGCAGTGCCGGCTGAGAGGCGGCGTGAGCTGGAGGGACAGACATTGAAGGTAATTCTGAAAAAGAGTGATTATGAGAAGATTCTCGCGTATGCCCGGTCTGAGCGGCCGGACGAGGCCTGCGGACTGATCGCGGGAAAGGACCTTGACGATGGCATTACCCGTGAGATCCAAAAGGTCTATATGCTCACGAATATTGACCACACAAATGAACATTTCTCCATGGATCCGAAGGAGCAGCTCGCCGCGGTGAAGGATATGCGTGCAAACGGCTTCGTGCCGCTCGGCAACTGGCACTCACATCCGGAGACGCCGGCGAGACCGTCGGAGGAGGATATCCGCCTTTCATTTGACAGCAAAGCCAGCTATCTGATTCTCTCGCTGAGAGTTGATGAGAGACCGGAGATCAATTCGTACCATGTTGTGCACTGCCGGGACGTGGCGAAGGAGCAGCTCGTTCTTGTGGACTGATTTCATCTTGCGGAGGAAAGCATATGGCTACATATGATATTGCCGCGCTCAAGAAGGGCGGCTTCATGAAACAGAAACAAAAGGGGAAGTTCTCCCTTCGTCTCGGCATCGTCGGCGGACAGGTGACGGCTGAGCAGCTGGCTGCGGTCGTGGAGGTCGCAAACCGCTACGGCCACGGCTATGTTCATCTGACGGCGCGCCAGGGCATCGAGATTCCGTTCATCGATATCGATCAGATCGAGGAGGTCAAGGCGGCTCTCGCGAAGGGCAATATCGCGCCCGGCGTCTGCGGGCCGCGTGTCCGCACGATCACGGCATGTCAGGGTATGGCGACATGTCCGAACGGCTGCATCGACACGGAGGGTCTTGCGAAGGAGCTGAACGACCGCTATTTCGGGCGCGAGCTTCCGCACAAGTTCAAGTTCGGCGTCACTGGCTGCCAGAACAACTGCCTGAAGGCGGAGGAGAACGACCTCGGCATCAAGGGCGGTCTCAAGGTTGACTGGCAGGAGGACAAATGCATTGCCTGCGGTGTCTGTGTGAAGACCTGCCGCACGAACGCGATCACGCTGAAGGACGGAAAGATTACGATTGATCCTGCAAAATGCAATTTCTGCGGGCGCTGCGCATATGCGTGCCCGACGGACGCGTATGATTACACGCGCGGCTATATTCTTACGTTCGGCGGAAACTTCGGAAACAACATCGCCATGGGTGAGCCGGTCATCCCGTTCATCGAGGATCACGACAAGCTGATGGCGGTCTGCGACGCGACGATCAAGTTCTTCGCGGACAATGCGAAGCCGTCGGAGCGGTTCGCATTTACGCTGAAGCGGGTCGGGTTCGACAAGCTCGCGAAGGTCGTCCGCGAGGCGTACGAGAGCGCGTGACGGTTGCGAATCTGCCGGGCCGCGATCCGGCTGAAGTACGGACGTGCGTGACACTCGCAATTTACGAGAGGCCGCGAAGGCGGCGGAGAGGAGAAATACATGGCTGATACAATCAAAGCTGACGAGACGGTCGATATCACGGACGTTGTCTGCCCGGTCACATTTGTGAAGGCGAAGGTCGCGCTCGAGGAGCTCGACGACGGACAGATCCTGTCCATCCACATGAACGATGGCGAGCCGGTTCAGAACGTGCCGCGCTCCATCAAGGACGAGGGCCATAAGATCCTGAAGCTCACGGACAATGAGGATGGGACGTATGATCTTCTTGTGAGAAAGGTCGGGGACTGAGAGGTCCTCTTAAGAACATGGGGGCTCCGCCGGCAGGCGGGGCCCTTTTTGTGTGTATAAGTCCCGGTCGCAGTGCGAAGTGACGCGGGGGACTTATACACATACTATAAGTCCCGGTCGCAGTGCAAGGGACGCGGCGTGCTTTGCCCTTGCGGAGAGCGCGGATCTCCTGTATAGTGGCGCTGTATAAAGGGAGGTTAGTCATGATACGGATCAGCCAGCTGAAGCTGCCCTGCGGAAGTGATCCCGCGGAGCTTGAGAAGAAGATCAGGAGGGCGCTCAGACTGAAGAGGGATGAGCGGCTTTCATTTTCAATTGTGCGGCACTCAGTCGATGCGAGAAGAAGGCCGGAGCTCTTCGACGTCTATTCGGTCGATGTGAGTCTGGGAACGGATGGACGTGCGTCCGGAGAGGCTCTGCCGGAGAAGGGAATTGAGATGCCTGCGCGCGGACAGAAGACCTCGGGATCTGCTGCAGGAACAGTGGATAAGGAGCTTCGCCGCGAGGAGCAGCTCGTAAAGAAGCTGCATGACCGGAATATCCTCTTCACGCAGCCGAAGGCATATGTCTTTCCGGCGGAAAATCCGGACCTGCCGCGTATGCCGCACCGCCCCGTCGTTATCGGAAGCGGTCCGGCCGGCTTCTTCTGCGCACTTGAGCTTGCGCGCCACGGCTACCGGCCGGTTCTTCTTGAGCGCGGTGATGCGATGGAGGAGAGAACGGCGCACGTCGGCCGCTTCTGGAAGACAGGCGCGCTTGATCCCGAGTCGAATATCCAGTTTGGCGAGGGCGGCGCAGGGACATTTTCGGACGGCAAGCTCACGACAAATGTGAAGGATAAGTACGGGCGCAACGCGCGCGTGATCCGGACCTTCATCGAGGCGGGTGCGCCGGAGGATATCGCGTATGAATATCATCCGCACATCGGGACGGACATGCTCCGGGACGTGATCGTCCGTCTGAGAAATGAGATTCTCTCGCTCGGCGGCGAGGTCCGCTTCCGCTCCCGCGTCACGGACATTCTGGGAGAGAGCTCTGTGAATGCCGTGCGCGTCGATGGACCGGACGGTGTGTATGAGCTGCCGGCATCTGTCGTCGTGCTTGCTCCGGGCCACAGCGCGCGCGACACGGTCCGCTCGCTCTTTGCGCGCCGGGTCCCGATGACGCAGAAGAATTTCGCGGTCGGCTTTCGCGTATCCCATCCGCAGCGCATGATCGACGAGCGGACCTATGGCATATCAGATTCGCAGGAAATGAAGCGCCTGCATCTTCCGGCCTCGAGCTACAAGCTGACGGCCAGGGCGTCTGACGGGCGCGGCGTGTACAGCTTCTGCATGTGCCCGGGCGGCTATATTGTCAATGCATCCTCAGAGAAGGGAAGGCTCGCCGTGAACGGCATGAGCGACTATGCGCGGGACAGTGCGCGCGCCAACAGCGCGATTGTTATGACGGTCGACGCGAAGGACTTTGGATCGGACGAGGTCCTGGCGGGACTTCATTTTCAGGAAAAAATGGAGGAACGGGCATATGCCCTGGCAAATGGACGGATCCCTGTTGAGCCGTATCCTCTGTTTGAGAAGGCGGCGCAGACGGAGACGCGTGAGCTGACGGACGAGGAGACGGAGCGTCTGTGCCTCCGCGGTCTTGCCAGCCTTGCGTCGCTTCATACGCTGTTCCCGGAGCAGATGAACCGGGACTTTGTCGAGGGGATGAGACAGTTTGACCGCTCATTTCCGGGCTTTGCCGGGGATGAGGCGTATGTGTGCGGGCTTGAGAGCCGCACGTCGTCGCCGGTGCGGATTCTCCGCGGGGATGACTTCATGTCGCCGGCTCTTCGCGGACTCTATCCGTGCGGCGAGGGTGCCGGCTATGCCGGCGGCATCATGTCGGCGGCCATCGATGGACTGAAGGTCGCTGAGGCTGTCGCGAAGGCGTGGCGGCCGGCGGAAGCTGGATCAGACTCATAAATACAAGAAGACTCGCAGACCATGTCGTCAGGGTAGAGACGGCATTGTCCGCGAGTCTTTTTGTATGAAACAGATATCAGCAAGAGGTGTCAGGACACGGTTGCCGAGTCCACCGTGCTGTCAGTTGTGGCTGATTCGGCAGCGGCGTTCTGCGATTCTATTTTTGCGACTTCCTTTGCGTGGGAGTCCTTTGCGTCCTTCAGCGCTTCCTTCGCGCTGTCGTTATTCTGCAGGTACGAAAGAAATTCGGCCGCGCCGTCCGGATTGATTGCCCGGGAGAGCACGCCGGCGTAATAGCCGCCCTCGAGTGTCACGCGCGTTGAGCTGACGAGAAGATTGTTCCGGTTCGGATTGACATCCGTGGATGCCTGCTCGTCGAGCGATCCGATCGCCGACTCGTCGGCCGTGATGATGATGTCCGCGCCCGCCTTGGCGATGATTTCGCTCGCGAGTGTTGTGCCGGCGTCGAAATTATAGATGATCCGCACGCCGGGATGAGCTGCCTCATATTTTTTCTGAATCTTCTTGATGGCGACGTCCAGCTCTGAATCGGCAAATATAATGACCTCCGCGTCTGTCGGAGCGGCCGTTGAAATGGAAGAATCCGTCCCGCTTGATGTTTCGGATACAGGAGCATTTGACGTGGCCGACGAAGTCGATATGGATCCGCATGCCGTCACGGAACAGACCAGAGCTGCTGCCATCAGAATAGCTGTCAGTTTCTTATACATATACATAAAATCCTCCTCACTGCCGGAAGCTGTGATGCGGGGGCAGACATAGACTGCCCGACCTTGTGTTATTATGACAGATTCCGCTGCATTTGTCATCCTGCCATAAAGTTTATAAAAATTTCATCCGCCAGAGATTGGAGCGTGCATATCCGGATAGTACAATATATGTAATGATTCAGAATTTTGTGAGATGCAATGAATCATTGCAGAATCCGGTAAAAGAGGTGCAGCTATGAAGATACTCATGGATCTGGTCACGAACCAGGCGCTGATGTCGGCGCTTGCGGGCTGGCTCATCGCGCAGACGGCAAAAATACTTCTGGAGATTGCGAAAGGACAGTTTTCAAAGGAGCGCGTGGCCGGAGGCGGAGGCATGCCGAGTGCGCACTCGGCCACAGTCACGGCCCTTGCCACAGGAACAGCCATTACGTGCGGTCTTCACAGCGCGGAATTTGCGATTGCGTTCTTCTTCGCGATCATTGTCATGTATGACGCGATGGGCGTGCGCTATGAGACGGGTGAGGAGGCGAAGGCATTGAACAAGCTTCGCGAGCGCGACATCAAGGATGGAAAGGAGCCGGTCACGGACAGGAAGCTGACGGAGAAGCTCGGGCATACCCCACAGGAAATTGCAGTCGGTTTTCTTGTCGGCCTCGGAGCCGCGATCCTCGTGTGTGCGATCATCCCCGGATAAATTTCGGAAAGCCCTTTACATAGGAAGCACACAGACCTATAATGACGTTTGTAGATACATATGGAGATCTTCAGGGCGGGGCGAAATTCCCCACTGGCGGTAATCTTTCATCGGAGCGCACTTCATTTGCAAATGAAATGCGGAGATGCAAAGCGAGTCCGCGACCTGCACTACGCAGCCGAGCCGGTCAGATTCCGGTACCAACAGTACAGTCTGGATGGAAGAGGATCAGAATGCGATATGGCACTGACACCCTGAGAAGATAATTTCTCAGGGTTTTTTCGTTGCCTGCGCAACCCTCATGGGGATCTCCGAAGGCATTCACGTTTTACTTTTAAAGGAAAGAAGGAGATCTATATGACAGAAATTGCCAGACAGAAAACACGCACATCCAGATCATCGGCGGGTGTCCGCTTCGTGGCGGTCACCGGTATTCTCTCAGCGGCGGCATTTGTCCTCCAGCTGCTTGAGATTCCGCTTCCGTTCATGCCGTTCTTCATCAAGTTCGATTTCTCGGACCTTCCGGCACTGCTCGGATCATTCGCGCTGGGCCCTGTGTGCGGCGTTGTCATCGAGCTGATCAAGAACCTGCTGCACGCCCTGTATTCGAGCTCATTCGGCGTTGGTGAAATTTCAAACTTTGTCCTCGGCGCTGTGTTTGTCGCAGTCGCGGGTGCTGTCTATCGCCATAAGAAGACGAAGAAGAGCGCGATCATCGCATCGGTTGCAGGTGCGGTCGCCATGGCCCTCATTTCTCTTCCGTCGAACCTGTTCGTTGTCTACCCGGTCTACTATCAGTTCATGCCGGAGAAGACAATCCTCGCAGCATACCAGGCGATTATTCCGTCCATGAAGAGCGTCGCGCAGAGCCTTGTCATCTTCAACATGCCGTTCACATTTGTAAAGGGCATGATCGATGTCCTGATCACCTTCCTGATCTACAAGCCGCTGTCCCCGATCCTGAAGGGCTATCGCAACTGAATCATTACAAATGAACATCGCTTCTTCAAAGGTCCCCGGCACCTGCCGGGGATTTTTGTGTCTCTCCCGACGTCTTGCCGACTTGTGTATTTGTAGTGTATAATCACTCGATGGAAAGAAGGCCGGCGGTGGCAGAAGCCGGGCCGGCAGACTATGTGCGAGGAGGCATCGGTATATGGCAGATGACAAAAAAAAGAATGGGTTCTTCCAGGAATTCAAGGAGTTCATTTCCCGCGGCAATGTCATGGACATGGCAGTCGGTATCATCATCGGCGGCGCATTCACGGCGATCGTGAATTCTCTCGTTGATGATATTATCAGTCCGCTTCTCGGACTGTTCGGAAACATGAATTTCGACCAGCTGACGGCGAAGATCGGTGGCGTGACGCTGACATACGGCAAATTCGTCACGGCCGTCATTAATTTCCTGCTGATTGCTCTTGTGCTGTTCTGCATTATCAAGGCGATGAACAAGGCGAGCGAGAGCGCGAAGAAGCTGACAGGGCATGAGGACAAGCCGGCGGCGCCGACAACGAAGATCTGCCCGTACTGCAAGTCTGAGATCCCGATCGGCGCGACACGCTGCCCGCACTGCACATCACAGCTCGATAAGTGAGCGGGACACAGGGCACTTTTGCGGACGGAACCACGGCCGCATGACATGATAGGAGACTGACAAATGAAAGAAGCCAGAAAACTTGGACTCACTGAGGAATTCATGCCGGAGGTCGAGGAGCTTGCGAAGGAAGTGTCGGACGGAACGGTGCCGATGGAGGACCTGATCCAGGAGGGCTATGTGGGCCTCATGGAGGGAATTGCCGAGCTCGACCAGGAGGGCGGCAGCGGCGATGAGGACGATTTCGGCACGTTCAGCGGCTACGACGACGGCGGACTCTCGACGGAGGAGGTCATGCGCGGTGCGATCCGGAAGGCCCTGGAGCGCGCGCAGAAGGAGGCGGCGGCCCTGAAGAAGAAGGACGACCGCGTCATCGTTCAGGTCGAGATGCTAAATGAGAGCATCAGCAAGCTGACCGAGGAGCTCGGAAAGAAGCCGAATATCGATGAGATTGCCAATGATCTCCGCATCCCGCAGGAGAAGGTGCTGGATATCCTGAAGCTGACCGGCGAGGACATCGATGCTGAGGACAGGGCTGCAAATGCTGTCCCGGAGGATGAGAAAGATACAGACAGCGGGAGCCATTGAGGGATGACGGCATCATGCAGACGGCGGAAGCCGGTGACGGAAGGCGGCACTGAGGGCCGATAGTACATGCGGCAGTTTCTGACAGACGGCCGGGCCTTTCGTATGGCAGATGACAGCGGACCTGACAGCACGGACATGATTCGGGAGTCGACTGAATGGAAGAGAAGAAGGATATTGAACACGAGCTGGCGCGGAGCCTCAAGGAGCTTGCGGTCAGGGAGCCGTTCGAAAAGATCACAATCAAGCAGATTACGGACGGGGCGGGCGTGATCCGGGTCACGTTCTACAATCATTTTCAGGACAAATATGATCTCCTCGAGTGGATTGTGAGGACGGAGATTCTGGAGCCGGTCCGCATTCTGATCAACAACAAAATGTTCCGCGAGGCGCTGATCCTCATTTTCAGCAATCTGAAGAAGAACCAGGAGTTTTACGAGCATGTCGTGAAGCTTGAAGGCCAGAACTCATTTGAGGAAATTTCATATAAGTCGATCCGGAATATGCTGATCAGTCTGTACCGTGATGAGGGCGCGGCGAAGAGGCTCGATAAGCATCCGTGGATGACGCTCGACTATGTGGCGGATTACTACGCAAATTCGATGAACTTCGTCGTGATGTACTGGATCCGCTCGGGCATGCAGGCAAGTCCGGAGGAAATGGAGACGATCTACGAGTATATCGCGACGCGCTCGATGTGGGATGTGCTCGAGGAGTTCAGGGGCGGGAAGACATAACGGCGGCGGTGCGCCGGGAAATGAATGCTCCACGAAGATGACAGGCTGCAGCCGATGAACAGTTCCGCAAAATTGTACGAAACGATGTATACAAACGGCCGGGTTTGTCAATCCGGCCGGAACAGGGGTAAGGGTTTGAATATGTGAATATTCAGCCCTTTTTTTTATACTCGGTTTGCGCGCGAAAAGTGCGCAGTATGTAAGACTGGACTTTTGACTGGAGGGAAGAAGGGTATGCAGAATTTCGGCAAAGCGGTCGTGAAGGCGAGATATGTGATTCTCGTCGTCGCGTTTCTTCTCCTGATCCCGTCTCTCATCGGATACAAGGCGACGCGTATCAACTACGATATGCTGACGTATCTGCCGAGTACAATCGACACGATGAAGGGACAGAAGATCCTGGAGGATGATTTCGGAACCGGTGCGATCTCCATGGTGATCGTGGAGGGAAAGAGCGATAAGGAAGTCGTCGCTCTGAAAAAGAAGATAGAAAAGGTTGACCATGTCAAGCAGGTGCTCTGGTATGACAGCTTCGCGGACATTTCCGTCCCGAAGGAGCTGCTGCCGCAGAAGCTGGAGGACGCATTTGTCAACGGCGATGCGACGCTGATGGCGGTCACCTTCGACACTGCGACGTCTGACGATGCGACGATGAACGCCGTCGTCAAGATCCGAAAGCTGCTTGACAAGGACTGCTACCTGCAGGGCGTCACGGCCGTCCTTCAGGATACGAAGGAGCTTGCCGAGAAGGAGGAGCCGACTTATGTCGGACTTGCTGTCCTGCTTGCGACGATTGTCACCGCGCTCAGCATGGATACGTTCCTTGCGCCGATCATGTTCCTTATTTCCATCGGCATGGCAATTCTCTATAACCTCGGCACGAACATCTTCATGGGACAGATCTCGTACGTCACGAAGGCACTGGCAGCTGTCCTGCAGCTCGGTGTCACGATGGATTACTCGATCTTCCTGTGGCACAGCTTCAAGGAAAATGAGGCCCTGAAGCCGGGTGATCCGAAGGGGGCGATGGCGAAGGCCATCAACGCGACGCTGCAGTCGGTCATCGGATCCTCTGTCACAACAATCGCGGGCTTCGCGGCGCTGTGCTTCATGTCATTTACGTTCGGCCGTGACGTCGGTATCGTCATGATGAAGGGTGTCGCCTTCGGTGTCATCTCCTGCGTCACGATTCTCCCATCGCTGATCCTTATCAGTGAGAAGGCGATTGACAAGACGCGCCACAAGCCGCTGATGCCGAAGCTCTCAGCGCTTCCGAAATGGGTGCAGAAGCATTACAAGCTGATTCTTGTGCTGTTTGTCGTTGTCTGGTTCCCGGCAGTCTATGGCAATAACCACTACAGCGTGTACTACAATCTTGATAAGACGCTGCCGAAGTCTCTGCCGTCCGTTCAGGCAAATGAAGAGCTCAAGGACAAGTTCGATTTGAGCACAACCATGATGGTTCTGACAGACGCGAATACGTCGTCGAAGACCACGAACGACATGTGCGACGAGATGAACGATGTCAAGGGTGTCAAGTCCGTGATCGGTCTCGACTATATCATGGGCGGTGCGGTTCCGACAGATATTCTGCCGGACGATCTCACAAGTCAGCTTGAGACCGGCAACTGGAAGCTCGTGCTGATAAACAGCGCGTACAAGACCGGATCTGATGAGGTCAATAACCAGATCGACCAGCTGAAGGCAATTGTCAAGAAATATGATTCCAAGGGAATGCTGATCGGCGATGCGCCCTGCACGAAGGACCTCGTTCAGATCTCGAACCACGATTTCAATATCGTCAACTGGGTGTCGATCATCATCATCGCAGTGATCATTGCATTTGTCTTCAAATCAATTTCACTGCCGTTCCTGCTGGTCCTGCTCATCGAGTGCGCGATCTTCATCAACCTCGGTATTTCCTACTACATAGGAACTCCGCAGCCATTCATCGCATCGACCGTTATCGGAACGATTCAGCTGGGCTCGACTGTCGACTACGCAATCCTGATGACGAGCCGGTACCAGACCGAGCGGTACTCAGGAAAGCCGAAGAAAGAGGCCATTGAAATCGCACACAGGACGTCGACCAGAAGTATCCTGTGCTCCGGATTTACATTTTTCGCGGCGTGCTTCGGAGTCGGCCTGTATTCCAATATCAGTCTGATCTCCTCGCTGTGCACACTGCTTGCCCGCGGCGCTCTGATCAGTATGGTCGTGGTTATCACCGTGCTGCCGGCGATCCTGATGGCATTTGATCCGCTCATCATCCGGACGAGCATTGGCTTTGTCCCGTCGAAGAAGACGAGACGCCAGGCGAGGAAGGAGAGAAGGGCGGCGCAGATCTCCGCAGCAGACGGCGGACAGGCTGATGCTGCCGGTGCTGACGCTCGTGCTAAGAAGACAGACGAAGGCGCAGAGGCAGAAGATAAAGGCATCGACGAAAACAGTAAGCCGGGATCCTCTTCCGGGAGGAAATCAGGCGGAACGAACACACAGTCATAACTGAGGACAAAGCCCGCATCAGAAAGGGAGCAGATATATTATGAAGAAAAAACAGGTAATGGCACTTATGCTTGTGATGGCCCTTGCGGCTCAGATAGCCGGAGGCACGGTTGCGGCGTCGGCCAAGTCAAAGAAGTCGACGGACAGCACCTCTTCGGTGAGTTCGGATTCTGAAAATGAGAGTACCTCCTCGAAGACGGAGAGCACGGATTCCGATGTGTCGGCCAAGGACCTCCAGAATGCGATGGAGTCGGCAGCAGGCACGACGACGGACGGCTCTGCGAAGAAGGAGGAGACGGTCTACGTCTTCACGGACGCGAAGGGCAGCCAGAAGAAGATCACGGTTTCCAACTGGCTGAAGAATGAGAACGGAGATGACACATTAAATGATGAGACGACGCTTGACGACATCCAGAATGTCGAGGGCGACGAGTCATTCAAGCAGGACGGCGACAAGCTGACATGGGACGCGAAGGGCAATGATATCTATTATCAGGGCACAACGTCAAAGCAGGCCCCGGTCGGTGTGCAGATTACATATTATCTGGACGGCAAGGAGGTCGAGCCGTCTGATCTCGCCGGCAAGAGCGGCAAGGTCAAGATCGATATCAAATACACGAATAACCAGAAGGACGGCGACGTCTATGTTCCGTTCACAGCGATGACGGGTCTTGTATTTTCCAATGACAATGTCAAGAACGTCAAGATCGATAACGGTTCTGTCATTTCGACCGGCAAGTCGACGGTTGCTGTCGGACTCGGCTTCCCGGGCCTGCAGGACAGTCTCCAGTCTGTGAAGGATGACACGAAGGATATTGTCGATCAGACGGATGCCAAGCAGAGTGTGAAGGATAAGATCGACGACCTCGATATTCCGGATTCCGTCGAGATCACGATGGACGCGACAGATTTCCAGATGAACACCTGCATGACGATGGTCTTCTCAAATCTGCTGACATCGGATGATGTCGATGATGATGAGGTGACATCTGATCATGATTCCATGCTTGACGACATGGACAAGAAGGTCGATGAGCTTGTGTCGGATGGCGACAAGCTGGCGGACGGCGCATCGGAGCTCTCAGACGGTGTCAAGTCAGCGGCAGACGGCGCGGATCAGCTCTCGGACGGCGCAACGCAGCTCTCCGACGGCGTGAAGTCGTATACGGACGGCGTCTCCCAGGTGGACAATGGCGTCAGCACGTTAAAGAATGGAACCGATACGGCGGCGAGCGGCGCGGCGACACTGTCAAACGGCATCAAGTCCTACACGAGCGGTGTCGATCAGGTGAACAGCGGCGCAAAGCAGCTGTCGAGCGGCGCATCCACACTGAATGCAAACAGCGCTTCTTTGGTGAACGGCGCAGAGGCCCTCTCAAGCGGCGCGTCATCTCTTGCGGCAGGAGCTGCACAGATTGCGTCCGGCGCATCTCAGCTGAACAGCAACTCGGCGGCGCTGACGAGCGGCGCGGGCCAGGTCGCGTCCGGTGCGTCTCAGGTGAACAGCGGTGTGTCACAGCTCTCTGACGGTGCGGATACGCTCCTGTCCGGAACAGAGGCATATACAGACGGCGTGGGCCAGGTCAACAGCGGCCTGCAGACACTGAAGTCCAGTGTCGACGGTGCGCTCTCAGACGGTGCGCAGCAGCTCTCTGACGGCATCACGGCATACACAAACGGCGTCTCAAAGGCAAAGGCCGGGGCGGATACGCTTCTTGCAGACAAGAACCTTCCGGCTCTCGAGACTGGCGCGAAATCCTTAAGCAGCGGCGTAAATGCGTATGTCACAGGTGTGGATTCCCTCCTCGAGGGTGTCGCGCAGCTCTCTGACGGCATCACATCGCTGACGACGGGCGCGACAAAGCTTGCGTCAGCTGTCAGCACCAACGCATCAAAGATCTCGGACGGCGCGTCCCAGATTTCGGGCGGCGCATCAAAGATCACGGCCGGCAACAAGACACTGCAGAGCGGCGTCTCTTCTCTGAGCGACGGTGTTGATTCGTTAAACAGCGGTGTGTCTGCATTTTCATCGGCTGCGGAGGCGCTTCCGGACGCAATCGACAAGGCGGATTCGGGTGTGCAGACGCTGAAGAACGGATCGGCAGCAGTCACAAGCGGCATCAGCTCCGCGAAGAGCGGCGTCGATTCCATCAAGAGCGGTGCGGACTCCATCACAAGTGCGGCAAAGACGGATATGTCTTCTGTCAGCAGTCAGGCAGCTTCGGCAGGCGCTTCGGCAGGCACATCGGCTGTATCCTCTGATGTGTCTGAGGAAGTGAAGGCGGCCCTGAAGGCGGCTGGCTTCACGGACGAGGAGATCGCGAAGGTCGATCTCTCCGGCGTCAACAGTGCCGTATCAGCGGATGTCTCAAAGGCATCCCAGACAGCGGCCCAGACGGCCGCAGGCGCAGCGACAGGCGCGGCTGACAAGATCCTTGACGGCATCGAGTCAGGCTCTGAGCAGGTCAGCAGCGCAGCGTCACAGGTATCTGCAGGCCTTTCACAGGCGGCGTCCGGCTCCCAGCAGGTGACGGACGGCCTCGGCTCACTTGACACGTCACTTCAGTCAGCGAAGACATCGATGAGTGAGGCGCTTTCAACGGTGAAGTCTTCGGTTCAGGCGATTGTAAATGGCGCATCGCAGGTTAAGAGCGGCGCAGGCTCAATCTCAGACGGCGCGAATGCCCTTCAGAGCGGTGCAGATACGGTGTCTGAGGGTGCCAATACGCTGGCCGGCAGCACATCGGCACTGACCGAGGGCGCGTCCCAGCTGTCAGCTGGCGCATCTCAGGTCCAGAGCGGCTTCAAGCAGGTCGAGAACGGCGGCGATGAGCTGAAGAAGAATGATGATACATTAAAGAACGGTGCGGCGACGGTCGCGGCAGGCGTCACATCCGTGAAGGAAGGTGTCCAGCAGCTCGACGACGGCCTCACGACACTCGACAACAGCTCGTCCCAGCTGACGGCCGGAGCGGCAAAGCTCGTCTCGTCATCCAATACGCTGACGGCTGCAGTCGACAAGCTGGCGGCGGGATCCGCAGAGGTCGAGAAGAACAGTCTGTCACTTGTCACAGGCGTCAAGCAGCTGTCGACCGGTTCGAAGACGCTGCTCTCAGGCACAGGCACACTGGCAACAGGAGCATCCTCTCTTGCAACCGGACTGCAGGCTTATACGGCCGGTGTCGCGAAGCTGAACAGCGGAGCGGACGCACTCTCAAGCGGAGCATCCTCGGCGGTCTCAGGCGCGGGACAGCTGACAAATGGCGTTAAGGAATACACGGCCGGTGTATCACAGGTTGCGTCCGGCGCAGGCACACTGGCGGCCGGCACAGCGGCTTTGGCAGCCAATAACGGAACACTGAACAGCGGCGCTGAGGCGCTCGCAAGCGGTGCGAACCAGCTGGCAGCTGGCGTCGATACGCTGAAGAGTGGCACATCGCAGCTGGTGAGCAATAACGGAACCCTTGTCAGCGGCGCACAGCAGCTCTCGAGCGGTGCGAAGGAGCTGTCCGACGGCATGGCAAAGCTTCTGTCCGGTTCTGTCGAGCTGAAGGACGGCTGCGTCAAGCTGAATGACGAAGGCATAAAGAAGCTTGCGGACATTTATCAGACAGATGTAAAATCTCTTGATGACAGGATTGTGGAGCTCAAGAATGCGGCGAAGAATTATACGACATTCTCCGGCGCGACGAGTGATGAGAAGAGCACAGTGAAATTCATTTACAAGGCGGACAGCATCACGACGGATGATTCCGACAACTGATACTGAATTCTGCCGGCGTACCTGCGGAGGTGTGGCATGCACGTCATGTTTATTCTTTTGATATCGATAGCGCTTGCACTGGGTATATTTTCAGCGGCTGTGCAACGCGGCGCGAATATCGTGAAGCTTGACCGGAGAATGGCTGAGATGGGCGTCATTGCAGGCGCCCTCCAGCTTCTCGCGGCGGCCGCCGGGTACGGAATCGGACACTGGATCCTGAGCGGCGAGATGCAGCGCGCGCGGAGTGTGTTCCTTGCGCATGTGCTGGCAGGGGTTCTGCTGGCTGTCGTTGGAGCGCGGATGCTGATGGTTGCATTTCAGAAGAAGACGCTGTTTGAGCACAGGATGGAGAAAATCGACATGAAGGCCGATGTGCTCCAGACCCTGAAGCTCTGCGTGAATTCACTTCTCGCAGGCGTTTCGTGCGGCATTATGCGGTTTAACCTGCTCAGTGTCATTCTGACGGTGTTTATCGCGACGCTGGTATTTTCGGTCATCGGGTATATCAGCGGGCGCGCATATGGCGGAGAGCAGTCCAGCCGGATCGCGGGAGCGGTCGGCGGAGGTCTTCTCTGCGCTGTGGGAGTGCTGCTGCAGATCCTGTAAAATGCAATGCAAACTTGATTAAGAGGTCCCGCCGGGTAGTCCGGCGGGACCTCTTTGTTGTATAATGTTATAATAATCAGCACCCCTCAGGAAAATGATGAAATCCGGACGGAGAGCTTGCTCTCCGGACGATTTCAGAAGTTTCCTGAGGGGCGGACAAGCGGCGAAGCCGCTCTGTCCGCCCAAAACGAGGAACGCTTCGCGTTCCGAGTGAGGGGTGCTGAGTCATTAATACCCACAGCGCTTCGCGTTCCGAGTGAGGGGTGCTGAGTCGTTAAGGTCCACAGCGCTTCGCGTTCCGAGTGAGGGGTGCTGAGTCATTAATACCCACAGCGCTTCGCGTTCCGAGTGGGGGTGCTGAATCATTACCTGGAGAAGACAAAACTCGCCGGACGGCAGTAAAAAAAGTGAGAAAGAGAGAACCGCATGCAGAAGGAAACAGGAACTTTTATCAGGAACTATATGCTGTATATCCTCCGGTGGATTGTCCTCGCGCTTGTGATCGGCGTGATCTGCGGCGTGACCGGCGCACTGTTCTACAACGGCGTGGCAGGTGTCACCTGGCTTCGCGAGAAAAATGAATGGCTCCTCTACCTCATGCCGGCAGCCGGTCTTCTGATCGTGTTCATGTATGTGAAGCTCGATCTGGTCGGTGCCGGAACGGACACGATTATTGATGCGGCGCGGGACGGAAGCCAGCTTCGGTTCAGTCTCGTACCGGCCATTTTCTTCGGCACGCTGCTCACGCACCTGACCGGCGGTTCCTCAGGACGTGAGGGCGCCGCGCTTCAGCTCGGAGGCGACATCGGAAGCCATGTGGGCCGCTGGTTCCATCTCGATGAGGACGACATGAAGATCGTGACGATGACAGGCATGGCTGCGTTTTTCTCGGCTCTTTTCGGGACACCGCTCACGGCGACCGTGTTCGTCTCATTTTTCGTTGCGGTCGGACATGTGTATTCCGCGGCTATGTTTCCGGGTCTGATTTCATCCGTCACGGCGTATGCGATTTCGCGCGAGCTTGGAATGCAGCCCTTCCGCTTTGCTGTCGCGCTGCCGGATTTTCAGGTCGTCATGGCTCTTAAGGTTATCGTGCTTGCGGCCCTCTGCGGCCTTGTATCCTCGCTGTTTATCGAGACGCTTCATCTGACAAAGCGGATGTACAAGCGCTTCTTCCGGAACCCGTATGTCCGGGTCATCGTCGGCGCATGCTTTGTGATCCTGCTCACGAAGCTCGTCGGCACCTATGATTACAACGGCGCCGGGACAAATGTCATCAAGGCGGCGATTGAGGATGGGACCACGCATCCGCTGGCCTTTTTATTCAAGATCATTTTCACTGCGCTGACACTTGAGTGCGGCTTCAAGGGCGGCGAAATCGTTCCGACGTTCTTCATCGGTGCGACGTTCGGCTGCGTGATGGGCCCGATTCTCGGAATCCCGGCGACGTTCGGCGCGGCGATCGGTCTGACTGCGACATTTGCCGGCGCGACGAACAGCATCATTGCGCCGATCTGTCTCGCTGTCGAGGCGTTTGGCGGAGGCGGAATCCTGTATTTTGCGATCGCCTGCGCAGTCGCGTTCACGACGTCGGCCTACGACGGACTGTACGCGAGCCAGATTATTGTATTTTCCAAGGTCTCGACGCACAGACTCGATATGAAGGCAGGGCATATTCCGTATGAGCGTCCGCGCAGAGGCATCCGGAAGGCCATGCAGGAGACCGTCAGGGCGGCAGAGAATACGGACGCACAGGATCTGCGCGCGCATATGAAGGATATGAGAGAGGAGAGACGCCGGGAAAAGCGGGAGCGGATCATGGAGTTCGGACGAAAAGTGGATGCTGAGAAGGATAGAAGAAGCAATCGCGCAAAGAAAGGATGAGACTATGTGGGAATTTGAACAGATAAGAAATGAAAAGCTTGCGGCACGTGTTGTGAAGAACCTTGAGACGCGCGGCTTCGAGGCATGCTACGCGGCGACGAAAGCGGAGGCGAAGGAGAAGGCCTTAAGCTATATCCGTCCGGACGATGTCATCGGCTGGGGCGGCTGCTTCAGCGCGGAGGATGCGGGCCTTATGGACGAGCTTCGGAGCGGCCGCTACCCGCATGCGATTGACCGTGACACGGCGAAGTCTCCGGAGGAGAGAAAGCAGATGATGCGCGCCATGTTCTCCGCGGATGTCTTCATCGGCGGCGCAAACGGTATCTCCGAGGACGGACAGATCGTCAATATTGATGCCACAGGCAACCGCGTCGCGGCCATGACATGGGGCCCGGACACGGTGATTGTACTGGCCAGCATGGACAAGATTGCGAAGACTGTCGAGGACGCAATGGCAAGGGCACGCATGGTCGCGGCACCCATCAACGCGCAGCGCTTTGCAATCGATACGCCATGTAAGAAGACCGGGTCCTGCGCGAACTGTCTGTCTGCGCAGTCGATCTGCAACTATTTCCAGGTTATCCGCCGCTGCAATCCGAAGGGCAGGATCAAGGTCATTCTGTGCGGCGAGAAGCTCGGTTTCTGAAACAGGAGCCGGAAAATGAGGCCCCTGCGCTTTACTTACATTTCCGGCGCGTGTAGAATGTGTGTGTCTATTGCATGCTTTCGGAGGAGGAATTCATTTTATGAGAATTGTAGTATTATGCGGCGGTATTTCCACGGAACGGGAGATTTCCATTGTGTCCGGAACAGGAGTCTGCAAGGCGCTCCGTTCAAAGGGACACGACGCGATCCTTCTCGACGTGTTTTTCGGCGATGAAAATGCGGACCTCATGAACGCGTTTCCGGAGGAATACGACGTCGATGAGGCCGCTGCCTATATCAGAAGCTTTGACAAGGAGATCGCGAGTGCCGTCGGCAATCCAAATCGCACATTTTTCGGCGCGAACGTCATCACACTCTGCAAGATGGCCGATATCGTATTTCTGGCGCTTCACGGCTCGAACGGAGAGGACGGAAAGGTCCAGGCCGCGTTCGACCTGCGCAGAATCAAATATACAGGCACGGATTATATCAGCTCCGCGCTTGCCATGGACAAGGGTCTCACGAAGATCATGCTCGAGGCGAAGCATGTGCCGACGCCGAAGGGCTTTACCATGACGAGAGCGTATGCGGACACGGACCTGAAGTCACACGGCATGGATTACCCGGTCGTCGTCAAGGTCTGCTGCGGCGGCTCGTCGATCGGCGTCTACATGGTGCACAATGAAGAGGAGTACGCGAAGGCCCTTGAGGAGGCATTTCGTCTTGAGCCGGAGGTTGTCGTTGAGGAGTATATCAAGGGACGTGAGTTCTCAATCGGCGTGATTGACGGCCGCGCGCTCCCGATCATCGAGATCGCCCCGAAGGAGGGCTTCTACGACTACAAGAACAAATACACGGCCGGCGCGACGGTTGATACCTGCCCGGCAGAGCTGACCAGCGACCAGACAAAGCGCATGAAGCATTACGCGGAGGAGGGCTACAGAGCTCTCGGCATTACGTCCTACGGCCGCCTCGACTTCCTCATGAAGCCGAACGGCGATATGTACTGCCTCGAGGCAAATACACTTCCGGGCATGACACCGACCTCACTTGTCCCGCAGGAAGCGGCGGTGGAGGGCATCGATTACCCGACACTGTGCGAGAAGCTGATCCAGGTCTCCATGAAGAAATATAACTGAGACATGTCTCAGTCCTGCGCCCGGTCCGGAGGAGGACGGCGCAGGAAGAGACCGATTTGAAGGAGGAAAAGTGATGAAGGGGCTTACCCCGAAGAAGATGGCCGCCGCGTGCGGAGGCCAGTATTACGGACCAAAGGAGCTTGCTGATACGGAGGTGACGGCGGTCACGACGGACAGCCGGAAGGTCACGAAAGGCTGTCTCTTCGTGCCGCTCAAGGGAACGAGAAGCGACGGTCACGACTACATTCCGCAGGTCATGAAGGACGGCGCGCTTGTCACGCTGACAGAGAGACGCGAGGCGGCAGAGGGCTATCCGAATATTCAGGTCGATTCCACGGCAGATGCGATTCAGAAGATTGCGGGCCTCTACCGGAGAGAGCTCAATATCCCGGTCGTCGGGATCACCGGCTCGGTCGGAAAGACATCCACGAAGGAAATGATTGCCGCCGTCCTCTCACAGAAGTACCGCGTGCTGAAGACAGCCGGAAATTTCAATAATAATCTCGGACTGCCACTCACAATCTTCCGCCTGACGCCGGAGGACGAGATCGCTGTCCTCGAGATGGGCATCAGCCATTTCGGTGAGATGGAGAAGCTTGCCGAGACGGCCAATCCGGACACCATGGTCATCACGAACATCGGCACCTGCCATCTTGAGTTTCTGAAGGACAGAGACGGCGTCTTTAAGGCGAAGACGGAGTGCTTCGACTATGTGAAGTACACAGGCTCTGTGATCTTAAATGGTGAGGATGACAAGCTGATCCAGGTGAAGGACGTCCATGGAAAGCAGCCGATCTTCTACGGCCTGAGTCCCCGCTTCCGCGTCTACGCGGACAATATAAAGCCGCTCGGCCTCAAGGGCATCAGCTGCACGATCAACATTGATGACGACAGCTTCGATGTCACGATCCCGCTCCCGGGCATGCACATGGTCATGAACGCGCTTGCCGGCGCGGCTGTCGGCGCGGAGTACGGTCTGACAAATGCGCAGATCAAGGCCGGTATCGAGTCCCTGGAGTCTCTCGGCGGCCGGTTCCACATCGTTGAGAAGAACGGTCTGCAGGTCATCGATGACTGCTACAACGCGAACCCGATGTCCATGAAGGCCTCGCTCGGCGTCCTGAATGACGCCGGCGGTCACCGCGTCGCCATCCTCGGCGATATGGGTGAGCTCGGAAAGACGGAAAATGAGCTTCACCGCGAGGTCGGCGAGTATGCCGGCGGCACGTCAATCGACCGCTTCATTACGGTCGGACCGCTCGCAAAGCATATCGCGGAGGGTATCCGCTCTGTGAAAAAAGACGCGGACGTTGTGTCCTTCGACCAGGTGGACGAGCTTCTTCCGAAGCTCCCGGAGCTTGTGAAGGAGGGCGACACAGTGCTCGTGAAGGCATCTCATTTTATGAATTTCGGAAGCATCGTCGATGCGCTGACGAAGGAAGCATAAAAACCCGATTCTGAGTGACATCGGCAGTCATGCGCAGTGCAGAGAGTGCACCTTCGCAGCGGCATGTGAGAAAAAGAGGAGGTATCTCCAGTTATGGAGAAGTACCTCCTCTTTTGTATTTTCGCTGCGGTGCCAGTTTGCAGGGACTGCATTTGAACTTACTCGAGTGCCTTGTTTTTTATAACCATATCGCGGATCTTTGTCCGGAAATATTCGTCGATGTTCCGCTGCTCATCGCGCGTCAGGTCCTTGTAGGCCACCGGTTTTCCGTACTCGATGACGACGTGCGTCGGTTTTACCTTCGGGAACTGCCGCTCGAAGATGGCCTCCGTGTTGTTGAAGGAGACCGGAATGATCCGGCAGCCGGTCTTCTTTGCGATGTGGAAGCTTCCGCGGTGGAACGGAGCGATATTCGTCTCGTCGCCCGACTTATTGCGCGTGCCCTCCGGGAAAATGAACACCGAGATCCCGTGCTTTATGTAGTCGATGGCCTTGTTGATCGTCGCCATTCCCTGCTTGATATTTTCGCGGTCGATGAACAGGCAGTAGAGGAACTTCATGTTCCAGGACAGGACCGGGACCTTCTCAAATGACTTTTTCGCTACGTAGCCGCAGCGCGTCTTTATCTGCGTGTATCCGATGATGACGTCGAAGAAGCTCTGATGGTTCGCGACAAAGAGAACAGGCTCGTCGTCCGGGACATTCTCGAGGCCGATCGTCGTGACGCGGACGCCGCAGATCTTATAGACGACGCCGAGAGCCCACTGTACAATCTTCAGCATGGCCCACGTTGCGGCATTTTTGTTGAAGAGGCGGACGATGCACATGATTCCAAGAAGAGGAATCGACACGATGCAGTAGAGTGCGACAAAAATCATAGCAATAACAGTTCTGACCATGACAGTGTCCTTTCATTTTCAATTGATACTCTGATTATAAGGCCTGTGCATTTCATCTGCAAGAAGCCCTTGAATTTCGGAAACAAGGTGCATATACTGAGAGTATGTTCTGATTGTATACAAAAAACACAGGCTATACAATACGTACATATCCGGCCAGAATAAACGTGTCCGGCACCACCCTGACAGGCGCCGCCTTCTGAAGGCATACAGAGTGGACGGCAGCGCTGGCTCGCAGGAGGAAAATGATATGCGTCTCCGCGCAAATGCAAAAATCAACTTGTCTCTCGACGTTCTCGGAACCAGACCGGACGGCTATCATGAGGTCCGCATGATCATGCAGATGACCGGCATGTATGACCGCCTGATGCTGACGCCGGTGAAGGGAAGAGGGGGCATCCATCTCAGTGTCAATCTGCCGTATATACCGACCGGTGACAGCAATCTCGTCGTGAAGGCCGCGAAGCTTCTGATGGAGAAGAAGGGCGTCACGGACGGTCTCGATGTGGAGCTTGAGAAATTTATCCCGGTCGCAGCGGGCCTCGCCGGAGGAAGCTCTGACGCGGCACAGACCATGATCGGCGTGAACCGCGTGTTCCGGCTGGGATATACGCGGAAGGAGCTGATGGAGCTCGGCAAGGAAATCGGCGCGGACGTACCCTACTGTATCCTGCAGGGAACGGCACTCTCTGAGGGAATCGGCGAGGTACTGACAAGGCTGCCCGGCATGCCGGCGTGCAGCATTCTCCTCTGCAAGCCGAACATCAATGTGTCGACAAAGGACGTGTATCAGGCATTTGACGCCCTGAAATCGGTCAGACACCCGGATGTCGACGGACAGATCGAGGCCCTGAAGAAGGGAGATCTTGCAGGGATCGCCGATCCGGCGCGGATGTCCAATGTCCTCGAGCTCGTGACGGCAGACCGCTATCCGGTCGTCCGCGCCATTGAGCAGGACATGAAGCGGGCAGGAGCGCTTCAGGCTGTGATGAGCGGCAGCGGACCGACCGTCTTCGGCATCTTTGATGATCGTGAAAAAGCGGAAGCATGCAGAGAACTGCTCAAGAGAACGCGCCCGTCGGCGCGCACGTTCCTGACCTGGCCGCAGTCAAAATATGGAGGAAAACCATGACACAGGAAAATGCAATGACTAATCCAGAAGACTACATGCCTCTCCGTGAGGTCGTCTTCATGACACTCCGCCGTCAGATTCTGCGCGGCGAGCTGAAGCCGGGCGAGCGCCTGATGGAAATCAGCCTCGCAAACAAGCTCGGCGTATCGAGGACACCGATCCGCGAGGCGATCCGTATGCTGGAGCACGAGGGACTCGTCGTGATGGTCCCGAGACGCGGCGCGCATGTCGCCGAGATTACGCGTCAGGAGCTGAATGACGTCCTCGAGATCCGGAAGACACTTGAGGTCCTTGCCATTCAGCGCGCGTGCGCAAACATGACGGACCGCGATATCCGCCAGCTCCGCGAGGCAGAGGAGGCGTTTGCGATCCTTGTTGAGCGCAAGGATGCGGACATCACCGCGCTCGGCGAGGCGGATGAGCATTTTCATGATATTATTTACCAGGGCACGAACAACCGGCGCCTGATCCAGATCCTGAACAACCTGCGTGAGCAGATGTACCGTTTCCGTGTCGAGTATCTGAAGGATATTGATATCCGCCAGATGCTGGTGCGCGAGCACGACGCGATCGTCAAGGCACTTGAAATCCGGGATACGGAAGAGGCAGTCCGGCTTGTGACCATGCATATCGACAACCAGTACCGCGCGATCAATAAGGCCCTCGATGAGCGGGATCAGGAGGAGAGCGCGAAGAACGCAAAATAAAGAGTACATGACAAAAAATGTAACGGTGACAATGCATGCCCTGCACAGGGGTGTGACAGAAATGGATGCCATGCCGGTCGAAGTGAAGGCAGACGGCATATACCGGTTCGTCAATAACCGCCATCACATCAGCTTCATGGAGGCGCTCGATGGCGGAAGCAAGGCACAGACCCGCGATCATATCGCGATCGGTGAGAATTCTGTCGATGTTCACAAGACCGGCCAGGCTGTGACGGACATGCATTTTGAGATGGGAAAGCGAACCCCGCTTGACTACGAGACCCGGTTCGGACGCCTTCGCCTCGAGACAGACACGAAGAAGCTGTATGTCGATGCGGCGGAAGACCGGATCCGTGTGGAGATCCAGTACGCGATCTATTCGGCGGGAAAACACGCCTCGGACTGCGTGATGCAGATCGAGGTCGTGCCGGCAAAGTAATAAAAAGAGACGGCCTGATGACCGTCTCCTTTTTATTACTTTCTTTTCTTTGATTTTGAATCCTGCTTCTCGAGCTCCTTCAGCTCCGCCTGTGCCTTTGCCTGGCGTCTCAGAAGTCTCTGCCGGAAGCTCTTCTTTTTCTTTTCCGGAATCGGATCAAGCTTGCCGTGCAGTGCCCGGACATCGGTGATATAGATGCCGGCGACCGTCGCCTTGACTTCCTTCTTGACCGGGATGATATCAAAGATCTTGTCGTCCGCGATCATGTTCATGACCTGGGGTCCGTACTTGACCTTGACAATCGGCATTTTCTGCCGGCGCATGAGCTTCGGGACCTGATCGATGACCTGCTGCGGAAGACCGGACTCCTTGACCGGCAGCCGCTTCTTGTCAATAATCAGCAGCGTTACCTGCTGCTTTGACGCGTCAATCTGTTCCTGCTGCTCATCCTGCTTCTTCTGCATACGCTTGCCGACGAAGTAGAGCACGATCAGAATTCCGACCAGGATGGCCAGAACGATCAGAATAATTATCCAGGGTTTCAATGCTTTCTTTCCTCCGTTCCTGATGGTCACACCATGAATTTCATCTTCTCATGTTATCATGAAAATGAAGGCACGGCAAGCCTCAGGCCTTGCCGACCGCCTTGACCGGCGTCGGGCGTGAGTTGTCGAATACAGACTTCACATCGAAGAGGTCCTCGAAGACATTGATCTTCGCCTCTCCGGAGAGCGCCCGCCACATCTGATAGCCGTCGCAGTCGATGCGTCCCTGCCGGACATAGCTGTCACGGATCTGGATCCAGTACTTGGAGGAGGCATCGACATTTGCATAGAAGTTATAGCCCATGCTCTTTAAGTAGGCGTAGTCTGCATTTGTCGAGGCATCATAGTTCTTCCATGTGCCGATATCGGCCCCGTGCGCGAAAATGATCGTGTCCGTCTTGCCTGTGATGTTGGCGACCGTCGCCTGCCATTTATTCTGGTCCTCCTCCAGCGTCTCAACCGGAAGGTTCGTGACGCTTAAGTGGCCCCATGTGTGGCAGGCAAATTCCCAGCCCTCACTCTTGACCGCATCGGCGATCTTCTTGGCCTCCGCGACCTCATCGTCCCAGTTGAAGTCCGGATGAGCCTTGAGCCACGCCTTCTGGTCATCGTCGAGGTTTTCTCCCGTCTTGTAGGCTGTGTCGGTGCGGTAGCCGAAGACGCCGTTGTAGCCGGTCATCGCGATGAGACCGCGCGCTCCCTTGTAGGAGAAATCCGGATGCTTCTCACAGAACGTATTCAGCCGCGGTACCACGTCGTAATCACCGACACTGACCTTGCCCTTGGCGTCCGTGTACTGGCATTTGACATTGCCGTCCTTGTCCAGAACCGCCTTGTCGGCGTAGCCGTGGCCCTCGTACGTGTGATAATAGCTCCAGTCATCGACGGACAGCACGATCGGCTTCTTTCCGGCAGGCAGCATGAGTGACTTGTTTGCCGTAAAATGAACGGTGCCGTCCGCGTCTGTTGTCTGTGTCACGAGATCGCGCATCCGGATCAGCACATAGCCGTTGTCATACAGCTGCTGGATGATCTTGTCGAACTCATCGATCGTCGTCATCCAGGCGTCTGTTCCGGCGATGTCGGAGGCCGACCAGAGCTTAGTATCAAATGCCCGGTCTGTGTCAACGATCAGAGAGTGGAAGAAGATATGCGGCGTATCTGTCGTGTCGACAGCCGATGTTGTCGCCTTCTCGGCCGTGATCTTCGCGATTGCGCTCTTCAGCTCGGAATCCGTGCCGGCATTCGGCTGCGACTGCAGAAGGGCGACAGCTCCGTCGTAATCATAGCCCTCTGCCATCGTCTCCGCCTGGGAGATGACACTGCGCTTTGCGTCGAGCGCTGATTCCTCGGACTCGATCTCGGCGGCCTTCTCCGCCTTGATCGCGGCACGCTTTGCCTGCTTCTTCTGAATGTTGACGCCCGCGACGGCGAGAATCAGCACCAGGACTGCGGCGAGCGCGACGAGATAGACGACCCGCATATGCTGCTGCCTCTTGCGCAGCGAATTCTGAGTTTTCTTTTGTATTTTCCGGTCATGCCTGGCCGCGTCAAGATCGGACTGCAGGCGGTTTGCCGCGTCCTTATTGTCCCCGGCATGATCGGTCTGATTATTGTGGATATCAGCCATTGCTTCCCCTTAGTAAAAAAATGCTTTGTGTGCTTAGTATAGCAGATTTCCGCAGGCGAGGGTAGCGTCGCCGAAAAATGCCTGTTCAAATCCGGACGGATTTGTTGTAAACTGAGGAGTACACGAGATATCACATATCATCAGAAAGGAAAGCGCATGGAATCAAAAAACCGCGAAAAGGTAATCGTGATTGATTTCGGTGGCCAGTACAAGCAGCTGATCGCGCGCCGTGTCCGAGAGTGCCATGTCTATTGCGAGATCATTCCGTACAAGACAAGCCTCGAGGACCTTGAGGCCATGCACCCGAAGGGAATCATCCTGACGGGCGGCCCGAACAGTGTGTACGCATCCGATTCACCGACGTATACGGCAGAACTCTTTGACATCGGTGTTCCGATTTTCGGCATCTGTTACGGCTCACAGCTGATGGCATACAAATGCGGCGGCACCGTGAAGACGGCCCCGACGAGTGAGTACGGACACACCGATGTGACAATCGATGCAGCAGACAGCAGGCTCTTCAGGGACGTTGTGTCCCATACAACCTGCTGGATGAGCCACACAGATTATATCGCAGAGGCACCGGATGGCTTCCGGGTGACCGCCCACACGGCGAACTGTCCGGTTGCGGCTATGGAAAATGCAGACCGGAAGCTCTACGCCACGCAGTTCCATCCGGAGGTTGTCCATACACCGGAAGGAAAGAAGATGATTCGCAATTTCGTCATCGATATCTGCGGATGCTCCGGTGACTGGAAGATGGATTCATTTGTCGAGATGACAGTGAGAGAGCTGCGCGAGAAAATCGGCGACCGCCGTGTCCTTCTCGGGCTTTCGGGCGGTGTCGACTCAACGGTTGCAGCAGCCCTTCTCTCAAAGGCGATCGGCAAGAACTTGTACTGCGTCTTTGTTGACCACGGTCTTATGCGGAAGAACGAGGGCGACGAGGTCGAGGAGACCTTCGGAAAGGACAGCGGCTTCGACCTCAATTTTATTCGCGTCAATGCGGGACCGGAGTATTTTGCGGCGCTCAAGGGCGTCACGGACCCGGAGAAAAAGAGAAAGATCATCGGCGACCATTTCGTGGATGTCTTCGGAGCGGAGGCAAAGAAGCTTCATGATCAGGGCGGCGTCGGCTACCTCGCGCAGGGCACGATTTACCCGGATGTCGTCGAGAGCGGCGCGGGCAATGGCGGCGATGTCATCAAGTCCCACCACAATGTCGGCGGTCTTCCGATCGAGAAGGTCATCGAGTTTGGCTTCGACCAGACACCGATCGAGCCGCTCCGCTACCTCTTCAAGGACGAGGTGCGGGCAGTCGGCCGCGAGCTCGGTCTGCCGGAGAAACTGGTGAAGCGTCAGCCCTTCCCTGGACCGGGACTCGGCATCCGCGTCGTCGGTGAGGTTACGCCTGAGAAGGTGCACATCGTTCAGGAGGCGGATGCGATCTATCGCGAGGAACTCGAGAAGAACGGAATTGATATGTCGAAGGGCCAGTTCTTCGCGGCTCTTTCCAACATGCGCTCTGTCGGTGTTATGGGTGACCACAGGACATACGATTACGCAGTCGTACTCCGCGGCGTCATCACTTCAGATTTCATGACAGCGGAGGCAGCGGAAATTCCGTGGAGTGTGCTCCAGACCTGCATGAATCGAATTATCAATGAGGTCAAAGGGGTCAACCGCGTTATGTATGATCTCACGAGTAAACCGCCGGGAACGATCGAGCTGGAATAATGTTTCAGTCCTGAAGAAGTCTTATTTTATGCGGGCTGCAAGCAAAAATGTTTAGCTACTGGCAACACTTTGGCAACAATCTCTGACATCTGAATTATTTATACAGAATGAGCACTATCTGATTTACAGAACGTAAGTCGGATAGTGCTCTTTTTCGTATCTTCATTTATTCCGATTCCGTTTCATCGGGTGCAGGTAGTTCAGCTTCCAGTCCGTGTATTCATCCAGAGAGGAGGAATCATCGTGATCCTGTTTCCAAGCGGCATACCACTCTTCTCCTGACCAGTACCGGAATCTCGTTGCAACGGCGAAGCGGGTGGACATGGTTCTGGACAAAGAGAAAGCCATATCCAGGAAGGAGACAAAGTTCCGGGAAGAGCGCACCAGACTAGAAGAGGAACGGAAGCTCCCGATCAAAGAGCAGATGGAGCTTTTCAAATTACGGGTATTGAAGAACGTTGTGGAGAAGGTGACGAAGATCCTTCCGGAGGGATGGATCAAGCGTGTACTGTTAGAAGCACTTGCGAGGCGGGATGTCATGGATCAGGAGCGGAATAAGACGATGAGCGTGGCAGAACGACCGGCAAATGCGCGGCGATCCGACCGGGAAGTAATATGATTTAACACGCCGTGAGCAAGAAATCCCCCACCTCTATAGGTGGCGGGATGAATTGCGATAAACACGGCGTTTTTGACTTTTGCGTCTTGTTGTGTTATTATAAATAAATCAGTCGTACTTATCATAC
>JAZHVT010000016.1:0-46383 GCA_036453145.1 Eubacteriales bacterium
CCAAGCGGGGACGGGATAAACGCTGAAGGCATCTAAGCGTGAAGCCCACCCTGAGATGAGATATCCCATAACTATAAGTTAGTAAGTCCCCTTAAAGACGATGAGGTTGATAGGGCAGGGGTGGAAGCACGGCAACGTGCGGAGCTGACTGTCACTAATCGGACGAGGGTTTGACCAATAAAGCTTAAGAGCGGCGAATGACCGCTCTTGAGCAAGACCTCAAGAAGCAAAGCACTTCGTGCTTTACAAGGATCGTATATGCGGTTTTGAGGGTGTGTTTATAACACCAAGAGCTCTCAGCTGAGGGCTCTTTTTTCGATACATACACTTTAACAAGTTAAATTGATGAAATGCGAGCGAATCCTGGCGGGCTGTAGCGCATAAGCCCCAGATCCTGCCCGAACACCTACCGCAGTATCGCGCGAGAGCAAGATTGGGTCAAAACCGCTACGCCTGATCGCAATCGTAGCGCATAAGCCCCAGATCCTGCCAGAAGACCTACAGCAGTATCGCGCAAGAGCAGGATTGGGTCGGAACCACTACGCCTGATCAGAATCGTAGCGCGTGAGCCCCAGATCCTGCCAGAAGACCTACAGCAGTATCGCGTGAGAGCAGGATTGGGTCGGAACCACTACGCCTGATTAGAATCGTAGCGCGTGAGCCCCAGATCCTGCCAGAAGACCTACAGCAGTATCGCGTGAGAGCAGGATTGGGTCAGAACCGCTACGCCTTGTCAAAATCGTAGCGTCTGAGCTCCAGATCTAGCCAGAACACCTACTGCAGTATCGCGCAAGAGCGAGATTAGGTCAGAACCGCTACGATTGATCGCAATTGTAGTGCTTGAGCCCAAAATCTAGCTAGAAGACCTACTGCAGCAACCCTCATGCAAAATTTCTATCAAAACCAACTATATCCATCACCGTATCTTACACAATTTTGTGCGGTTTACCAAAACACCTTTTGCAAACCAGAAATGCAGCCGTTATTATAACCAATAATAAAGTAATTAATTTACAGACAAGCTTTGATTAATTAAATTTAATTCATCGATCTGGCAATTGATGGCACGGGAGGTTTTACAGGGATGAAAAGAAAAATTGTTTGCAGGCTTCTGGCAGTCTCTCTTTCAGCGGCGATGTGTACAGCTGCAGTTCCGCCGGGAACTGCGTATGCTGCGAGCGCAGCTTCTGGAGAAGAAAGTACATATGATAATTCCGAGCAGATGACAGATGGAAATACACAGGATCTTGTAGGAAGCAAGAATGAGGCAGTCCAGGCGCAGACGTCAGATCCGGCAGGCAATGCAGAGGAATCTGAAACAGCCCAGACACAGGCAGATGATTCGACCGCGAGCAACACTGTGACGAATGTTGATTCTTCGCAGACAGACGATGTTTCAGCCTCTGAAGATGGAGCGGGGAATCGTGCAGCCCTTGTCGGATCTGCAGACATAAGCAACGCGCGTGCGCTAAAGACCTGGGACTTCAATGACGGCACGACGCAGGGCTGGGATTATAACAGCGGCTGGAATTACCAGTATGATGGAGCGGCCTCGACGTCTGTCACAAATGAAAACAGCATGCTGAAGTTCAACGTTGATTACAGCGCAAATTCCTCATCGACATGGAGTCAGCCGGTCCTAACAGTCTACCCGTCCGGGCTTGATATTTCGGGCGCGGATCTTCTGACCTTTGATTTCTATTACAATCCGACTCTTCTCGGGAGCGGTTCATTTGCGACAAAGGTAACGGTGCAGAATTCTTCATGGAGTGAGGATACGTCGTCTTACGGCAATATTGACCTCAGTGATGCGGTCGACGCTGAAGGAATGGAAGGATACAAGAAGGTGACGGTGAAGCTCAGTATCCCGCAGGCTGTGACGACGTCGGAATGCGCCTGCGTCGCGCTCGGCATCATCGGAAACATGACGGCGTACAAGGGGGCTGTGTACCTCGATAACATTTCATTTTCGACAGATCAGGCGGCTGAGGACACGGATGTCGACTCGACCGTGAGGATCGCGGATGGCCAGAATATATCGGTCAGCGGGACGACACTTCAGACAAAGGACGCTTCGGGAAATGCAGAGACAACTGCGCTCCCGACGGATGTCACGATGGTCGACGCAAATGCGACGGCTTCAGCGAAAAAGCTCTACAGCTATCTGAAGGCGGTCGGCCAGTCGGACAGTGTCATTTTCGGCCATCAGAATGACACGCGCAACAAGGCGGGCACACTTGCGGACACGACAAGCAATCACTCGGATGTCTTCGATGTGACAGGCTCGCCGGCCGGCCTTGTCGGCATCGATGCGCTCTCGCTGACGGGAGACGAGTATGATGCAGACAAATGCAATAAGCAGTATGGCACTTCATTTTCCAATACGGCGGAAGGACGGGTACAGGCCGCGGCGTACGCGGTGAATCAGGACATCGCGCAGGGAGCCATTATCACGCTGTCCGCGCACATGCCGAATTTCTCCGTCGTGAAGGAGACAGGAGACGAGGGCGGTGCCTCGTATGCGAAGTATGACTTCTCTGGGTATTCGCCGAACAACCTGACGGGAGATGTGATGAACAACCTGCTGCCGGGCGGCAAATATAACGCGGCATTTAATGCGTATCTCGACATGATCGCCAATTTTGCGGGACAGGTCGAGGGGGCGATCCTCTTCCGTCCGTTCCACGAAAATACAGGCAGCTGGTTCTGGTGGGGCGCGGCATTCTGCGACGCGGCGACATATAAAAATGTATACCGCTATACGGTCACGTATCTCCGTGACGTCAAGGGCGTCCACAACCTTCTCTATGTGTACAGCCCGGGATCTGAGGCCTCCACGGAGGATGAGTACGCGGCGCGCTATCCGGGCGATGCGTATGTGGATCTTGTCGGCTTTGACATGTACCACACTGACATCACGGAAAATGACAGCTGGTTTGACTCGTTCAAGACAGAGCTTGGCCTCGTCGATTCATTTGCCGGAAAGCACGGGAAGCTCATGGCTGTGACGGAGACAGGCATGGCAACATCGACGCCGGATACGGGATCGAGTCAGACGGCACTGCACGCGACGGGAAATGCACAGCTTGACTGGTATACGAAAATGCTCGATGCGACATCGGGGTCAGGTGCATCTTACATCATGACCTGGGCAAACTGGGGAAAGAACAGCGCGTATTACACGCCGTATGTCGACAGCGTGAATGCGGACGGGTCGCTTCACGGCCATGAGATGCTCGATGCATTTATCAACTATTACAACGACCCGCGGAGTATTTTTGCGGCAAATCAGAAGTCTGCGCTCACATCTCTTCCGGATGTCACTGCAGAGAGTGCCGCAGAGGGTGCAGATGGCTACATCACAAGTCCGGTATCGGGAGTAAGAATCCTTGAGGGACTTACGCTCACTGCAAATGTGAGCGGCGTATCCGGCAGCGACACAGTAAGCTTCATCTGCACAGGCAAGGACGGATCCGTCACGCTCCCGGGGAAAATGAACGGCTCATCCGTCTCGGCGGAGCTGACGGATGCTGACCTGGCAATGCTCGGCGAGGGCGTCGGCACGATCGGGCTTGTCATTTCCGGGAAGACGGTTGATACGATCAGCGGACTCTTCAACATGAAGCAGGCCGCGCAGGACCCGCACGAGATCGATGGGTTTGAGAGCTACTACGGCGTCGACAGTCTCCTTACATCAAGCTGGTCGACGAACAAGGCGACCGGGAGCAAGATCACGATTTCGCTCGATAAGGACCACGCGATGGCGGGCGATTACGCGATGAAATTCAGCTATGAGGAGCCGTCGGGCGGCTGGGCAGGAGCGACGCTCTCAAGAAGTGTCGACTGGTCCGACTGCAACGCGCTGCAGTTCTATACGGTCCCGGACGGAAATAACCAGAAGGTCGTCATCCAGATCACTGCAAATGGGACGGTATATGAGGCGTATCTGCAGAATTATGAGGCGTACCGCGACTCAAAGGACCCGATGAAGGTCACAATTCCGTTCAGCGAGTTCTGCCAGAGAGACACGGCCGGCAATCCAAAGGGCGGTCTTACTGCTGATGCGTCATCTGTTACCTCGTTCGGGCTCTGGGTCAATGAGATCGACGGTACGGATGCAGCCTCAAGCGGAACAGTGAGCGGCACGATCTACTACGACGGGATCACGGCCGTGAAAACGGATGCGACAGAACCTTCATTTGAAAAAATCGGCGGAGAGACGCCGACAGCAGCACCCACTGCGACACCGGCACCGACAGAGGCGCCGACGCCGACCACAACCCCGAAACCGACGGAGACGCCGGCACCGACTGCGACGCCGAAGCCGGCTGAACAGGGGACACAGGACATGTACCGCCTGTACAACCCGAATTCGGGCGAGCATTTCTATACGGCGGACGCGTCTGAAAAGGCGCATCTCGTCAGTGTCGGCTGGAGATACGAGGGAATTGCGTGGACATCGCCGAAGAAATCGAACGTCCCGGTGTACCGTCTGTACAACCCGAATGCAGGTGATCACCACTATACGACGAGTAAGAAGGAGCGTGACGGGCTCGTGAAGCTCGGCTGGAAATACGAGGGCATCGGCTGGTACGGCTCTACGAAGGGCGCTTCTATTTACCGTCTGTATAACCCGAATGCGAAGTCGGGTGCGCATTTCTTTACGCGGTCGAAGGAGGAACGAGACGCGCTTGTAAAGAAGGGCTGGCGATATGAAGGCATCAGCTGGAAGGTTATAAAATGAAATAAGACACGTCATGTGGGAGGCAGTTCGTATATCGGGCTGTCTCCATTTTGTATTCTTGCCTGGGATAAAATTTGGCGGAGCGGAAGGTATCCCGTAAAATATCAAGTTGTTAAACACAACTCACCAAAAGAAAAAACAACATACTTTACGGAAATATACTATATGCGCCATTTCCCGGCTGTTTTGATGTATACTGGTACTTAAAACTATGAAGGTAAGCCTTCGCGGGAGGCTGCATTCTGATACAACAAGGAGAATAATTAATCGTATGAATCATTGGAAGAACCGGTGGGCGGGAGCTGTTATTGCAGGCCTCGCGCTGACATGTCTCATGACTGCGTGCGGGACGAGCGGGAGCAATACAGCGAGCAGCTCTGCCGCAAGCGCTGTGAGTGCTTCCGGATCCGGCGCGGCAAGTGACTCCACATCTGCGAGCCGCGACGTTTTCGCGATGGACACCTACATGACGGTGAAGGCCTACGGCGCGAACGCGGATCAGGCCGTTGACGACGCGGAAAATGAAATCAATCGCCTCGATAAGCTCCTGTCTACCGGAAATTCAGACAGCGAGGTGGCGCAAATCAACACAAACGGCGGCGGGACGCTCTCATCCGACGGCCAGTATCTCATGAAAACCTCGCTTGCGCTCTACAAGAGCACGGGCGGACTCTTTGATATTTCCATTTATCCTGTCATGCAGCTCTGGGGCTTTCCGACGAAGGACTACAAGGTCCCGGACAAGGATGAGCTCGCGGACACGTTGAAGCTGGTCGACGCGTCAAAAATCGAGTACGACGAGTCGACGGGACAGGTTTCATTTGCTCAGAAGGGCATGGAGATTGATTTCGGCGGCATCGCAAAGGGATATACATCGTCGCGCGTTATGGAGATCTTCAAGCAGGACGGCGTGACAAGCGGTCTTGCGAATCTCGGCGGAAATGTGCAGGCACTCGGCACGAAGCCGGACGGCAGCAGCTGGCGCATTGCGATCCGCGACCCGGACGACGAGAGCAAGTACCTCGGCGTCATTTCGATTGCCGACAAGGCTGTGATCACGTCGGGCGGCTATGAGCGGTACTTCGAGCAGGATGGCAAGACCTACCACCACATTATCGATCCGAGAACGGGCTATCCGGCCGAGAGCGGGATCAAGTCCGCGACCGTCGTCAGCAGCGACGGAACGACGGCCGACGGCCTCTCGACATCACTTTTCATTATGGGCGTCGACGACGCGGAGACGTACTGGAGGGCGCACAGCGATGAGTTCGATATGATCCTCATGGATGACGACAACCATCTGTATGTGACGGAGGGAATTGCGGACGACTTCGAGGGCAGCTATGACGTGACCGTTGTAAAGAAGGCAGATTCCTAATGACGCGGCTTTTCAGAGGAGGTTTGGCGCATGAAGCATATGAAAAATGAAACCCCGGAGACGAAGGCTTCCGGCAAATGGCGCATGGACCTTCTGCTGATCTTTGGCATGGTTCTTGTTGCCTGTCTCTTTCTTCTGGTCCGGCATATCTCGCGCGAGTCCGCCGTGAAAAATGAGAAGAGCTCGTCTCTTGTGGTCACTGCGGAGGTCGACGGGAAGGAATGGGGCTCCTGGAGCCTTGACAAGGACCGGGTGATTGAGATCGACACCGACTACGGGCACAATGAGCTCACGATCAAGGATGGCGCCGCGTACATGACCGATGCCGACTGTCCGGACAAGTACTGCATCCAGATGGGGAAGGCGACACATACGGGCGATACGATCGTCTGTCTGCCGCATAAGCTGGTGATAGAAATTACGTCTTCAGCATCGGATGATAGCAGCTCAGACCTTGATATCGATACGGTCGCGAGGTAAGACAGAGAGGCGGCTTGGCGAGAAAAAGAATGGATTATAAACTGAGGGCGAGCCTTACCGGCATAGATTGCAGAACATGGAGAGAGGCGCATGACAGGACAATTGTTTATGGATAAAGAATCTGAAAAGAAAGAGAACAGGAAAAAGTCCGGCCTGTCCGGCGGCAGGAAGGTGGCCTACTGCGGCATGCTCACGGCTCTCGCGCTGATTTTCAGCTATGTGGAGGCGATTCTTCCGATCCAGATCGGGATTCCGGGCGTCAAGCTCGGACTTGCGAATCTCGTCGTGCTGATGGGCTTTGAGTTTCTTGCGCCGGGCGAGGTGCTGGCCGTCTCGATCTCGAGAATCCTTCTTGCGGGGGTCCTTTTCGGCAGCGGGGCTACGATCCTGTACTCACTGGCAGGAGGGCTTCTCAGCTTCTTTGTTATGCTGGTTCTGCGGAAGATCGGTTCATTTTCCGTGATCGGAATCAGTGCGGCGGGCGGCGTGACCCACAACATGGGACAGCTCATCGTGGCCTGTCTTGTTGTTCAGAATATCAGCCTTGCCTGGTATCTGCCGGTCCTCGTGATCGCGGGGACGATCACAGGCGTGTGCATGGGTATGCTCTGCAAGTGGGTCATGCGCGTGGTAAAGCACGTTCAATGAGGATATACGTTAGCAAAATCTGCTTATGGTCTGCTCATAAGATAGATGAAGCTAACAAGTGATCCGCAAAGCTGGACAGACTTATGGGACAGGGCCCGCACTGGAGAAGTGCGGGCCCTGCTGTTGTTCTGCAATCTTCAGAATTCTTCAGATTTGTGAGGGCTTGAAGGTGCTATTATGGCATCAGAACAAAAGCAGAATGGAGGTGACTCCTATTATTTATGAAAATGAACTCCAAATTAGCCAGAAACCAGGGATTGGCGGCCCTGGTTTCCGGCCTGACTTATTTCGTCATTCTTTGTTTGTCAATATATGCCGCCAGTCGGAACAGCTTGATCGATTACAAAATTTCGCCGTATATCATCGGGTCGGAACCGATTGATTTTTTCTTTCCGCTGTTTGTATCGGTCCCATTCGCATGGATGACATATTTTATGCGCAAGGATTATTTCACGGAGAATGTCCTTGCAAGATATGGCGGCAGAAAATACATAGCAGGATACTTTATGCTGACATTTGCGGCTTGCTTTCTGTTTGTATTTGTAGCAAACCTTGGCGCAGTTACTTTCTCTGTTTCTTTGAATATTCCGAATGATGGACATGAGAAAATGTCACTGGCTGCATATGTTCTGGGACAGATGCAAATGAGAAACCCGATTCTTTTTGGTTTTCTCTGGTCGGCAAAAAAAGCACTGCTGGGTGTGATGATCTGTATATTTTCTGCAGATATCGCGTGGTATGTCAGAAATTTCTTTCTGGCTATGCTTATTCCATGCATATATGTCATTCTCGAAAACTTTGCAACGGCCATATTGGGGATTCCACGGGTCAGCCTGACGTCGTGAATTCTCCCACGACTAAAGTCGCGGGCCTCCATACCTGGTTGCGCCTTGGTCTCAGGTATAGACTCACTGACCCGCAGATAGGGTCTGAACCGGGCACTTCTTGTCCCAATTCATAGAATTGGGGCTCGACTCTGAGGCTGAGGCCCAGAGCTCTGAGTTCAGACTAATAAGGGTGGCCAGTGTGCAGGTAATTCTCTTCGCGCATCCGGGAACGTTTGCCCGGATACGCTGCTCTTCCGTTACCGGAAGAGTCTTTAAAATTTCGCGCACAAAATACCGTGCGCCGATATTATAGCTGGCATTCAGGTCGCAATTGTAGACCCTGCCATTTGAAAACTCGCATACGCTGTAAGAGCCGTTCGTCCTGCTGGACTTGCGGCCGCGAAGAACTTCTCCGGAGCCGTCGTAGGCAAGGCGCGACGTGTTCCACGCACAGATACGGCTAATCCGCATACCGAGGCGGTGCGCCTTATTTGCCACGATGTTCTGGACCGTCTGGCTCTTCCAGAGATGAAGCCGGATGTTGTTTTTCTTCCGTCCGCGGAAATCGAGGTGCTCAAATACGATCGTATGTGCCTGATACAGAACGGCGGTGTCGATGATGAACTGCGCGGTTTTTTCCGCGATGTCGTCATTCACACCGTCTGCGTACCTCCAAAGGCGGCGGATCTTTCTTGATCCACGGTGCTGTGCCCTGCGGATATGGTCCGTCTTGTGCTTCAGGCAGTCGTATTCTCTGGAAAGATGCAGGAAATGCCTTCCCAGGACCGTGCCGTCCGAGCACATGACGGAGCAGGTACAGGAGCTGTTGATACCGAGATCGACCGCAATGATCCGCTGGTTATAGATATCTTCGTTATGAAGCTCCGACTCTTCTTTGTAACAGAAATCGAGGCTCCACCGTTTGCCGCGCTTCTGAAGTACCGGAGCGCATTCCTTCCGATCCGCGCAGTACCGGCTGATATAGTCCGCGTCTGATTTCCGGAGCGGGACCGTAATCCAGTCCCAGGTGTGGTGGATAAAAACCTTGATTTTTGCCGTATACTCCCCGGTGCGGACGAAACAGTTTCCGCGGTACAGACAGGGAAAAATCATGCCAGCGCGCGGATGGCCCGGCTCCGAGCCGCGGTCCTTCGGATCGGCGTTTTCCCAGCTTTTGTGATTCGACTGGTAAGAGGACACTTTGCCAATGGCTTCCGTAATCGAGCTGCGGAGCAGGTAGGATGGAAACTTGTAAAACTGCGTGTCAAAGTCATAGACCGGGACCCGACTTCCGGCAGCGTGGACCAGCGTTTCCACGTACCGCTGTCTGGATTTCTGGCCCTTTATAGGCTCGATCTCCTTCCAATGGTTCATGCAGACTCGGATCAGGTAATCGACGGCCTTCCGGTAGAGGCGTACAGTATCCCCAAACACATGGTTATTGTTTTTGATATGAATGCTGTACATAGAATTGATAACCACCGGAAGACCTCCCTTCTGTTAATATTTGCGCGGCCGTCCACCGATGCCGGGACGGGTTTTCTGACTTTCGATATAGGCTTCCACCTGCTCAAATGACCGGTCGCTGACCGTCACGACAAAATAGGACGGGTTCCACATATGTCCTCCCCACAGGGAATGTTTGAGCTCCGGATGGAGCTGAAACAGATGCCAGGCGGATGTGCCTTTGAACACCTTGATGGCGTCAGACAGACGGCACTGCGGCTTCGTTTCGATCAGCAGATGGACATGGTCAGGCATGTCATTTCAGATCAGCAGATCAGAGATTGTATGAGACGGCTTGGTCTGAATCCGGACGATCACACAAAGGTAAAAAATTACTCCGCAGGAAAATTACTCCGCAGGAATGAAGCAGAAGCTGGGAATTGCACAGGCTGTCATGGAGAACCAAACAATTGTACTGCTGGATGAGCCTTTCAACGCACTCGATTTTCAGACCAATGCAGAGATTTTCTCTATGCTGAAGCAACTGAAAGAGGAGAAAAAGACCGTTCTACTCACGTCTCATCAGCAAGATTTTCTGGAAAAGGTCTGCGACGAGCTATACATCATTCTGAATAAGAAACTTGTTCCATTCACAGAGGAAATCCGCAGGTCGTATTTCAGTCTGTTCGGAAACGGAACATAAAAAGAAAAATCTGCGCAAAGAAAAAGCTCTGTCACTTGACAGAGCTTTTTATATAGTAGCCGGTAAGGGAATCGAACCCTTGATTCCGCCGTGAGAGGGCGGCGTCTTAACCGCTTGACCAACCGGCCGTTAATTATATTACCATGACGGAAGCTCCATGGCAAGTGAAAAATAAAATATGTGAAATGTGCATAGAATTAAATAAAAATATGATGCGGGCATAGTGTGAAATGTCGATGATATGAAAGCAGATAGTGAGAACCTCAGAACAAGATCTGCGACAAACGGTATATCGTTTTGCATAAACAGCCTGTTTCGTATATGGCAGCAGGCTGCTCGGAGTCAGAATAGATAAAAGAAAAAGCTCTGTCATTGACAGAGCTTTTAACGTAGCCGGTAAGGGAATCGAACCCTTGATTCCGCCGTGAGAGGGCGGCGTCTTAACCGCTTGACCAACCGGCCGTTGATTATATTACCATGCGCGGCGGCCGATTGCAAGCATTATTTTGAATTTTTTCCGAGTCTTGAGGGCTGAATGTTACTGTTCACACACTATCAGACCTTGGAGAGCGGTCAGCGATATCAGGAGCGGTGAGGGCGTTATACGGAGGAGTCCGAAGATCACCCTGAGCCGCTGTGGCAGCGGCGAAGGGAAGCTGAGGAGGACGGAGTCTGCCCGATACCGCCCTGATATTCGCGACCGCATGCGACTTTAGATGGCGTGTGAACAGTAACCTGAATAGGTGTCTTCACGCCAGTAGCCTTCCGACCAGCGTCACGCACTCCGCGGCGTCCTTCGAGTAGCCGTCCGCGCCGATCTCGTCCGCGAAGCTCGGCGTGACGGCGGCGCCGCCGATCACGATCTTTGCGGTGCAGCCTTTTTCCTTCGCGAGCTTCACGACGTCCTTCATGCGCATCATCGTCGTCGTCATCAGAGCGGAGAGCCCGATAATGGACGCGTGCTCTTCCATGGCTGTGCTGACGATCGTGTCCGCAGGGACGTCCTTTCCGAGATCGATGACATTGTAGCCGTAATTTTTCAGCATCAGCGCGACGAGGTTCTTCCCGATGTCGTGGACATCCCCCTCGACCGTCGCGATGACAACCGTCTCACCGGGGCCGTCCGTCCTGTCCTTCTCGAGCATCGGCTCGAGATAGGAAATGCAGGTCTGCATTGCATTTGCGCTTGCGATCAGCTGCGGAAGAAAGTATTCCTTCGCGTTGAACAGGTCACCGACCTTGTTGATTGCGGGAATGAGTGACTTGTTGATGATCTCACTCGGAGCGGCACCCGCGGAGAGCTCAGCCTTCGCGAGCTTTACGATCGTGTCCTTCTCTCCGTCAAGGACGGCCTGGTAGGTCTGATCGAGGCCCGCGCCGGGCCGGTTCGGATCGGGCTTGTCGGACGCGGGCTCTGCCTTTGCGGAGGAAGCCGCCGGAGCCTTTCCTGCTCCTGCAGGCGCCCCCGCGAGTGCGGCGGCCTCGGCCTCCTTCCTGGCATTTTCGTGCTCGTCGTAGACCTTCATCCGGCGGATATAGTTTATGTCGCTTCCCTTTCTTGCCATCAGCATATGGCTTGCGGCCGCGGCGTTCATCAGCATGTCCTGAGACGGGTTTGCGATTGCCATCGTGAGACCGCTCGTGATCGCCATCGTGAGAAATGCCGTGTTGACGAAGATGCGGTCAGGAAGGCCGAACGAGATATTCGAGAGACCGCAGACAGTCGGAAGGCCGAGCTCCTTTGAGCAGTACTCGAATGTCCCCTTGCACTTGAGAGCGGCCTCCGGATCAGCGCCGATCGTTCCGACGATCGCGTCGACGACCATGTCCTCTCTTGCGAGGCCGGCTTCCTCAGCGCCTGCGAGCGCGCGGCGGATCGTCTCGTGCTTGATCTCATTTGTCTTCGGGATGCCGTCGTCTGTCACCGGCAGGAAAATGAACATCGCGCCGTATTTTTTCGCGACGGGGATGAGCTCGCGGAATTTCTTCGACTCAAAGGAGATCGAGTTGATCAGCGCACGGCCCGGGTAAATGCGGAGCGCCGCCTCGAGCACCTCCGGAAATGAGGAGTCGATGCAGAGCGGAAGGTCCGTGACGCCGGTGATCTCGTAGATCGCGTCGAGCATCATCTGCTTCTCATCGATGCCGTTTGTGCCCATGTTGACGTCGAGGATTGAGGCGCCGTTCTTCGTCTGGTCCTTCGCCATCTGGCGGACGAGCTTGAGGCTTCCCGCGCGGAGCTCCGCCTGCAGCTTCTTCTTGCCGGTCGGGTTGATGCGCTCGCCGATGATGCTGAAGGTCTCATTCGGGATGATCTCGTGGACCATCCGCTCGGACGCGAGCACGCGGCGCTTCTTTGTGAGGACGGGCAGCGGCTCCATGTCCGCGACTGCGTCTGCGAGGGCGCGGATGTGCGCGGGTGTCGTGCCGCAGCAGCCGCCGACGATGCGGGCTCCGGCCGTGATGAGCTGCTTTGCCTCCTCCGCAAACTGCTCCGGCGTCGTGCTGTAGACAGTATGCCCGTCGACAAGCTCCGGCAGGCCATTGTTCGGCTTTGCGATGACCGGGATGTTGGAATATTCGTACATGGTCTTCACGACGGCGGCCATTTTCTCGGGGCCTGTCGAGCAGTTGACGCCGATGGCGTCGACGCCCATGCCCTGCAGAACGACCGGGACACATTCCGGCGGCGTGCCGTAGAGGGACCGGCCGTCCTCCTCGAAGGTCATCGTTACGAGAATGGGCAGGTCATTTGTCTCACGGATCGCGAGCACGGCGGCGCGGCACTCCTGGAGGCTCATCATCGTCTCGACGACATACATATCGACGCCGGCCTCCTCGAGGACCTTCGCCTGCTCCTTGTAGACATCGACGAGTTCCTCGAAGCCGAGGTCGCCCATCGGGTAGAGCTGGCGGCCTGTCATCGTCATGTCGCCTGCGACAAATGCACGGCCGCCGACGGCCTCGCGGGAGAGGCGGACGAGGTCCGTGTTCATCTGCGCGAGTTTGTCGCCCAGGCCGTATTCCGCGAGCTTGATCCGGTTTGCGGTAAATGTCGGCGCATATACGATGTTTGAGCCCGCCTCGACGAAGTCCCGCTGCAGCTTTTTGATGTGCTCCGGGTGCTCGAGAATCCACGCCTCCGGGCACACGCCGACGGGCATGCCCGCCTGCTGGAGATTGGTGCCGGTCGCACCGTCGAGAATCAGAATTCCCTTTTCCGTCAGTTCCCTGAATTCCTGTCTTGTCATGCTTAAGCAGGTGCGTGCAGCACCGTCCTCCCTTCGATCGTGGTTAGTTGTCAGAGGTTCATATACTTTATATACAATTCCTGAAAATGAGGATCGTTCCCGAGTACGTCTTCCTCTGAAATATCGATGATATGCTGAAGCCTCGCCGGAGCGTCCGGGTCCGTGAGGCAGCGGACAGCTCCCATGAGGGCCGTATTGCCTGCGCTCTCGGTTCTGTGGTCCCGCGCGTATTCCGCAGGAATAAGGCCGATTGCGGCGGCCTTCTCCGGATTCAGATAATACCCGAAACCGCCGGCGAGTACAAGATGTCCGGCCGGAATCGGATCTTTGAAATTATTGATTTCCGGCGATAGCTTTTTTCTATCGCCGGCTTTACCTGTCGCATAGGCCTCGAGCAGGCAGGCGATGCCCGCTCGGATCGCGCCCTTTGCGAGCTGTACCTCGCGGATGTCCTGCTGCGTGAAGCGGATCGCTCCGTCCGCTGTGAGCGGGAAGCCCTCATGAAAATACGGCTCGCGGAGCTTTCCCATGCGGTCGATCATGCCGCTCTTTAAGAGCTCCGCCACGGCTGCGATCACGCCTGTTCCGCAGATGCCGGAGGGAGCAGCGTCCGCGATTGTGCGGATTGCCACCGAGACGCCGTTAATCGACACGTCGCAGATCGCGCCGGGCACGCTGCTCACACCCTGGCTGATATTGCCGCCCTCGAGCGCGGGGCCGGCGGCGGCCGATGCGACTGTGAGGTGGTCCTTATTTCCCACAGCCATCTCGCCATTCGTCCCGAGATCGAGGAAGAAGGCGGGATCGCTTCTCTTGTCGAAGTCAGACGCGAGCAGGCCGGCCGTGATGTCACCGCCGACATAGGTGCTGATGCCGTGAACCAGCGTGACCGTACAGTGATCGAAGGCTGTCGGAAGGCCCGCGCCGAGCACTTCACTTGCCGGATATGTCTCACCGCCGAGTGAGACCGGATGGAACGGGTACGTGGTGAGGCCGGATGAGTCCCATCCCATGAGGAGATGAAGCATCGTTGTGTTCGCGGCGATGACGATCCGGGAGATGGCGCCAGGAACGCTCCGGCTGAGACTCTCTGCGAGCTTCCGGAGGTCTGACCGGATGAGGCTTTGCAGCTCCTCCGCGTGGCCGTTCATCGCGGCCTGCACGCGGCTCACGACGTCGGAGCCGAAGGTGCGCTGATGGTTGACTGCGGTCTCTGTCTTAAAAACCTGTCCGGAGGACAGATCGACGAGCGATGCGGCGAGCGTTGTCGTGCCGATGTCGACGGCGACACCGAAGTGACTGTCTCCGGAAACCGGTGAGGAAGCCTTTTCAGCTGCGCTGCCTGATGCAGACTTCGGAATAACCGGCTTCCCTTCGGCACCAGCTCCTGATGCCTTTTCTGCTCCGACAGACACGATGTGCTCTTCAGCGGCCGGCGCGTCCGGGACCTCGATGACAATATCCTTCTGAGGAATGGCCCGGCATGCGAGCCGCCAGCCGTCCTTCAGGTCCCGCTCCGTGATGAGCCTGCTGTCCTCGGGCGTCACGGGGAGCGTCCCCTCGATCAGGCGGACCTCACAGCCGCCGCAGACGCCTGCCCCGTTGCAGGGCGATGAGATGGCGATCTTCATTTCCCGGAGAAAATCAAGGACCCTGCGCCCCGCCGGGACAATGACGTGGCGGTTTTTCCGCATCATACACGTCTTGTTCGGGCAATGGCTGCAGTCGTGATCAGCCCGGAATACGGACACATCATCGGTCAGCGTGTAGATCGTACAGAGCGTCTTTTCGGGGAGCATGAGGCCCGCGTTCGTCACGCGGACACCAACCGTCCGCTCCGACTCGGCGGCCAGGCAGGCTCTCCGGATCATGTCCGGGCCGGCGGGAAGCCTGCCGCTGATGCCGACGCCCTTTCCGCGGCAGATCTGCATCAGGGGCTGCGTCAGTGCATTTTCAAATGCAAACATCGCGCTGCCCGCCATCGCGTCGATCACGAGCGCATTGTACGAATCGCCCTCCCGAAAGCTCTTCTCGATGAGGCGCGTGATGCCGGGACCGATCGTCGCGATGACGACGAGCCGGCAGGGGGGATTCCCGGCGGGCGAAGCTTCGCCGGCACGCTCTGACTCTGTCCCAGCAGAGCCAGCTTTACTTGCACGCCCTGACTCCGGATCCACGGCGGAACCTGTTTCACCGGCAGTAAGCGTGTCCGTAAATACACAGACGGCCTTCGGCGCGATTGTGCGGCGGACCTCCGGGAGAAGCTCCTCAAAGGTATCCCGGACTCTGTCAGATGCACGCCCCTTCGCACCGCCCATGCCGAGCAGCCTCAGCGTCTTGTCAAGGTCCGGCTGGACGCGGAGCGTCCGCAGAATGCGGATATCGGCAGTCATGAGTTTTCTGCCTTCCATGCCTCAGCCTTCTCGCGGCCGATCCGGCATGTCGGCGCCTCGAGAGAGCAGTTCTTCAGACATCCGCCGCAGTTCGGGACCTTTTTCTTTCTGACGATCTTGAGACCGAGATACAGGACCGGGGCGACGATAGCACTCACAACAGCGGCCGCGATGAGACGGAATTTATTTTCTTTCTTATGCTCAGACATAACATCCTCCTTTTAGAACGTAGCTATTCAGCACCCCAGACTCGGAACGTTTTCCGTGAGATGCTGGATGATTATATATGCCTCCGATTGTACTGCGATTTCCAGTTGAAATGCAACAGATCGCAGAAAGTCTTGTGTATAATGGAGGACAAAGGGTTACAGTTCACACGCCACCAGACCTCGGTGAACGGTCAGCGATATCAGGAGCGGTGAGGGCGTTATACGGAGGAGTCCGAAGATCACCCTGAGCCGCTGCGTCAGCGGCGAAGGGAAGCTGAGGAGGACGGAGTCTGCCCGATACCGCCCTGATATTCGCGACCGCATGCGACTTTGGATGGCGTGTGAACAGTAACGACAAAGGAGAAGAAAAATGACAGCAACTGATCAGCTTGGCGAGGGGCCTGTCCGGTCCCTCTTCCTGAAGCTCGCGCTGCCTGCCGTCGTCGCGCAGGTCGTGAGTCTTCTTTATAACATCGTCGACAGAATTTATATCGGCCACATGGCGCATGTCGGTGCGGCCGCTCTCACGGGGGCCGGTCTCTTTGTGCCGATTCTGACACTCATCAACGCGTTCGCGATGCTCGTCGGAAGCGGCGGCGCGCCGATGGCGTCCATCAATCTCGGAAAGGGTGACCGGAAGCGGGCGGAGAAGATTCTCGGGAACAGCTTCGCGGTGCTGGTCCTCATTTCCGTGGCGCTCACGCTTGTGCTGTATCTTCTGGCGCCGGCGCTTCTTAAGTTCTTCGGCGCGTCATCTGTCACTTATCCGTATGCGATCGCCTATGCGCGGATCTATATTCTGGGGACGATCTTTGTGACGCTGACGCTCGGGATGAACCTGTTTATCTCCGGGCAGGGCTTTGCGAAGACGAGTATGCTCACGACGGTCATCGGGGCCGTTATCAACATCGTGCTCGACCCGATTCTCATTTTCGGGGCGGGCATGGGCGTGAGAGGCGCCGCGATCGCGACGGTCATCAGCCAGGCCGTGAGCTGCGTGTGGACGCTCCGCTTCCTCATGTCGGAGAAATCGACGATCCGGCTTGCGCGGGGAGGCCTTGCCCTTCAGAAGAAAATCGTGCTGCCGTGTCTCGGCCTCGGGGTGTCTACATTTGTCATGCTGGCGACGGAGAGCCTGCTCTCAATCACGTATAACCACAGCCTCGCGCACTACGGCGGCGACGTTGCGGTCGGCGCGATGACGATTATCACGAGTGTAATGTCGCTCGTCAACATGCCGCTGAATGGTCTCGCGCAGGGCGGCGCGCCGCTCATCAGCTATAACTACGGCGCGGGAAAGGGAGACCGCGTGCGGAAGGCATTTTATCTCCTGCTCGGGACGAGCGCGGGATATGCGCTGCTGTGCTGGGCGATTGTCATGGCAGTGCCGGGAGCTGTTGCGGGCATATTTACAACGGATGCGTCCCTGATCCGGTATACGTCGCGGTCGATGCGCGTCTATTTCGCGGCCATCTTCTGCTTCGGGTTCCAGTGCGCGTGCCAGCAGTCATTTGTCGCGCTCGGGCAGGCGAAGATCAGCCTGTTCCTCGCGTGCCTGCGGAAGCTGATTCTTCTGATCCCGCTGATTTTGATTTTGCCGCATGTGACGAGTGATCCCGTGTTCGGCGTCTTCCTCGCGGAGCCGGTCAGTGACGCGACTGCCGCAGCGGTGACGACAGCGACATTCTTTGCGAGACTGAAGGGAATCCTGGCGCCCAAAGCCCATGAGGACTGAATCCGGATGCTTCGCGCAGTACCTTCAAATATAAAATAAGGAGACTGTATGATCAACAGAGACGATATGCTCGAGCTAACCCGCCGCATGACGCCGAAGCGCACGTGCTTTACGCGCATCGCCGGCGCCTACATGGACCGCGACGGGGAGATCGATAATACATTTAATGTGAATTTTCTGAATCTGACACACAAGGACAAGCTCGCAAACCTTGCGATCGCGAAGGCAATTCCGTTCGCGAAGACAAATGAGGAACTGACGGAGCATATGTTTGACAAACGGCACACGGGCGCCGGCAGCATGTGGCAGCTCTTAAACGGCATTCACGCGTGCGGCTTAAAGAACGACCTGCTCATGGAGGTCCTCTACGAGCAGATCGGGAAATATTACCAGCCGACGGGGAGCTATGCGATCGCGGTGTTCCACGGGACATACGATGTGCCGGCCAAGGCGGCGGATGGAGAGGTCCTCGAGGATTCCGACGAGGTCTATGATTTTATCATCGGGGCTGTCTGCCCGCTGAAGGGTGAGTACGATATGGAGGCGCCGGATTACGGGTTCCTGTTTCCTGCATTTGCGGACAGGTGCGCGCTTCCATACGGGATTGATATCTACGTGAAAAACCCGTACAGACAGCAGAAGGCCCTCACGGACCTGCTCACGGGGAGGGCGTGAACTGCGACGGTGCCACACGGGAATCCTGAGCCGGCGTCTCCGGGGCTTGCGGCTCTCTGGTATGTGCCGTATAATTTTCATGAATGCCCCCTGCACAAATATCTGCAGGAAGGGTATCCTCTGCCGGCAATCATTGTATATTTTTATGCATGCGGAACAGGCAAGGTGGGAATTGCCATGGCAGAGTGTCGATAACAGGAGAATTTAGCATGAAAAAATTGATTGCGGTGCTTGCGGCTGGCGCCATGGTTCTGTCTCTTGCCGCCTGCGGAAGCAGTAAGACGGCGGACAAGACGTCTGCTTCCTACGGGGTCATCACAGGAACGTCTGCCTCGTCGGCGGTGAGTGATCTCCTCCTCGGCGTGCAGGCATTTGCGGACCAGCAGTCTGTGACGGTCAAGGCGTATAAGGCGGAGAAGAGTTCAGCGAGCGCGTATGTCAAGGCGCTGAAGAAGGCGGCGTCCGCGGGACTTATTTATGTAATCGCGGACGGGACGGACCTCGAGGTGCCTGTGTACAAAGCGGCAGAGGCCGAGTCGGATGCGGACTTCGTGCTGTTTGACGGCGTGACGCGGAAGGCAGAGGACGGAGACGACTCGATTCCCGACAATGTGGTCTGTGTGCATTTTAATGAGGAGGATGTCGGCTATATCGCCGGATACGCCGCGGTTTCCGCCGGATACCGGAAGATCGGCTATATGACGCAGGAGAGCACGGATTCGGAAAATGAATACTTCACCGGCTTTGTGCAGGGCTGTGAGCGGGCGGCTATGGAAAATGGTCTGAGCAGCAGGGGCGTTCAGATCAGCATCATCTTTGAGGGGTCGGATCTCCTTGCACCGCTCAGGATGACGGACGCGAATAATCTCTACGCGGCCGGTGACACGCTCATCGTGACAGATGGAGAAAATCTGTCGAGGGCGATTGAGAGCAGCGCGTCTCTTGCGGGGACGTATGCCGCGGACATCGGCTTTGACCGGACTGGCTCCTCGGACAGTGTGTTGTTTGCCTCATTTACGGACAGAAAACAGGGAACGGTCGCTGTGCTCGGATCGCTCACGACCAATGGCTTCCGGGGCGGCTCTGTCATCAATGTCGGCGCGGCGCAGGGGGCGGTCGGCTTCTCGACAGATTACCAGAGGATGGGTTCATTTTCACAGGATGCGCTGAACACGGTGATCTCCTCGATGGCATCGGGGAGCATTACACTTGATTATGCGAAGGACACGCAGTCTCTCACGAGCGACGGAAAGAAGACGGGCCTTAATACCGTCTCGGAGGGCAACGCGCAGGTGAGCGTAGAGGTTGTCCCGCAGGTGACGCCGGATCCGGAGACGGGGACCGACCTCGCGACAGACAGCCCGGCGGAGAGCGAGGCGGATTCTTCAGAGGAGAGAACGAAGCGCGCCGGAGCTTCGGGGACGGCGAAGGAAAGTGCAGCGGCGTCTTTAAGTGAGGCGGAACGTGCCGGTGCGGAGATCGCGGCTCAGGAAGTCACGCCGCCGGCATGACTGGAGATGCGGAGAATCCGGTTCAGGTCATATAAAATGGATGGGAATGACAGAGATTATTATGGACCGGCGTTACAGTGGTCTTACTTACAGCGGAGGAGAACAATTTGGCATCTGATAATGTTCTCGAGCGGATGACTGCCAGATATAACAGCATGACCCGTTCGAATAAAAAAATAGCGGACTATATTTTTAATCACAGGCTTCAGGCACAGTATCTCTCGATCACGTCACTCGCTGATGAGTGCGGCGTCGCGGTCGCGACGGTCACGAGGTTCTGCAGGGATCTCGGATTTGGCGGCTACAATACATTTAAGATCGCACTGGCCAAGTCCGGTTTTACGGACGAGGGTCACATCGAAGAGTATGCGCAGGATGCAGAGGCGGAGAACAGCACATTTGAGGACCTCCTCAGCAGGCTCTACGCGCGGCATACGTCGGCGATCGCGCAGACCATGGCCAAGCTGAATGGAAAGGACGTGCGCCGGGCTGTGGAGATTCTCGCTGCGGCGAACCGCGTGCTCTGCATGGGACAGGGCGGAAGTCTCGTTGCCGCAATGTCCATGTGGACGAGGTTTGCGACAGTTACGCCGAAGTTCCAGTGCATTCAGGACTCGCACATGCAGGCGATGACGGCGGCCCTTCTCGGTGAGGACGACGCCATCGTGTATTTTTCTTACTCGGGCGCGACACGCGAGGCTCTCGACAACCTGGAGATTGCGAAGAAGAGACGGGCGAAGCTGATTTTGATTACGCATTTCCCGAATTCGCCGGCGGCGGAGTCGGCGGATGTCGTGATCCTGTGCGGCCCGATTGAGGACCCGCGGCAGTCGGGGTCAATGTATATCAAGATTTCGCAGATGTTTATTGTAGACGTGTTCTACAACGAGTACTGCCGGATCACAACGGGCTCGGATGAGGACAGAGAGATCACGGCAGACGCACTTCAGATCAAGAAATGTGAGAAGGGGACGGAAAAATGACAGAAATCCGGAGCGATGCGGCGCGCCTGCGGGAGCATCTGAAGACAAGCAGGCTTCTGGCGGACGGTGCGTTCGGCACATATTTTGCGAACAGGTACAGCACGGACAGACTTCCGGAGCTGTTTAACACGGAGGCCCCGGAGAAGGTCACGGCTGTTCACCGGGCGTACATCGAGGCGGGCAGCCGGCTCATCCGCACGAATACATTTGCTGCAAACTGCGAGAGCCTGCAGTGCAGCAGGGATAAGCTCAGGGAGAATATCTTCGCCGCCTGCGCAAATGCGAGGCGTGCGGTCAGTGAGGCGGCAGATGCGGAGGGAGAGACTTCCTCTCCGGCGCTTTCCGGGGCGGAGCCGGCCGGGGAGTGCTTCATCGCGGGCGACATCGGGCCGATTCCTATGACCGGCCCTGAGCGCGGAGAGCTGATGACGGACGAGTACCGCTTTATTATCGACACATTCCTTGCCGCAGGCATCCGGATTCTGGTCTTCGAGACATTTTCCGAGACGGACGAGATTCTGCCTGCGATCCGGTACTGCCGGGAGACATACCGCGAGGCGAATCCGTTTATTCTCGTGGAGGTCTGCGTCAATATGCACGGCTACACGAATACGGGGCTCGGCGCCGCGAAGCTGATCGGAGGCCTCGCAAAATGTCCGGACATCGACGCGGTCGGCTTTAACTGCGGCATCGGTCCGGGGTACATGAAGAAGGTTATGGACCGGATTGACATGAATGTCCCGAAATTTGTGTCTGTCATGCCGAATGCAGGCTTCCCTCAGAGCGCGGCAGGGCGTATGGTATTCCGGAGCAATGTGGAATATTTCGCCCTGAAAATGAAGGAAATTGCCGCGGAGGGCGCGGACATCATCGGCGGCTGCTGCGGCACGAACCCGTCCGTAATCCGGCGCATGGCGGAGGATATTGATCTGACGATGACCGGTCATCATTTTCCTGTCCCGAATGAGGCGGGAAAGGGCGTCGGGGAAAGACACGACGGCAGTTTCTTCTCCCCGGAGAATCACGCGGCGGCACAGCGGAGAGGAACAGGAATGCAGGGAAAGGGTCGCGCGGCAGCTGGTTCTGCGGCTCCGGAGCTTTCGAAGGCAGAGACGCGGCGCGGCACTTGTCCGAAATATATCGCGGTTGAACTCGCGCCGCCGTATCTCGCGGACGACCGGAAGCTCATGGACGCGGCAAATGGCCTTCTGCGCATGCCGGTCGATGTGATCACGCTTCCCGACTCGCCGAGCGGCCGCACACGCGCAGACTCGATTCTGACGGGTCTCAAGGTCGGCAGGGAGACCGGTATCACGGTCATGCCCCATATCTGCTGCCGGGACAGAAATATCATCGCGGTGCGCTCGGCGCTCATGGGCGCGCACATGAACGGCATCAGGAACCTGCTTGTCATCACGGGCGATCCGGTGCCGACGATGATGCGCCAGGAGGCGAAGAGCGTGTTCAATTTCGACTCGGTCGGTCTCATGCGCATCATCCGGGAAATGAACGACGAGCAGTTCCCGGACGATCCGATTTTCTACGGCGGCGCGATCAATTACAACCGGCGGAACATCGAGGTCGAGCTCTCGAGAGTCCGGAAAAAGATTGAGGCGGGGGCTTCATTTTTCCTGACGCAGCCGGTGTTCACGGCGGAGGACGTGGAGAAGCTGAGGCGCTTCAGGGAAGTGATCGACGAGTCGGCGTCCGCGGATGGGAAAACGGCAAAGCTCCTGTGCGGGCTGATGCCTCTCATTTCCCGGAAGAACGCGCTGTTTATTCAGAACGAGATGTCGGGTATCAATGTCACGGACGATATTGTGGACCGGTACCGCGCGGATATGACGCGCGCCGAGGGCGAGGCTGTCGGCGAGGACGTCGTCCGGGGCGTGATCCGCATGACGCGCGGCTTCGTGGACGGGTACTATTTCTCGATCCCGTTCAACCGCGTCTATATGTTGAAAGAAATATTGCCAGAGATATAATTCTTGTACACACGCCTCCAAACGGACAGAAGAATAATAAGAGAGGAAAAAGATGTTTATTATGGAACAGATTTATAATCCGTATTTACCGCTCTATGAGCATATTCCGGACGGGGAGCCGCATGTCTTCGGTGACAGGCTCTACATCTATGGCTCACACGATCTTGCCGGTGGCAAGTCGTTCTGTGAGGACAATTACGCGGTGTGGTCGGCACCCTGCGATAATCTTCGCGACTGGAGATATGAGGGCGTGAGCTACCTTCGCACGCAGGACCCGTCAAATGCGGATGACACCTATCAGCTCTGGGCTCCGGACGTGGCGCAGGGAAAGGACGGGCGGTATTATCTCTTTTACTGTCTCTCCGGCGTGCAGGAGATCGGGGTTGCCGTATCGGACAAGCCGGCGGGCCCGTTCGCGTTCTACGGTCATGTCCACTATGCGGACGGCCGCACGCTCACGGAGCATTTTCCGTTTGATCCGGCTGTCCTTGTGAATGATGACGGACAGATTTACCTCTACTATGGCCAGGTGATCGGCGGCCACGATGAGAGAAGCGGCGGTTTCTCCTCGGTCGTGAAGCTTGCGGACGATATGCTGACGGCAAATGAGGATCCGCGCCCGCTGGTTCCGGGTGAGGAAAAAGCGAAGGGCACTTCATTTGAAAAGCACCCGTTCTTCGAGGCATCCTCGATCCGGAAGGACGGAGACAGGTACTACTTCATTTACTCGTCTCTTTTGAGCCATGAGCTCTGCTACGCGACGAGCAGCCGGCCGGACGGAGATTTTACGTTCGGCGGGACCCTCATTTCCAATGGTGATATCGGCTATGAGGGACGGACGAAGCCGGTCCAGCGGATCGGAAATACGCACGGAAGCATCGTGAAGGTGAAGGACCAGTGGTATGTCTTCTACCATCGCCAGACGGGCAGCAATCAGTTCTCGCGGCAGGGCTGCGCGGAGCCGATCGAGATTAAGGCGGACGGCAGCATCCCGCAGGTGGAGATGACAAGCTGCGGTCTCAACGGCTCTCCGCTCATCGCGACGGGCAGCTATCCGGCGGCGATCGCGTGCCATCTGACGGACAGGCATATGCCGGATGAGGCGACGCTCGACGAGAACCTGATGAAGGACCTCGCGCAGGTCACGATGCAGCAGAACGTCACATTTATCACAAAGATCAAGGACCGCACGAAGATCGGCTACAAGTACTTCAATTTCATGGACGCGGACATCATGACAATCGAGCTCCGCGGAAAGTTCTTCGGGAAGATTCTCATCGCGCACGACGAGGAGGGCCGACAGAAGATCGCGGAGTACGAGGTGCAGGTCAACACGTCCGAGTGGGACACACAGATCCTTCCGATTAAGCCGATGAGCGGAAAGCATGCGCTGTACTTCTATTTCAAGGGACAGGGCACACTCGATATGAAGGAGTTCGCGTTCGTGTCGGCGTGACGAGGAATCAGCGTGGCAAGGCAGGTTCTGCCCTGACGCGCTGATAATTTTTCACACTATTTAGCACTCAACACTTGACAGTGCTAACAAGCAATGCTATATTCATTTTAGTGTTATAGAGAATGTAACACAAAGTGAGATACATCCAGTATCCACAAGCGGGGGAGGTCTCGATTATGAATATTGATAAATTTACACAGAAATCTAAGGAGGCTCTGGCCGGCCTTGAGAAAACGGCCATGGATTTTGGTAACCAGGAGGTCGAGGAGGAGCATCTCCTCTATAACCTTGTCAACATGGAGGACAGCCTGATCTTAAAGCTCCTTGAGAAAATGGGAGTCGACGAGGGCGAGTTCAAGAATGCGCTGAACCGCGCGCTTGAGGCCCGCGTCAAGGTCCAGGGCGGTCAGCCGTATATCGGCAGTGACCTGAACAAGGTACTGCTCACGGCACCGGACGAGGCGAAGGCGATGGGCGACGAGTATACATCCGTCGAGCATCTTTTCCTTGCTATGCTGAAGTATCCGAACAGAGGCGTGAAGGAGCTCTTCCGTGAGTTTGGTATCACGAAGGAAGGATTCCTCAAGGCTCTCGCACAGGTGCGCGGCAATCAGCGTGTCACGACGGATAACCCGGAGGTCACGTATGATTCACTGAATAAATACGGCGAGGACCTGGTCGAGAAGGCAAAGAAGCAGAAGCTTGACCCGGTCATCGGACGTGATGATGAGATCCGTCAGGTTATTCTGATTCTTTCGAGAAAGACGAAGAATAACCCGGTGCTGATCGGTGAGCCTGGCGTCGGCAAGACGGCAGCGGTCGAGGGACTGGCACAGCGGATTGTCAAGGGTGATGTGCCGGACAACCTGAAGGATAAGCACATTTTCGCGCTGGATATGGGCGCGCTGGTTGCAGGCGCGAAGTACAGAGGTGAATTTGAGGAGAGACTGAAGGCAGTTCTCGAGGAGGTCAGAAAGTCCGAGGGCAAGATCATCCTCTTCATCGATGAGCTTCATCTGATCGTCGGCGCAGGCAAGACAGAGGGCGCGATGGATGCAGGCAACATGCTGAAGCCTATGCTGGCGAGAGGCGAGCTGCACTGCATCGGTGCGACAACACTTGATGAGTACAGAGAGTATATCGAGAAGGATAAGGCTCTTGAGCGCCGGTTCCAGCCGGTCATGATCAATGAGCCGTCTGTCGAGGATACGATCTCCATTCTCCGTGGCCTGAAGGAGCGCTACGAGGTTTACCACGGCGTCAAGATCACGGATAACGCGCTTGTTGCTGCGGCTACGCTTTCACAGCGTTATATCACAGACCGGTTCCTGCCGGATAAAGCCATCGATCTCGTCGATGAGGCGTGCGCGATGATCAAGACGGAAATGAATTCCCTTCCGGCGGAGCTCGATGAGATGCAGCGGAAGATCACGCAGCTGAAGATCGAGGAGACAGCGCTCAAGAAGGAGAAGGATACGCTCAGCAAGGAGCGTCTTGCAGACCTTGAGAAGGAGCTCGGTGAGCTCTCCGACAAGTTCAATACGGAGAAGGCGCAGTGGGAAAATGAGAAGAACGCTGTCGACGGACTGAAGAAGTACCGTGAGCAGATCGATGATCTCAATAAGCAGATCGAGGTTGCAAAGCAGAACTACGATCTCAACAAGGCGGCGGAGCTGCAGTACGGCGAGCTGCCGAAGGTCCAGAAGGCTCTGGTTGAGGCAGAGAAGACCGTGAAGGGCAAGGATTTGTCGATGGTCCACGAGGAGGTCACAGAGGACCAGATCGCAAAGATCGTCTCGAAGTGGACGGGAATTCCGGTCACGAAGCTGAACGAGGGCGAGCGCGAGAAGCTGCTTCACCTCGAGGACAAGCTGCATGAGCGGGTCGTCGGCCAGAACGAGGCTGTCAAGAAGGTCGCGGATGCTATTCTCCGGTCGAAGGCAGGCATCAAGAACCCGAATCGTCCGATCGGTTCGTTCCTGTTCCTTGGTCCTACCGGTGTCGGCAAGACAGAGCTTGCAAAGACGCTGGCTGACTATCTCTTCGACGATGAGAACAATATGGTCCGTATCGATATGAGTGAGTACATGGAGAAATACTCCGTGTCGAGACTGATCGGTGCGGCTCCGGGCTATGTCGGCTACGAGGAAGGCGGTCAGCTGACCGAGGCTGTGAGAAGGAAGCCGTTCTCTGTTGTGCTGTTCGATGAGATCGAGAAGGCACATCCGGACGTATTCAACATCCTTCTGCAGGTTCTTGACGATGGCCGTATCACGGACAGCCAGGGACGCACCGTGGACTTCAAGAACACGATCATCATCCTGACATCGAATATCGGCTCGCAGTTCCTGCTTGACGGCATCACGCCGGATGGCGAGATCTCGGACAAGGCCCGCGAGGAAGTCAAGGAAGCACTTCGCTCACACTTCCGTCCTGAGTTCCTGAACCGTCTCGATGAGATCATCATGTTCAAGCCGCTCACAAAGGACAACATCAGCGGTATCGTTGATCTGATGATGAAGAGTCTCAATGAGCGTCTTGCGGACCGTCAGCTTTCGATCGTCCTTACGGGCGCGGCAAAGCAGTTTATCATCGATCACGGCTATGATCCGGTCTACGGAGCACGTCCGCTGAGAAGATATCTGCAGTCGACGGTTGAGAACATCGCGGCGAGAATCATCCTCGGCGGTGAGATCCACGAGGGCACGACGATTGTCATCGATGTGAAGAACGGAAAGCTTGAGGGCAGTCTTGCGCAGACGGTAAATGCGCAGTAACATAAACGGTCAGTTTGAGGCCGGGCGGCAGATGCCGCCCGGCCTTTTTTCATGTCAGGGCAAAGCATACAGGCCTGTGAGCGGCAGCAAAGCTCTTAATTTCGGGTGGACTCCTCCCATGCTGCGCGCTAGAATGAATAGGAACTATGTATATTAGCTGATAAGATGTTTAGGAGGACTATATGAACCAGGGTTTTGTCTGCGTCGCGGCCGGTACGCCGAAGACGACGGTCGCCGATCCGAAGGCGAACAGGGAAGAGATAGAGAGACTGATCGGGGAGATGGCGGAGAAGCGCGCGAAAATCATGGTGCTTCCGGAGCTCTGCCTCACGGGCTATGAGTGCCGCGATCTCTTCTGGCAGCAGAAGCTGATCGACTCGGCAAGGGAGGAGCTGCTGGAGCTCGCGGATAACACGAAGGGCGTCGATGCGCTCATTTTCGTGGGTCTTCCCTTTGAGGCGAAGGGCAAGCTCTACAATGTGGCGGCAGCTCTGAACCACGGAAAGGTGCTCGGGCTTGTGCCGAAGTCGAATCTTCCGAACTACAATGAGTTCTATGAGATGCGCAATTTCGAGCCGGCATCCGGCGGCGTTACATCCGTCACGCTCGGGGAAAATGAGGTGCCGTTCGGGACGGATATTCTGTTTCGGGCGGAAGGCATGCCTCACCTGACGGTGGCAGCTGAGATCTGTGAGGACCTCTGGGTTCCGGCACCGCCGTCACTCCGGCACACGCTCGCCGGCGCGACGGTTGTCGTGAACCTCTCGGCGTCGGACGAGCTGGTCGGAAAGGATACCTACCGCAGACAGCTGGTGTCGAGCCACTCCGCGAGCTGCATCTGCGGCTATATCTACGCGAGCGCAGGTGACGGCGAGTCGACGACGGACCTCGTGTTCGGCGGCCACAATATCATCGCGGAGAACGGATCGGTCCTGAAGGAGGCGAAGCGCTTCCAGAATGAGACGATCTACAGCGACATCGATGTGGACAGAATCGTGTCGGAGCGGCGGAGGATGACTTCATTTCCTGCGCAGAGCAGTGAGGGCTACACGGTCGTGCCGTTTGCGGTGCGGAGAGAGGAGACGGAGCTGATCCGTGCGTTCGATCCGCATCCGTTCGTCCCGTCCTCGAAGAGAGACCGCGACAAGCGCTGCGACGAGATTCTGACGATTCAGGCGATGGGCCTCAAGAAGCGGCTTGAGCACACGCACTGCCGCTCGGCGGTCGTCGGCATTTCCGGAGGCCTCGATTCGACGCTTGCGCTTCTTGTGACGGCGCGCGCGTTCGACATGCTCGGCATTCCGAGGAAGAATATCCTGTCTGTCACGATGCCGTGCTTCGGGACAACGGACCGGACATACAACAACGCCTGCGAGCTCACAAGGACACTCGGCGCGACGCTGAAGGAGGTCAATATCAAGAAGGCGGTCATGCAGCATTTTGAGGACATCGGGCATGACCCGGAGGTCCACGATGTGACATATGAGAACAGCCAGGCGAGAGAGCGCACGATGATTCTCATGAACCTTGCGAACCAGTCGAATGGTCTTGTCATCGGTACGGGCGACCTCTCGGAGCTTGCGCTCGGCTGGGCAACGTATAACGGCGATCACATGTCGATGTATGCTGTGAATGCGTCTGTCCCGAAGACGCTGGTGCGCCATCTCGTCCGTTATTTCGCGGACACGTGCGGGGACGAGAGCCTCACGAAGGTGCTGCTCGATGTGCTCGATACGCCGGTCTCGCCGGAGCTTCTGCCGCCGACGGAGAACGGGACGATCTCACAGAAGACGGAGGACCTCGTCGGGCCGTATGAGCTCCATGATTTCTTCCTGTACTATATGCTCCGCGTCGGCTTCGGTCCGGCGAAGATTTACCGGATCGCGCGGAAGACATTTGCGGGTGTCTATGATACGGAGACAATTTTCAAGTGGCTGAAGAAGTTCTACTGGAGGTTCTTCTCGCAGCAGTTCAAGCGCAGCTGTCTGCCGGACGGGCCGAAGGTCGGTTCTGTCGCGGTGAGTCCGCGCGGGGACCTTCGGATGCCGTCGGATGCGGCGGTCCGCATCTGGATCGACGAGCTGGAAGAGATGTGAGAGAGCAAAAGAAGAGGGCTGTAAAAACGGGTACCCGTTTTTACAGTCCTCTTCTTTCTGGTTAGATGAAAAATTCTTGAATATCTCAGATTTTCTCGCCGTTTTCGTATCTTGCGAGTACTTTGTTGATGCGGTCTGCCGGGTTCAGGAGTCCGGACAGGGACGTGTCGTGGTTCAGTGTGTCGATGATGAGCGCGATGTATTTGCTCATATCGCAGTTCCGATAGTACTTGCGGGTCAGAAGCTCTTCCGGCTGATAGATCAGGTTTGTCGTGATCAGATAGTCGAAGATGCCGCGCTTGTATGCGCTGTCGAACGGCGCAAGTCCCTGTGTGAAGACGCCAAAGGTCGAGCAGATGAAAATGCGGTTCGCCTTTTTCTTCTTCAGCAGCTCCGCTGTCTCGAGGACGCCGTCGCCGGAGGAGATCATGTCATCGATGATGATGATATCCTTGCCCTCGACATCTGTTCCGAGGAATTCATGTGCGAGAACCGGGTTGCTGCCGTTGATGATCGTCGTGTAGTCGTAGCGCTTGAAGAACATGCCCATGTCGACGCCGAGGACGTTCGCCATGTAGATCGCGCGGCTCATGCCGCCCTCGTCCGGGCTCACGACCATGAGATGCTTGTTGTCGATCTGAATGTCGTCTGCGCAGCGGAGGATGTTCTTGATGAACTGGTAGGTCGGAGAGACTGTCTCGAAGCCGTCCATCGGGATCGCGTTCTGTACGCGGGCATCGTGCGCGTCAAATGTAATGATGTTCGCGACGCCGAGTTCTGTGAGCTCCTGCAGTGCATTTGCGCAGTCCATGGACTCACGGCCGTTCTGCTTGATCTGCCGTCCCTCATAGAGATAGGGCATGATGACATTCACGCGGCGTGCCTTCTTGCCGGCAGCGGCGATCACGCGCTTCAGATCTGCAAAATGGTCATCCGGCGACATGACGTTCTCAAAACCGTTCATTTTATAGGTGATGGAGTAGTTCATGACATCGACCATGATATAGATGTCGTCGCCGCGGACGGAATCGCGGATTGTTCCCTTGCCCTCGCCGGAGCCGAATCTCGGTGTGTCGGCCTCAAGAATAAATGTGTCCCGGGAGTAGCCGTTGTCCGCAGTGTTGTATCCCAGCTCGACGCGCTTTCTGCGCCAGTCAACCAGGTAATTGTTGACCTTTTCTCCAATGGTCTTCGTGCTCTTTAACGGAATAATCGCGAGTCTTCCTTCCGGAATTGAGTGAAAGTCCGTGATCTCGTTTTTGTCCGCGTTGTTCATGCCATGCCTCCGTTCAGCTTTTTCAGTATACGGATATCCGTTCCGATCAGCTTGATGATTTTGTAGTTGCTTGTGATTCTCGAGGAAACGCGCACTGAGTATTTCTCCGACAGGTCTGTCAGCGACAGGTTCGTGGAAATGATCGTCGACTTCGCGCGCGTGATGCGCTCATTGACGACGCGGAACAGACTCGATGAGACAAATGAATTGTTCACTTCCGTTCCCAGATCGTCGATGACGAGCAGATCGCAGTCGGAGATGAGCCTCGCGCCCGAGTTTTCTCCGCGCCGAAAGGCTGACTCGGCCAGCACGTTGAATAAATCTCCCGCTGAAAAATACAGCACGGAATTGCCGGCGTCGATGGCCTCCTTCGCGATGCAGTGCGTGAGGAACGTCTTGCCTGTTCCCGCTGTACCGTAGATATAAAGGCTGCTGCCGCCTGCTCCGATCGTGGGCACAAGCGCCTTTGCCGCCTGATACGCGCGTTCCGCGAGCTCACGGGCCGTTCTGCCCGTAGAATCGTCCCTTATTGTATCAGAATAGTATGCAAATGAAAAGTGCTCAAAATTCTCGGTCTCGAGAATTTTTCCGAGACTGTATCTGCCGTAAACGATTTCCGCCGCAATTTTCCGGAAGCAGGCGCAGTGCTTCCCGTCGACGAGCCCCGTGTCGTGACAGATGGGGCAGTCGTAGTGCATGTCGAGATAATCTGCCGGGTAGCCGTGCTCGCGCAGAAGGGCCGCGCGCCTTTCCGTGATGCGGTTCATTTCCGCATGGTACCGGTCGAGGTTTGCGTTCTTATTCGTGATCCGGGCTTTTGCGGCCGCAAGTGACGCGTCGGCGGCCTCGTCATTCAGTTGTTTGATTTCAGGAATTACGCGGCTGATCTCCTCGATGCGGTCGCTCTGCTCGTGGCGGTGCCGCTCACGGATCTCGTCGTAGCGGCGCATGACGGCATCATACTGTGAATTGCCAAGTGCCAATAGAAGCCTCCTCTCAGCTGTCCAGCAGCTGCTTCTCGATGGACGAGTAGTCGAAGGTGCTGTCACTGAAGTCCGTGAACGCGTTCTTCTTCGCAGCCGGCTTGCTCTGTCCGGACGACGGCTTCTTTACGGCCGCCTTCGACTGCATATCCTGCTCGTGCGCCGCGTCGAGCGCGGCGATGTCCTCCAGCGTCTTCACGCCGTTTGCGTTCCAGCGCGAGAGGATGCTGTCCGCGTAGTTCAGCGACGGCTTCGATGCGTTCATGACGGTTCTCGTGCAGGCCTCCCGGATGATATCCATGGAGAAATGGTATTTCTCGAGCCACTTCTTCATGATCTTCACCTCTGCGTCCACCGGGTGATGGTTGTCGATGCCGAGAGCCTTCAGGATGTCGTAGTATTCCCGGTGATAGCTGCCGGCCTGGACTCTTGCCTCGTGGACGGTGCGGATTCCCTGCTCCTTCCAGTTCAGCGCGACCTTCTCGATATAGTAGAAGCTCTTGTGGTTCCGGCTCACGCAGTAGTCGATCAGATAGTCGATGAGGTCCGGAGAAAAATGAAGCCCGTCATAGAAGAAGCAGATTTTCTGCATTTCCGAGCGGGAGAGCGGCTTTCCGAGATAATTCTGCGCGATGAAGAACAGCTCCCGGATGTCCTCGCGCTCGCCGAGCTCAGCCATGCGCTCACTCGTGATGTCGGAGGATTTCGGCAGCTCCTCCGGCTCCTCCTTACTGTCCGTCCGTCCCTCTGATCCGGTAAATGCGATTTCCGTGATGGTCCCGTCCTCGTCCTGCGTGACGGTAAGGACGCCCTCGCGCTGCCAGTAGCGCAGCGCGCGGCGGACGTCGGCCTCCGTGCAGTTCAGGCGGTCCGCGACTGAGCCGAGCGTAATCGTCGTCGCATCATCACCGACCGCCCGGAGCAGCCAGAGATAGACGCGCAGAAAATCCCCGTTTGCCTCCGGGAGAAACCGGTCGAGAAAATCATTTGAAATTACTGTGACGTCCTGCGGAAAACAGGAACGGATTCTGATGCTGCCCATAGCTGTTCCTTACTGCCTGATTTATTTCTTCAGCAGGTCATTGCCGACCTGGTTGATGTTGCCGGCACCCATCGTGATCAGAAGATCGCCCTCCTTTACGTTTGCGCGGAGGAAGTCCTCGATCTCTGCAAATGACTTGAAGTAGTGTGCGTCTGTTCCGAGCTTTGCGATCTCGCCGCGGAGCGTGTCGGAGGAGATGCCGAGCGTATCGGTTTCACGTGCTGCGAAGATGTCCGCGAGGACAACGTGGTCAGCTGCGGAGAGCGCCTTTGCGAACTCCGGCATCAGGGCCTTTGTTCTCGTGTAGGTGTGCGGCTGGAATGCGACCCAGAGCTCTCTGTGCGGATAGTTGTGCGCGGCGCGGAGTGTTGCCGTGATCTCCGTCGGATGATGCGCGTAGTCGTCGATGATCGTGGCGCCGTTCATTTTTCCCTTGTACTCGAAGCGGCGGTTCGTTCCGCGGAAGTCCTCGAGACCCTCGGCGATCGTGTCCATACCGAGGCCGAGCTTTCTGCCGAGCGCGATGGCCGCGAGTGCGTTCGAGATGTTGTGAACGCCCGGGACATTGAGAGATACTCGGCCGATGTCCTTGCCTCTCTCGAGCACGTCAAATGAACCGCAGCCGTACTCGTTGTAGGAGATATTCGTCGGTGTGTAGTCCGCGTCCTCCTTCATGGAGGTTGTCAGCATTTCGCAGGTGACACCCTCTGTGACGACCGGGTACTTCTCGAAGTCCTTGTTGATGATGAGCGTTCCGTCCTCCGGGAGGAGCTTCGCATACGTGTGGAAGGATTTCGCGATGTTGTCGATGTTCTTGAAGTAGTCGAGATGGTCCGCATCGACATTGAGGATGATCTCGATCTTCGGATAGAGCGACAGGAAGCTGTCCGTGTACTCGCAGGCCTCTGTGAGGAAGGTCTCGGACTCGCCGACGCGGATGTTTCCGTGGATCGCGGGCAGGATGCCGCCGACGGAGACCGTCGGGTCCATATTTGCGCGCATCAGGATGTGAGCGCACATGGATGTCGTCGTGGTCTTGCCGTGCGTGCCGGAGACAGCGATCGGAAGATCGTAGTTCTTCATGATCTCGCCGAGGAGCTGTGCGCGCGTCAGCATCGGGATGCCTGCATGTTTTGCGGCTGCGAACTCCGGATTGTCTGGATGAATGGCCGCCGTGTAGATGACGCAGTCGATGCCGTCCGTGATGTTCTCCGCCTTCTGGCCGTACACGATCTTTGCGCCCTTTTTCTCAAGCCGGTCCGTGAGAGCCGACTCATGTGCGTCCGAGCCGGTGATGTGGAAGCCCTCGCCGAGAAGAATCTCCGCGAGACCGCTCATGCTGATGCCGCCGATGCCGATGAAGTGAAGATGAAGAGGCTTCTTGAAATCTATCTGATACATATATTTACCGTCCTTGGTCTGTAAGATTTTATTAAGATGTGATGCGCTGTGTTCCAGCGCAGTCTGTATCTTATTATAACACAGACAGTTCGCGTGTACTAGGTGGAGTATAGGATGGGGCGCGCGGACAGACATCCGGACGACACCCGGACGCACATGCCTGGAGGACCTCACAGGATTGCATAAAAAGAAATATGGAATATCGGAAAATGCGTGCGGATTTCAGACTGAAATGATAGGTATGGTATGCAATATGTTTATTTTGACTAAAACAGGGACGAATGCACGTCTGTGTTTGTGATATTTGTTTTCATGAAACGGCGTGTGTGATATAATTATTGCACTAAAAATTCACATCGTGAGGTGGGCCTATGATTAAGAAAGAAATGATAGCCATGCTGCTCGCCGGTGGTCAGGGAAGCCGGCTGGGGGTTCTCACGGATAATGTGGCAAAGCCTGCCGTATCTTTCGGCGGCAAGTACCGGATTATCGATTTTCCTTTAAGCAACTGCATCAATTCGGGAATCGATACGGTCGGTGTTCTCACACAGTACCGTCCGCTCAGACTCAACACGCATATCGGAATCGGTATTCCGTGGGATCTGGACCGGAACGTCGGAGGCGTCACGATTCTTCCTCCGTACGAGAAAATCGGCAATACGGACTGGTACACGGGAACGGCGAATGCCATTTACCAGAACCTTGAATACATGGAGCAGTATAACCCTGATTATGTACTGATTCTCTCGGGCGACCACATCTACAAGATGGATTACGAGGTCATGCTCGATTACCACAAGGCGAACAAGGCGGATGTGACGATCGCGGTCATGCCTGTCCCGATGGAGGAGGCGTCGCGGTTCGGCATCATGGTGACGGATGACACCGGCCGGATCACCGATTTCCAGGAGAAGCCGGAGCATCCGGCCAGCAACCTGGCGTCCATGGGAATTTACATTTTCAGCTGGCCGGTCTTAAAGAGCACGCTTGAGGCACTGAAGGACAAGCCGGGACTCGACTTCGGCATGCATGTCCTGCCATACTGCCGCGAGCAGGGGAAGCGGCTCTTTGCATATGAATTCAACGGATACTGGAAGGATGTCGGAACGCTCGGCTCCTACTGGCAGGCCAACATGGAGCTGATCGATGTCATTCCGGAGTTCAATCTCTATGAGGAGTTCTGGAAGATCTATACGCGCGGCGATATTATTCCGCCTGATTACATCGCGGACAGCGCCGTCCTCAGCAAATGCATCATCGGTGAGGGGGCGGAGATCTACGGCGAGGTTTACAACTCGGTCATCGGGCCTGCGGTCCGGATCGAGGAGGGCGCGGTCGTCCGAGACTCCATTGTCATGCAGGAGTCATTTATCGGGCGCGGCGCGCAGGTGAACCGCTCAATCCTTGCACAGAACGTCGCGGTCGGCGACCACGCGGTGCTCGGAGTCGGTGAGGACGCGCCAAATGTATATAATAAGAAGGTGTACGCGTTCGGGCTCGTCACGGTCGGAGAAAATTCCGTGATTCCGTCCGGCGTCAGGATCGGGCGCAATACAGCGATCCTGGGAGAGACGACACGGGATGATTATCCGAACGGTGAGCTTGAGTCCGGAGGCGCAATTATCAAGCACGGCGAAAAGGACGGTGAGAGCTCATGAGGGCAGTGGGAATCATACTGGCGGGCGGCAACAACAACCGCATGAGAGAACTTTCCAATAAGCGCGCCATCGCAGCTATGCCGATGGCAGGCAGCTACCGCGCGATCGACTTCGCGCTCTCGAATATGACGAATTCGCATATTCAGAAGGTCGCCGTTCTGACGCAGTACAACGCGCGCTCGTTAAATGAGCACCTGAGCTCATCCAAGTGGTGGGACTTCGGGCGCAAGCAGGGCGGCCTCTTCCTGTTCCCGCCGACAATCACGGCGAATAACAGCTGGTGGTACAGAGGCACGGCTGATGCGATCTATCAGAACCTGTCGTGGCTCAGGCAGAGTCATGAGCCGTATGTCGTCATCGCGTCCGGCGACGGCATCTATAAGCTCGACTACAACAAGGTTCTTGAGTACCACATCAAGAAGCGCGCGGACGTCACGGTCGTGTGCACGGAGTGCCGGGACGATGACGTGAGCCGCTTCGGTGTCCTGAAAATGAATGAGGACTGCAGGATCGAGGAGTTCGATGAGAAACCGATGATCTCAAAGTCGAATGTCATTTCCACGGGCATCTACGTGATCCGGAGACGGCAGCTGATCGAGATAATTGAGCGGTGCGAGCAGGAGGAGCGGTGGGATTTCGTCAAGGACATCCTGATCCGCTACAAGGACTTAAAGCGCATTTACGGATACAAGATCAACACGTACTGGAGCAACATCTCGACGGTTGAATCTTATTTCAACACAAACATGGATTTCCTGAAGCCGGAGGTGAGAGATTACTTCTTCCATCAGGGATCCACGATTTACACGAAGGTCGACGACAATCCGCCGGCGAAGTTCAATCCGGGCTGCTCCGTGAAGAACTCACTCGTCGCGTCGGGCTGCATCATCAACGGGACGGTCGAGAATTCGGTCATTTTCAAGAAGGTCTTCGTGGGCAATAACTGCTACATTAGAAATTCCATCATTTTGAATGATGTGTACATCGGCGATAACACGCACATCGAAAACTGCGTCGTTGAGAGCCGCGACACGATCAGGGCAAATTCATATCACTGCGGGGAAAACGGCATCAAGATCGTGATCGAAAAGAACGAGAGATATAGTATTTAACACCAGGGCGGACAGCAGAAGGCACGGGAGGAGGGTCGCAGATTCCCGCCTGTGCCGGGAGACCGTCAAAGAGGGAGGAGCAACAATGAATATTACCGACGTCAGAGTCAGAAGAGTTTCCAAAGAGGGAAAGATGAAGGCTGTTGTGTCTATCACAATCGATAACGAATTTGCCGTTCACGACATCAAGGTCATCGAGGGTGAGAAGGGACTGTTTATCGCGATGCCGTCCAGAAAGGCTGCAGACGGCGAGTACCGCGACATCGCGCATCCGATCAACTCACAGACGAGAAACGAGCTTCAGAATCTAATCCTGACGAAGTATGAAGAGACGGTGGCCGAGGAAGAGGCTGAGAACCCGGAGGCGTGATTTCGTCGGTAATGCAGAGCAAAGCCGGTTGCTAAAAGACTTGGTTGAGAGGATCTTCGCAAGGGGGCGGAGGTCCTCATTTTATGTTTATGTTTATTCAGCACTCCGTACTTGGAACGCTTTGCGTTCCTCGTTTTGGGGCGGACAGAGCGGCTTTGCCGCTTGTCCGCCCCAGGAAATGATTCAGTAATCTCTCAATGAGCGAGCTCCTTGTTCGATTACTGAATCATTTCTTGGGGTGCTGAACCATTAAAATGTTACTAAAATGTTACAGGATGTAACAGAACCCTTTCATTCTTCCCCGATGTGTGGTATACTGGCGAGGTATTGCAGATAACCACCGCTGCTCCAAGTGAAGACTGTTACAGAAATTTTGCAAATTTCCGGCAGCCGGGAGCGGACGGATTTACCAAGATTAAGGGGATGAATGCACATGGTGAGAAAGAAACTGATCAGCGTAGCCCTGGCGGCTGTGTTTGCCTCAACTCTGGCAACGCCGGCTTTCGCGGACACAGAGGCGGATCTCGCCGCGGCGCAGTCCGCGCAGGATCAGGCCCAGTCAGCTTATGACGCGTCCGAGAGCCAGATCGCTTCGATGCAGTCAGAGCAGTCGGATCTTCAGTCGTATCTGACAGATCTGAATTCTCAGCTCGACAGTCTGTCCCAGAGTCTGAGTGACCTGGATACAAAGATTTCGGATAAGAGCTCTGAGATCGAGATCACAAAGGGATCTGTGGAGCGCGCAAAGCTTGATCGTGACAATCAGTACGCGGCGATGAAGTCCCGCATCCAGTACTACTATGAGAACGGCGATGAGAGTCTTGTCGTGGCGCTTCTTGAGTCGAAGAGTCTGGATTCATTTTTAAATAAGGCGGACGAGATGGAGGAGCTCACGAAGTATGACCGCGAGTCGCTCCAGGACCTTGAGCAGACGGTTCAGACGATCTCCGATCAGGAGACGGCTCTTGAAAATGAACAGCAGGAGCTGACGGAGCTCAAGCAGAACCAGCAGGATACGTTCAATCAGGTTCAGACGGTCGCGTCTGAGGTTGACGGAAAGATCCAGGAATATACGGCTAACATCTCCGCTGAGGAGATGAATGCGTCGAATCTGCAGGCGCAGATCGATGAGCAGAAGAATAAGGTCGCATCTCTCACGGCGCAGGCACAGGCTGAGCAGGAGGCGCGCGAGCAGCAGGCGCAGGCCGAGGCACAGGCTGAGGCTCTTGCAGCCCAGCAGCAGGCACAGGCCGATGCGGACGCACAGGCGCAGGCAGCGCAGGCACAGGCTGATACGGCAAATGCGCAGGCCCAGCAGGCACAGAGCGATGCGGATGCGCAGGCTCAGGCGGCAGCGGATGCACAGGCACAGGCGCAGGCAAGCGGCGATGCAGAGGCAGCGGCGCAGGCAGCAGCACAGGCTCAGGCGGCAGCTGAGGCACAGGCCGAGGCACAGCGTCAGGCGGAAGCAGCGGCGCAGGCGCAGGCAGCACAGCAGGCGGCAGCCCAGGCAGCGGCGGAAGCGGCAGCACAGGCCGAGGCACAGCGTCAGGCAGAGCTTGCGGCTCAGCAGCAGGCAGCGGCAGAAGCGGCAGCGCAGCAGGCAGCAGCGCAGCAGCAGGCAGAGGCCGAGCAGCAGGCGGCGGCAGCAGCGGCAGCGGCACAGGCGGCGGCCCAGCAGCAGAGCCAGGGCACATACCTTGGAAAATTCAAGATCACAGCTTACTGCGGATGCGCGATCTGCTGCGGAACAGCAGGCAAGGCGACCGCGAGCGGCGTCATGCCGACAGCCGGCCACACGATCGCGATGGCGGGTGTTCCGTTCGGAACAAAGCTCCGCATCAACGGTGTCGTCTACACGGTCGAGGACCGCGGAACACCGTACGGTCATGTTGACATTTTCATGAACTCACACAGTGAGGCGCTTCAGTTCGGACTTCAGTACGCGGATGTGTACCAGGTGAACTGAGAAAGTAAATACCGCATGTGACAGATACCCTCCTTGCCGGACAGAAAATGAACCGGTAAGGAGGGTATTTATGTTCGGGTATATGCTGCCCTGGAGGCAGGCTATGGCAGCCTGCGTGTCAGACTTCCTCAGTAAAGAGACAGCGAAGAGAGCGGAGTGCGTCGTACGGATTTTCTCCGCGGAGCTTCTCCGGGAGCATGGAGCGGAGTGCGGCCTCGTCGGTCACATTCGCCATGATCTTCGGATCATCCGGAAGGCCGGAATCCTCCTCGCCGGCATCGAGCGCGGTCTCGATCCGCTCGCGGCGGAGGTAGGTCTCGTCGCGGATGCAGAAGATATCGTAATTCTCCTTAAGAACATGATTGATACCGGGAACGTCCGCGTTCGTCTTGACAGAACGAGGAAGCTCATACGCAGGGCTCCTGCCGAAAGAGGATGCGTCTCCTTCGACGGAAGAGGGGCTGTCCGGCATGTGAAAGTCGCAGATCACCTCAAAGCCAGACGGCGTGTAAATCGCGGGATTGACGGGCAGCAGCCAGATAAACGGGATATGCTCACCGGCTGCGATCCGGAAGATCTCCTGAAGAACCGCCGTCATGAGCCCTCTGTGACGGAAATGAACATCGGTCGCAACGGCGACGATGTAATAGCTCTTCGTCTCGTGCCCGCAGATGGAAAGCGTGTACGGATTCAGATGGGCCATCGAAAGGACGGCGCCGGAGGCATCTGTCACAGCGACGATCGTGTTGTCCCTGCATTTGTCGGAATAATAGTAATCCGTGAAATCCTCCGGGTCGCCGAAGGCCTGCTCGTAGAGCAGCCGCGTCTTCTGCTTCTCATTAAAATCGGTCAGGACGCGGAGCGAGCAGCCCGCGGGGAGAGGTCTTATATTGTCAGTCTTCACTGTACTCATGGATTTCCTTCTCGTACTGGTCGGTCAGCTCCTTCTCATAGCCCGCGAAATCCTTCTGCAGGACCATGTATTTTCTTGCGTAGCCGATCGGATTGTAGCTCTCCTTCGCCTGGCGGAGCCCCGGAAGACCGACATCGTCCTCGCGGTTGATGATGTCCGCGTCAGGAAACTCGTGGATCAGGAACTGCTGGTTGATGACCTGATATATGCCGTCGATGTCCGGATTTCCCTTTTCGACTGAGATGACAGCCATCTTCTCGAGCGGATTAAATGATCCCACCGTGACAGCCTCGATCTTTCCGTCGATCTTGATGCAGCCGGCCTTGAACGGCAGCTCGTCACTGTGATCAGCCAGGAGCTTCAGACCGAGAAGCTCCGCCTCGAGCGAGTCGAGCGCGTTATTTTCCTCGAGAATACGACGTGAGAACCAGTCATCGAGAAATGCAGTTACACTGTCGTGGTCGAGGCTGTGGAGTGACTTGTACTCCCAGCGGCCGTCGTACTCGCGGCTGAACTTGTTGACCTGATTGCGCTTCTGATGGTATTTGCGGCCCGCGAGGGTGCGCATTTTCTCGCCGTCATAGAGATAATCCTTGAGGTCAAACTCCTCTTTGACAATAAAATCGGGATTTTCCGTGAGATGGAGCGCCGTGACGGCCTCCTCGTCTGCGAGATAGATCTTGAGCGGCTTCTTCAGAACCTCGTTGAAGTACATTTTCAGCATGTCGAAGTAGTGCGCGAGGTCCTCCTCACGGCACCACGGCATCGCTGTGAAGGTTTCGCCGCCGTCCTTCATTAAAATGAGAAGCGCCCTGTCATCGGGCGTTGCAATCTGCGTGTTGTAATAGCTCGCCCAGAGATATGTGTCCAGCATGCCGGAATCACAGGTCTTGTTCGGGCGCATAGAGTAGTAAGGTGCGATCTGCCGGGCCTCGGAAGGCTCCGGCTTATGAAATTGAAGGTCCACAATTCCTCCTTTTGTGTGATGGTCAGTGTCCGTTCCCTATCATACTGATCGGTTTGACAGGTGTCAACTGTGAGAGTGGGGATGATGGAAGTGACGCGGCTCTGTTCCGCGCACCATGCCGCAAAGACCGGGGAAGTGGCGAATGGTCATGATGAGCGCCGCGACCGCAAAGAAGATGCCGGCCTCAGCGCCTCTTGTGGCAAAGGCGGAGACGGTTCCGAGCCAGGCGAGCACGATTGCCCCGAGCGGCAGATACCCGGAGATCAGAACGACGGCACCGCCCGCAATGCAGGAGAGCGCGCCCCAGACAGGGACCGCGATGATGAGCCACGTGCACGTCACGGTTACTCCCTTGCCACCCTTAAAGGCGTGCCAGAACGGCCAGTTGTGGCCGAGAAGGACGCCGAGTCCGCTCCAGAGAATGGAGTCGCTTATACTTCTGCCGTACAGGAGCCATGTGATGAGAAATGCAAGGAGCGTCTTTATGATATCGCCCGCGAGCACGAGAAAGCCGGCCTTTTTTCCGACCCTTGCCATGACATTGGCCATGCCCGGATTTCCGGTTCCAATCTGAAAAACTGACTTGTGCGCAAAGGCGCGCGCGACGACGTCGGCCGTGAGAAAACAGCCGCACAGATATCCGATCAAGAGTGAAAATAATTCTTTCATAAATTCATAGTCCTCCTGACATCAGTGTAGCACAGAAGGGCAGTTTCATGTGTTATGGAACCGGCCGGTGTGGTACAATTTTTATAATGATCAGCACCCCACGGAGAACTGAAAGCGATGGAGGGAGAGCTTGCTCGCCGGACATTGCTTTCAATTCTCCGTGGGGCGGACAAGCGGCGAAGCCGCTCTGTCCGCCCGAAACGAGGAACGCGAAGCGTTCCGAGTCTGGGGTGCAGAACCGTTACCAGTGACTCAGCGTTCCGAGTCCGGGGTGCAGAACAGTTGTCAAAATCGCAAGCTATGACATGGAGGAATAAGACTTATGGGAAAATGGCAGCGCATGAATTTTCAGCCGTGCCTCCCTCTTGGCAGGGATGGGAAGCGCGTGACGGGGTGCCGGGAGCACATCGAGCTCTCCCGAAAGGCAGCAGGCGAGGGCATGGTCCTTCTGAAAAATGAGAACCAGACTCTCCCGATCAAGAAGGGCACGAAGCTCGCGCTCTTCGGCAAGGGCTGCGTCGACTATGTGAAGGGCGGCGGAGGCAGCGGCGATGTGACGGTCGCGTACATCCGCACACTTCTTGACGGCATGAAAATGAAGGAAATCGAGGGCTATGTCCGCATTTTCGATGAGCTTGCTGATTTCTATGAGGAGGATATCAAGAAGCAGTACGCGATGGGCCGCGTCCCCGGCATGACGGTGGAGCCGGCGCTCCCGGATGACCTCGTTCAGCGCGCGGCGGAGTTTACGGACACAGCGATCATCACAATCAGCCGCTTCTCCGGTGAGGGCTGGGACCGCTCCGTAAAGACCGGAAATGAGCAGTATGCGCAGGACCTGCATGAGGAGCACGAGAAGGCGCTCTCGGCAGAGCTCTTTGAAAACGGCGATTTCTACCTGACAAATGCGGAGCACGCCATGGTGAAGACCGTTACGGAGCATTTTGCGCACGTCATCGTCGTCATGAACGTCGGCGGTATGGTCTCGACGCGCTGGTTCCGCGACAACGATAAGATTTCCGCTGTGCTCATGGCGTGGCAGGGCGGCATGGAGGGAGGCCTCGCGGCTGCCGATGTGCTGTGCGGAGAGGTCAATCCGTCCGGGCATCTCGCGGATACATTCGCCGCGGAGCTCACGGATTATCCGTCGACGGAGGGCTTCCATGAGTCGGATGACTATGTGAATTATACGGAGGACATCTACGTCGGCTACCGGTATTTTGAGACAATTCCGGGCGCGAAGGAGAAGGTCGGCTACCCGTTCGGCTTCGGCCTGTCGTATACGACCTTTGACATGAAGCCCGTGTCGGTCACGATCGAGGAGGACGTGGAGTCTTCCGATGACGATACAGAGAGCGCGAAGGAGACGCCGGATGCGGACACGAGCCTTAAGTTTGAGGTTGAAGTGAAAAACACAGGCTCCGTTCCCGGCCGTGCCGTCGCGCAGCTCTATGGAAGCGCGCCGCAGGGAAAGCTCGGAAATCCCGCGCGGGTGCTTATTGCATTTGCAAAGACGAAGACGCTTAAGCCCGGAGAGACGGAGACGGTGACGCTGACGGTCTCGGCGCCGCAGCTTGCGTCCTACGATGACACGGGGAAGATCTGCCGGTCGGCGTGGGTGCTCGAGGCCGGGACATATCGCTTCTTCCTCGGCGAAAATGTCCGCGACGCGAAGGACACGGAATTTACCTATGAGGTCGCAGCAGACACGGTTCTTGAACAGCTCGAGCCGATGGCGGCGGAGGCAAAGCTTCCGGAGAGGCTGCGCGCGGACGGGACATATGAGAAGCTCCCATGCACGGACAACTATGCGGACAGCAGTGCATCGCGCAGAAAAGAGGAGGCAGCATTCCTTCAGCCGATGACGCCCGATGAGATGGAGGGCGCATGGCCGGAGGTTCTCGCCGCATACGGCCGCTCGTATCTCCACCCGGGAAATGAAGGAAAGCCGCAGCTGATCGATGTCGCGGAGGGCCGCATGACGATGGATGCATTCGTCGAAAAGCTTCCTCTTGACGTGCGGATCCGGCTTCTCGGCGGACAGCCGAATACAGGCGTCGCGAACACCTTTGGCTTCGGCAATGAGCCGGACTACGGCATCCCGAATGTGATGACCGCCGACGGCCCCGCAGGGCTCCGGATTGCGCCGGAGTGCGGCATCAAGACGACCGCATTTCCGTGCGCGACGGCGCTCGCGTGCACTTGGGACCCGGAGCTTGTCGAGAAGATCGGCGCAGCCGGCGCGGAGGAAGTAAAGGAGAACAACATCGGTGTCTGGCTCACGCCCGCCTGCAATATTCACAGGAGCCCCTTATGCGGCAGAAACTTCGAGTATTACTCGGAGGATCCGTTCCTTGCCGGAAAGACCGGCGCCGCGATGGTGCGCGGCATCCAGAGCCGCCATATCGGTGCGAGCGTGAAGCATTTCGCGGCGAACAACAAGGAGACGAACCGGAAGAATTCGGACTCCCGCGTGTCCGAGCGTGCGCTCCGCGAGATCTATCTGAAGCAGTTCGAGATCATCGTGAAGGAGGCGCAGCCGTACACGATCATGTCCTCCTATAACCTCGTGAACGGCATTCATTCATCTGAGAACCATGATCTGCTCACGGGCATTCTCCGCGATGAGTGGGGCTTTGAGGGCATGGTCACGACGGACTGGTGGACATTTGCCGAGCAGTTCCGCGAGATCAAGGCAGGCAATGACGTGAAGATGGGCTGCGGCTATCCGGAGCGCGTGAAGCTTGCGTATGACAAGGGTTTGATCACGGATGAGGAGATTAATACCTGCGTGAAACGCGTCCTCGGACTTATCTTGAAGATGGACTGAGAAAAAATTCGTTCAGCCTGTGTCCCGCGGCGCGCCGCGGGACATTTTTTATGGCACACACGGAGTTTGGAATTGCGTGCAGTCATAAAGCCAGGAACCGGTGAGGGTGGACCTGACGGGGCACGTGACCCGGCCTTTTATTTATGCCGCGCGGACCTTCCCGGCGGCCCTCCGGAACACGGCGCGGTACATCAGGATGACGTAGAGGCCGGCCGTGATCCAGGCGGCCTGATGCGTCCAGCAGATCGTCGTGAAGCCGAGGAGCGGCAGTGTGCCGATGGCAAATGCAGTCCGCGCGATCATTTCGACGACGCCGGAGATGATCGCCTTGCCGGGCTGGCCCATGCCCTGGATCGCCGGCCTGAACACATTGACGGACGTGACGAGCCAGAATGTGAAGCCGACGGTCATGAGGAACTGCGCCGAGATGTCGAGGATTTGCGATGAGCCCGAGGATGCGGACAGAAAGAGCGAGGCGACGCTCCGCCCGACAATTGCCATGAGAGAGCCGAACACGATGCCGTAGATATGTCCCATGATGAAGCCGTCGCGGACACCGGCCCGGATCCGATCAAACTTGCCGGCGCCGTAGTTCTGGCCGACATAGGTTGCCATCGAGGAGGACAGCGCGACGTACGGGCACATGACGAACTGCTCGACGCGGTCGCCGGCCGTGTAGCCCGCGACGTAGAGGCTGCCGAGGCTGTTGTTGCAGGCCTGCATGACCATGCTGCCGATCGCCGTGATCGAGAACTGCAGTCCCATCGGAAGTCCCATCGCGAGCAGGTTGAGCGCGTAGCGCTTGTTCCAGGTCCGCTCATCCCTCTGCGGGTGCAGGAGCTTCATTTTCCGGGCGATAAAAATGAGACACATCAGGCCGCTCAGCGCCTGGCTCGTGATCGTCGCGATGGCCGCGCCCGCAACGCCCCAGCCGAGGACGGCGACGCAGAAGAGGTCGAGAAAGATGTTGAGTGACGCCGCGACCGCAAGGAAAATGAACGGCTCCCGGCTGTTGCCGACCGCTCGGAGGAGCGAGGCCTGCATGTTGTAGAAGAACGTGAACGGCAGACCGAGGAAAATGACAAGCAGGTAGGTGATGGCATTTTTCTCAATATTTGCAGGCGTCTGCAGGACGCGGATGATCGCGGGACAGAGAACTGCCGTGACTACTGTCAGCACCGCGGCGCAGATAACGGTCAGCACGATCATGTGGTAGACGTACCGGCGCATGTCCTTCATTTTTGCGGCGCCGAACCGCTGCGCGACCGGGATTGCGAAGCCGTCGCAGGCGCCGCTGCAGAAGCCGAGCACCATAAACTGGACGCTGGACGACGCACCGACGGCGGCGAGCGCATCCGCGCCGAGAAGCCGGCCGACGATGATCGAGTCGACCATATTGTAGGTCTGCTGGACGAGCTGTCCCAGAAGGACAGGAACCATAAACTGAAGAATAAGGCGAAGCGGGCTCCCCTCTGTCATGCGGCGGATGGAGCCTGACGTATGGACGCTGGAATCTGACATGATACATTTCCCCCTGTTTATATCGAGTCGGATTGCTTGATGAAAGTTGTGCCGCAGAAGATTCTACCATGCGCAGGGGGACTGTCAAGGAGGTCGGGGGCTTTGTTTTTTGGAAAGGGCCGGATGTGAACAAGGGGATGTCTATGATTTTCTGCTCGGTCCAATAAACCATATGCAAAGATAGACGATAATAATCAAAGGAAGATAGATGCCTATATTTATAACTTTCAAGAAGTATAATGTAAATAGCCAGTCAAGTCCAAATTTGTGTGTAAATTGCTCTTAGGTACCTGCGGTGCCAAGGGATGCCTTGCATCCCTTAGCTAACCACCAGCTCTCTTGAAGGGACTGTCAAGGGTGCGTAAGCACCTCGAA
>JAZHVT010000017.1:0-44229 GCA_036453145.1 Eubacteriales bacterium
TTTAGCAATACATGTATTTATTCGGTACAACGAGGGAGCGAAGTGTCTCGAGTCCCGAGGGTGCCGGATAGTTACAACATTATTACACATATATATGGAGGATTGCTGGTATGACTTACTATGTATCGGCCTCTGCATTTCGCAGCGGCTGCGGGACAAAAGAAAGCCCATTCAAGACGATTCAGGAGGCTGCTAATATTGCGATGCCCGGCGACGAAGTAATCGTAGCTCCGGGCGTATATCGTGAATATGTGAACCCGAAGCACGCAGGTACGGAAAATGCACGCATCACCTACCGCTCCGAGGAAATGAGAGGCGCTGTGATTACAGGCGCGGAGCCAGTCAAGAACTGGGAGAAGTATCAGGGCGACGTGTATGTCAGTCGGATTCCGAATGGCATTTTTGGGGACTATAATCCATACACGGTGCCGGTCAGCGGCGACTGGTATTTCGCGCCGGATCCGGTCCACACGGGCGAGGTCTACCTGAACGGCAAAGCGATGTATGAGGTTCTTGATCTTGAGAAGGTTCTTCATCCGGTTGTCTACAGACGCTCCTGGGATCCGGAGGCGACGTTGAAGACCTGGTATACAAAGCAGGAGGATGGAGCGACTCTCATTTTCGCGAATTTCGGGGGAAAGAATCCGAATGAGGAAAATGTAGAGATCAACGTCAGAAGAAATGTTTTCTATCCGTCCGAGGAAGGAATCGGCTATATTACGGTCTCCGGCTTTGTTATTCGTCAGGCTGCGACACAGTGGGCCCCGCCGACCGCTTACCAGGACGGCATGATCGGCCCGCACTGGTCGAAGGGCTGGATTATCGAGGACTGCGAGATCTCGGATTCCCGCTGCAGCGGCATTACGCTTGGCAAATATCTGCAGCCGAACAATGACAATAAGTGGACGACGAAGTACACAAAGGACGGTACGCAGACAGAGCGTGACAACATCATGCAGGCACAGAATGAGGGGTGGACGAAGGAGAGAATCGGCTCCCATATCATTCGCCGCAATAATATCCACGACTGCGGACAGACCGGCATTGTCGGCCATCTGGGCGGCGTGTTCTCGATTATCGAGGACAATGAGATCCACCACATCAACAATAAGCAGGATCTGGCCGGCGCGGAGATCGGCGGCATCAAGATGCATGCGGCTATTGATGTGCAGATCCGCCGGAACCATATTCATCACTGCACGAGAGGTTTGTGGCTTGACTGGCAGGCACAGGGGACGCGCGTCACACAGAACCTGTTCCATGACAATACGCCGCCGGCCGGAACGGATATCACACCGCTCCTCGGACTCGGCGAAGATATTTTCATCGAGGTTTCACACGGCCCGACGCTTGTTGACAACAACCTGCTGCTCTCGAAGTGCTCCTCACGTATCAGCACAGAGGGAATTGCATTTGTCCATAACCTGATTGCGGGCTCGTTCACCTGGGTTGGTGACGGTGTTATGAATAATTCTGTCAGGCTGCCGTCGCCGCGCTACACGCCGTACCACGTGCCGCACCGCACGGAGGTCGCAGGCTTCATGACGATCCAGCACGGAGATGCCCGGTTCTACAACAACATTTTCGTGCAGCAGCCGGTCGATGAGGAGTATGTGGCGCACGCGAAGGAGTGCGGCACAGAGAAGCAGTATAACTTCATCTGCGGCACAAAGCCATATGACGGTTATCCGACGGCGAAGGCTTATTTTGAGCAGTTTGGTCCGTGGAACATTGAGGACGAATCATCTAAGGACAAGTTCTACGATCACATGCCGGTCTACACGGGCGGAAACGTCTATTTCAACGGCGCCGAGCCTTGCGATTCGGAGGAGGGCGCTTATGTCGATGAGACAGATCATGTCATGCTGAAGCTCATTTCCGAGGACGGGCATATGAAGCTTGAGACGAACCTCTATGATTTCCTGCCCGCAAGCAAAAATGAGACGATCTCGACAGCTGTACTTGGCGAGGCGTTTGAGCCGGAAGAGAAGTTCGAGAACCCGGACGGCAGTCCGATCACGTTCAATCAGGATTACTTCGGCGACCACCGCGCGGTCAATCCGGTGAGCGGTCCGTTTGAGGGCGCGGCGCAGAGCAGGAAGGTGCTGTTCTAAGGATACGCCCACGTCTTTGGAAGATCAGACCATTCGACGGTGTGCATTGCTTAAAAGCTGTCTGCGCACGCCGCCGGAACTTATGTGGAAGATGTGGACGAGCGTGCATTAAGCTCACTCGTCCAGACTTTCCCGGATGAAATCCTCCCTCTGGTACGCATTTCGGTACTGTCCGGGTGTCATCCCGGTTTCGAGCCGGAAGCATTTTGACATGTGGCTCTGCGATGCGAACCCGAGGTAGGCCGCGATCTTTGCGTACGGATACTGTGAGTAGACGAGAAGGTTCTTGATGAGATGGACCTTTTCGTGCATGATGTACGCTTTCAGCGTCGTGTGCTCTTCTTTTCGGAACAGGGCGGAGAGATAGTTCGGCTCAAGTCCGATTGCCTCCGCGATCTCCTGTACGGTGATCTTGCCGTGCAGGTGTGTGAAAATATAATCTTTGCAGCGGGAGATGTGACGGTTCTCTGGAACCTCATGATCTCCCGCTTTTTTCTGCGTCTTCGCGAGTCTTTTCTTCTCCTCTTCCTCGCGGCGGAGATCCTCTGTGAATTTCGGTGCATTTTCCGGAACCTTCGCCTGAAAATGAGAGACGTCCAGAGCTGATGTATCTGTGACGGTCTGCGGCAAAGGCTCCGCGGCACCTTCTGCCTTTTCATCCTCTGCTTTCCGGGTCTTTGCTGCAAGTCTCGCTTCCTCTGTCTTCAGGCCGTGCACGAGTGATGCATACTGGTATTCTGCGTTGTGATAGAGGTGCTTGATGGTTTCGACGTCATTGCATTTCTCCATCTGCTGAATTGTGATATCACTGATTGAGAACGCGGTCTCAAAATGAAGCCCTCCCTGAATCGCGGCGCGGCTTGCAATCGTGACAGCGACAATGCCGATGTTCCGCTCCTGGCGGACCGGATCGCTGCCGAGTTTTCCGTATCTTCCGGTGAAATCTTCCTCAAGAACGCGGTGCAGTCCATCGACGTCGCCGGTCATGACGCAGTGGCGCTCGCGCAGCTCATGATTGTACGGGTTGTGGACGACGCCGTCCTCGACGCGGTCGAAAATCATCCTAGAGAGCTCCTTCTGCGCGTCCGTTACGCGCTCCTTGTCCACGCAGTTTTCGTCGATGACGTCCTTGCGGAGAATATAGGGCTCTGCGTCGCTCCCGTCGCGTTCGAGATTGACAGGAAGCAGGATATCTGTGGCAAAGGCGTCCAGATCGCAGACCGGCACAGAGCGGAGCCAGTAGGTATATTTTTCTGATTCAACCGATATGCCGAGATCTTTGAATTTAAACACAGTCCGGAACCATGTTGGCGCGCTGAAACGGACCGGTCCGATAATCACAGTTCCGGTGTTAAGCGTGATGAGAGCATACGCGAATTGATTTTCCATAGAAAAAATCAGAGGCCTGAGGCGGGCTCTCATGAAGAGCTCTGTCTGGGACAGGATTGGTTTGATGAATTTCTCGTCAGTGAAGTCGACAATGGAATCCTGTGAGGCCAGAGTCTTCTGACTGGCCATGACGACTGAACGTGGGTTTTCTGTGCCGGGCGGGAGCTCAGACGGATCTGCTTCCCGCGCATATCGCACGAAGGTATGCAGATTATAAGAAATATGCATCAGTGAGTAGTCAATTTCCATAGGGTCTCCTCCGCAAATAAAAATACAGACTGAGATTTATGCCAAATGAATCCTGTAAAAACCGCCTGTATACGGTATTATTACCAGTTATGCATCTACAATTTATTCTGTACAACGTACAACTTGTATGTTTCAAAGAAACGTAATAATTATAGCAGAAATTTGATATAAGCGCTGGCTGCATGACGATATAGTTTAAGTACAGCAGGCGGGAAGCGGAAAGAAAGACAGCGCGCGGGTCGTTCATTTTCCGGTCACCGCAATGACGGGCATCCGGGAGGTGAGTGGTTGTCAGAGAACAGTTCATTTTTCGGACATGGCAGATACGCACAGAAATGATTTTCAGGAAGGAATGAGAATTATGAAGAAACAGATTGCGTTAGCGCTTACGGCAGCTATGACAGTCGGTATGCTGGCAGGCTGCAGCGGCAAGACCCCGACAGCAGCGGGCGGTTCTACAGTGACATCAACAGGCTCTGAGACAACGGCAGCGGCCGGTGACGACAAAACGATCACATTCTGGAACATCGCAACGGATGAGCCGGATAAGACGATCTGGTCTTACGCGGTTGATCAGTACAACAAGAATGATTCACCGACGTCAGGCTACACGATCGATCAGGTAGCAACAGCGAACGATCAGTACAAGCAGAAGTTGTCCGTCGCGATGAGCGCGGGACAGTGCCCGGATATGTACATTCACTGGACCGGCGGTCCGATGAGAGAGTACATCAAATCAGGTTATGCGCAGGATATCACGGATATCGTTGATGAGCTCGGACTTCGTGACAAGTACCTTCCGGCGGCACTTGATCAGTGCACGGTCGATGGCAAGATCTACGCCCTGCCGGTCAAGAACCAGTCCGTTGCAGTCTTCTTCTATGACAAGAGCCTCTGGGCTGAAAAAGGCTATGAGGTTCCGAAGACGCTCGATGATCTTGAAACTCTCTGCGACAAGATGGTGTCCGACGGAATTACGCCGTTTGCTCTCGCAAACAGCTCACAGTGGACAGGCTCCATGTATTACTGCTATCTGGTCGCGCGTTATGGCGGATCCGATATCATCACAAATGCATACAACCAGACAGGGTCTCTTGTAAATGACGCGACAAAGTTCGCCGGCGAGAAGATTGAAGACTGGGTCAGCAAGGGATACTTCCCGGACGGCGTCAACTCTCTGTCAGCAGATGACGGCGAGGACCGAGCACTCCTTTATCAGGGTGCCGGCATGATGCTCCAGGGCTCCTGGCAGGTCGCTTCGATCAAGTCTGAGAACCCGGATTTCTACAAGAACCTCGGCGCATTCGCATTCCCGACAATGACAGATTCCAGCGCAGATCAGACGACTGTCCTTGGAACACTCGGTGATAACTTCATTTCCTTCAACTGCACAGGTGAGAAGCTGAAGGAAGCTGTCAAGATGGCTGCTTATTACACGACGGATGAATGGATGAAGCTCGATGAGGACAGCGGAAACCTTCCGCCTCTTGTAGACGCATCGTCCAGCGAGCCGGCATGGCAGGATATCACATCGATCATCAAGGGCGCTTCGAGCGTACAGCTCTGGTGGGATCAGTACCTGCCGTCCTCTGTAGCTGAGGTCCACAAGTCTGCGACACAGACTCTGTTCGACGGAACAGGTGATCCGACGAAGGTCGCACAGGAGCAGCAGGATGCTCTCGATGAGTATTTCAAGGAGAACGGCTCATCTACTGCGGCATCTACCGCATCGTAAAAGATACGTAACGATTCAGCACTCAGACTCGAAACGCTTTAGTGGGTGCTGAATGATTAACAAAATGCAAACCATACAGAGGCTGCCGATGAGGCAGCCTTCTGTATAAGAAAAATCGTGGAGACTGCGTGCGAATCTGGCTTCGCACAGGTCTTATCAGGTCCGAAAGGAGTGGGAGAACGTGACTAAGAAGACATCCCTCGCGGCTGTCCGCCAGAGAAAAATAGCGCTCTGCGCGGCGGTCTTTCTGATTCCGGTTATTATTCTCATGGCCGTCTATATTCTGTATCCGATCATTGCGACATTTGTGAACAGCTTCACGCAGTGGAACGGTATCTCGACAAATAAGAAGTTCATCGGCTTTTACAACTGGAACAAGCTGATTCATGACACAAAGTTCTGGCAGGCATTTCTCAACAACATCAAGGTCATGCTTCTGTCTCTCGTGATTCAGATGCCGATCGGCATTCTGCTTGCGACATTTCTCGACGCGGGCGGACGCAAGTTGAATTTCTTCAAGATCATCTGGTTCCTTCCACTTCTCATGAGCTCGGTTGCTGTCGGCTATCTGTTCCACTACGCACTTGCGACAAACGGCGGACTGTTTACATCCATTTCGCAGATCTTCGGAGGCGGAAAGATCGATCTTCTGGGAAATCAGAAGACGGCGCTCTACGCGGTCATCGGCGTCATCTGCTGGCAGTTCATTCCATTTTACATGGTCTATTACATGGCGGGATATTCCAGCATCGATGAGTCGCTCTATGAGGCAGCTATTGTCGACGGTGCGACGAGAGGCCAGTATGTCCGCAAGATCGCGCTTCCGCTCCTCGTTCCGACGATCAAGAGTGCGGTTGTCCTGTCTGTCACGGGCTCACTCAAATATTTTGATCTCGTCTATGTCATGACGGGAGGCGGTCCCGGAAGCTCAACAGAACTCATGGCGACCTACATGTACAAGGAGTCTTTTTCAAAATACAACATGGGATATGGATCTGCAATCGCGGGTGGCATGTTCATACTGATCACGGCGATCGCCGGACTTCTCATGTTCCTGATGAACAGAAAGGGGGATAAAGAATAATGGCTAATACGTCTGTTGCAACGATCAGTCATTCGAAGCGGGTCGGCCGCATCAAGTGGACTGTCGCGATTATTCTTGCCGTCTTCTGGCTCCTTGTGACGTTTGTTCCGTTCCTGTTCATGGTCATTACAGGTTTCAAGCAGAAGCTTGAGACGATCATGTACAACGCATTCCACATGCCGGAGAAGTTCTATCCGGACAATTACATCTCGATTCTTACGGATCCGGCCTTCTGGACATATTTTAAGAACTCCGTCATCGTTCTTGTGCTTTCGCTTGTGCTTCTTCTGTTCATCTCCGCGTGTGCCGCGTATCCGCTCTCACGCTTTAAATTCAAAATGAGAGCCCCGATCTACGGTGCGATCGTGGCAGCGATGTCCGTTCCGATGCACGTCACGCTGATCCCGGTCTTTAACATGACAATCAACATGGGCCTTTATGATACGATCTGGGCGCTGATTCCGGTCAATGTCGCGTTTGCGACTCCGATTTCTGTCTTCATTCTGACAGGTTTCATGCAGGGAATCCCGAAGGAGCTTGAGGAGGCGGCTGACATCGATGGCTGCGGCAGATACGGCCGATTCTTCAAGGTTATCCTTCCGCTGTCGACGCCGGGGCTTTCGACACTGGCAATTTATAACGGCGTCAACATCTGGAATGAATTCATTTTCGCCTTTACACTGACCCAGTCCGAAGAGAATAGAACACTCCCGCTCGCTCTCTGGAATTATCAGGGCCAGTATTCCACCAACACGGCGATGATCATGGCGTGCCTTACGCTTTCAGTACTGCCGATGATTATTCTCTTCGCGATCATGCAGGACAAGCTCGTCAAGGGCATGATGGCAGGTGCCGTGAAGGGCTGACGCAGACAGCCCTCTGGCTGAGTCGGAGGAAGAAGGACTCCGTACAGGCAGAACCTCAGATTTCTGCGAATAATGCCGGCGTGGCTTGCCAGGACCACGCCGGCATATTTATGCCCTTATGGAATGCTTGCCGCACTCGTTCGGCCTGTGCAGGCCTGCCCAACTCTCTCAGGCCACACTGCCATATTGATGTTCATGGGCGTGACAGCTATACTTGACAGCATACGATGAAAAACATACCGCCCCGATATTCGCGATTGTATGCGATTCCAGGTGCGTGAGGATTTCTGTGACGGAAGAAGGATTTAATTTATGGCGCTGAGTCTTGCGTTAATGAAGAACCTGATCTCGATGATGCTGATGGTCATCATCGGGTATGTGATCGTGAAAATAAAATTCTTAAAGAGCCGTGACGCGCAGCCGCTCTCGATGCTGACCGCCTATGTGCTGACGCCATGCCTCATTCTTGAGGCATTTCAGCGGGACATCACGGCGGAGCAGATGAAGGGCTTCTTTGTGGCGATGATCGCGGCGACGCTGTGCGTGCTGCTCTTTATCGTGCTGGCGGCCCTCCTTAAGAAGCCGTTTAAGCTTGATGCCGTCGACCAGGCGACGCTCATTTACATGAACTGCGGAAATTTGCTGCTTCCGCTCATTAGCATGACACTCGGCGACGACATGGTCTTCTACTGCGTCGCGTTTCAGGTGCCGTTCAACCTGCTGTGCTGGAGCCACGGGCAGGCGATTATCCGCGGGAAGGGGAGCCTTCGGCCCGCGCAGATGTTCCTCAACCCGAATGTCCTGGCGCTCGGTGCCGCGCTCCTTCTTATGGCGCTCGGCATCCGCTTCCCGTCCGTCCTTGCGACAACCGTGACGAGCCTCGGAAATATGGTCGGACCGGCCTCGATGATCGTCATCGGCATGTCGATCGCGGAGAGTGACCTCGGCGCGGTCCTCCGGAGCCGGCGGACGTGGCTCATCAATTTCGGGAGGCTCATCGCATTTCCATTTATTGCGATGCTGATTCTCTATGCGACGGGCTTTCTCCGCGTCCATCCGGAGTTTAAGGATGCCCTCATGGTCACGATGATGTGCGCGGCGGCGCCGCCGGCGGCCACGGTGACTCAGATCGCCGTCGCCTGCGGCAATGAGCCGTTCCGCGCGAGCTTCTACAATGTGCTCGGGACGCTTCTGTGCGTCGCGACCCTGCCGGTCATGATCTACCTGTTCCAGGTGATGTTTGCGTAGAAGGCTTCCGCCCGTTCACGGAAATGAGCGTGAGCATGAGAAAGACCGCGAGGAATCCCACCGCGTCCCAGATCGTGAAGGGTGAGCCGAGGAGCGCCGTGCCGATGACGGCGGCTGTGACCGGCTCCGCGAAGCCGTAGAGAATGCCCCGCGACGGGCCGATGAGGCTTACACCTGTGATATAGAGCGTGAACGCGAGGACATTTCCGACGACAACGACAAATGCGATGCCCACAAGTCCCATGGGTCCCGGCACATATCCGAATTGCCACGGCCGGAAAATGAGCGCGAGCCCCGCGCCGCCCATGAGAAATGACCACGCCTGCAGCACGACGACCGGATAGCGGTACGTGAGCGGCGCCGTCAGCATGTTGTAGACTGTGACGCACACGGCGCTGATCACGCCGGAAATGAGCGCACCCTCGGAGACGGCCAGTGAGCCGAAATCCCCGTGTGTCACGATGAGCGTGACGCCGGCGAGCGCGAGCGCAATACAGATGATCTCATATGGCTTCGGCGCGCGGCGCCCCGCGATGCACGCGCAGACAAGAATCATGACGGGCGAGAGGTCCTGAAGAATCGTTCCGACGCCGGCGCTTGAGAGCTGGATCGTCAGGAAATACGTGAACTGACAGGCCGATACGCCCGCGAGACCGTAGGCGAGCAGAAGCAGCGCGTCGCGCCTCTTCGTCCAGATCTGAAACAAGGGCTTCCTGTGCTTCACAAAGCAGAAAATGAAGAGAATCACGCCGGCCAGAAAGAGCCGGATCGGGACGAGCCAGCGGGAATCCATACCCTCGTGCTGAAAGAGAAACTGCCCCATCGAGCCGGATAAGCCCCAGCACATACCGCCGCCAAGCGTCATGAAGGCGCCTCGTATACTTCTGTTCATGCCATAAACCTTCTTTTCTTCTAATACAACTATTCAGACTCCGAACATTGTCGGGCTGAATAATACAATAAATCGTAAATCGCAGTCTGTACAGTTTGATTAGGCTGTGCACGCATGCCTGTACAATCTGATTTCAAATAGACGATGCCGCTTTCGATTTTATATAATGCAGAATGAAGAAACGTCCCCATTTTAACAACCTGGCGGCTGAATCGTCAATGGGCGGCGAAAAGCTCTGAGCCCCATACCTGATGAAAGGAGGCAAGCCTATGCCTGAAGAACGCGCTTACCAGAAGACTATTTACGCCTGCTTCGCAGGCTATATCGTACAGGCGGTCGTGAACAATTTCGTGCCGCTGCTCTTTCTGACCCTTCAGTCGGAATTTGGCATTCCGCTCTCGAAGATCACCTTTCTCATTACGTTTAATTTTGCGGTGCAGCTGCTCGTCGATCTCGGCTCGACGCCCGTCGTCGAGCGGCTCGGCGTCCGCGCGTCGATGGTGCTTGCGCATCTCTTTGCGGCAGCGGGCCTCATTTTGCTCACGGTTCTTCCGGAGCTTACGCCCGATCCGTTCGCCGGGATTCTCATTTCCGTCATGATCTATGCGCTCGGCGGCGGTCTGCTCGAGGTGCTTGTGAGCCCGGTCGTCGAGTCATGTCCGACGGACAACAAGGAGACGGCGATGAGCCTTCTGCACTCGTTCTATTGCTGGGGGCAGGCCGGCGTCGTACTTTTATCGACTGTATTTTTTGCGCTGGCCGGGATCCGGAACTGGCGGATTCTCGCCGTCATCTGGTCGGTTCTTCCTGTCATCAATATGATCGCGTTCATGCGCGTGCCGCTCCGGCCGTTTGTCGAGGAGGGCGAGAAGGGAAAGACGATTGGCGAGCTCTTCAGAAATGGCAGCTTTTGGATGCTGTTTGTGATGATGCTCTGTGCCGGCGCGAGCGAGCAGGCCGTCAGCCAGTGGGCCTCGGAATTTGCGGAGGCCGGGCTCGGCGTCACGAAGACGCTCGGCGATCTCATGGGCCCGATGCTGTTCGCCCTCCTTATGGGCAGTGCGCGTCTCATTTTCGGAAAATGCGGGGCGCGTCTTGATCTTCACCGATATATGATGTTCAGCGGTCTGCTCTGCGTCATCGGGTATCTCATGATCGCATTTGTCCCGAACCCGGTCATCGCGCTTCTCGGCTGCGGCGTCACCGGCTTTGCGGTCGGCATTTTCTGGCCGGGCACGTTCAGTCTCGCGTCCGCGGGCATTAAAAATGGCGGCACGCTGATGTTTGCGCTCCTTGCGCTCGCGGGCGATCTCGGCTGCGGCGGAGGTCCGACGCTGGCCGGGCAGGTCGCGGCATTTGCCGGAGACAACCTCAGGATCGGAATCCTCTCGGCGATCATATTCCCGGCGGGCATGTGCGTGTGCCTGCTGATGAGAAAAGGGCGCAGGGCATAGCGGACCTGGCAGGATCTGCGGATCAGGCGATACGGAAGTAGGCGTTCCTGCAAGATTTGATGCTTAAGCGCTGCGGTTTCCGCCTTCTTGTATTCACCGCGACAGCGTGCTAGAATACAGTCGTTTTGCGGCCCTTGCCGCACACGAAGGGGGAAATTATGCATTCAAAATCATCTGAAGTCCGAGCCTACCTCGGGCTGATTCTTACATTTATCATCTGGGGCAGTCTCTATCAGTAACAGCAGAGTACCACGTCCAAACGTCGCGGAGACGCCTGGGCGTGGATGAATGCCTACTGGTTTTTGATGTAATGGTCAACAGCCTCAAGGCTGTTGTACCCGACAGTCGTGACAAAATAGCTGTCCGTCCAGAAAAGGTGCCGGTCTTTGCGCCAGTAAAATTTCCGCAGCTCATCCGGGTATCTCGCCCATGTCATGCGGGCCGAGCGGGTCTTTAACATATTGACAAGCTCCGTCAGCTTCTTGTCCGGCGGGGCTTCAAACAGGATGTGGACATGGTCCTCCTCCCCGTTCATACGGACTACGCGGCACCCCTGATTTTCAAGCCCGTCGCGCAGTGTCTTGTATACGCACTCCCTGACTTCGCCAACGAGCGCTTTCCGCCTGTATTTCATGACCAGTACCAGATGGTATTGAAGCAGGAAACAACTGTGGCGGTTTTTGTAATAGATTCCGTTTGTTTTCTGCATGATTATGCCTCCAAATAATTGACACCCAAACATATTTTCTGCTATAATCATAGCAGGGAACAAGCACAGTGTCAACACGGACAGAAAGGAGACATCCATGGCATACGGAATCATGAAATACTGCATCAGTCAGGACCGCATGCCGGACCTGTCTGCCTATCTGGACGGGCAGACGCGTATGGCGAAACTTCTGCGGAATGCCGCCCTGTTCCGGATCAGGAACCATTTCACGGCACAGCAGAAGGAGTCGCTGACGGACAACGAGCAGGAAGTTGAGGATGAGATCACGCGTGCTGTGGCCGCCGGCATGAAACAGCCGAAAGCCATGCTGACCTACGAGGAGCTCTGGAAAATCATGACGGTATGCAGCAACCCGGACTATTATGCAGGGCTTTCCATGCAGTGCGCGCAGAACGTGCTGAAGCAGGCGTGCCGTGATTTCAAGGGATGGCTTGCTGCGCTCAAAGCGTACAAAATGCACCCGGAAAAGTTTCTCGGAAAGCCCCGGATGCCCGGATACGTCAAGTCCGATCAGGCCATCGCCAAATACACGAACCAGGACTGCCGGATTCAGCCGGACGGGTTCCTGAAGTTCCCGAAAACAAAGCAGATGCTTCCGCTTGGCCACGCCTTCCCGGATGGGGTTCCCCTGAAGGAAGTGCAGGTCATCCCGGAATACGGCTCGTTCCGGGTCATCGTCATCTACGAGACAGAAGGCAGCACAGTGTCGTCTCCCGGCACATACCACGCGGCCATTGATTTCGGCGTCAACAACCTCGCAGCCATCGTAACGGACAGGGACATTCCCTGCCGGATTTACAAAGGCGGGGCTGTCAAAGCCGCAAACCAGTGGTACAACAAGCAGGTATCGCGTCTCCTGTCCGTGATGATGAAGGGAAAAGACCCGGATGAGTACCATTGCCCCCAGACCAGACAGATGACGGCCCTCGCCCGCCGCCGGAAGTATTTCCTTGAGGACTACTTCCACAAAACGGCGAAAGATATCGTTGGCTGGTGCGTACAGAACGGCATCGGGACGCTTGTCTGCGGGCACACAAAGCTCTGGAAGCAGAAGGCCGATACCGGGAAGAGGAACAATCAGGCATTCGTGCAGATCCCGTTCAATAACCTGATGAGTATCTTGGAATATCTGTGTGCCAGGGCCGGCATTCTCTTCCTTGAACAGGAAGAGTCCTATACATCCCAGGCCAGCGCTGTGGACCGGGACCCGGTTCCTGTCTTTGACGGGAACCACAAGCCGGACGTTCATTTTTCCGGAAGCCGGATCAGGCGCGGCCTGTACCGGACAGCCGACGGCACGTGTGTCAACGCGGACCTGAACGGAGCGGCCAACATTCTGAGAAAAGCGGTTCCGGGGGCATTTGCCGGCATGGATGTAAAGGCCATCCTCCGGAATATCAACGTCGTCCGTTTTGGGAATCTTTACAAAGTAAGCGGCTGATACCCGCGACAGAGGCCGTGTGAACCGGCCCGCTTATGGCACGGACAGCCTTCGTGGTCCGAAAGGGGCAACTGTCACGACTGTACAGATACCCTATCCATACCGAAGGCATGGGTAGTGGTAAGTTCATGTCGTCAGCAACATTCTGCTGAAGAGCCTGCCGACCTTCTTCATCGCGTTCATGCGCTACGCGATCGCATTTATCACGATGAGCGTTATGTTTCGCGTCCACGTCTCAAAAATGAAGGGCGCGAAAACTTCAAAAAAGCTCCATCTCGACCGCATGGGCCGCCGGTACGTCTTCATCCTCGGCTTCTGCGGGTATGTCATTTCCGTGGGACTGCAGCTTCTCGGCACGAAATACGCCGGTTCGACGATGGCTTCCCTGATCAACGCACTGAATCCCGTCGCGATCTCGCTCTGCGCAGTTCCGGCCCTTAAGGAGAAGCTCACGGGAAATAAGATCATCGGCATTATTCTCGCGGTCTTCGGCATCTACCTGATCGTCGGCACAGGCGGATCGATCAATGTCCCGGGCATCGTGCTCTCGCTTCTGTCCGTCCTCACATGGGCGCTCGTCTCCGTCTTCACACGCGAGGGTCTCTCCACCTATGACACTTATGCTGTGACGCGCGCGGCAGCGGGACTCGCTGCCGCGTGCAATTTCGTCCTGTTCCTCATCGAGCATTTCGCGGAGCACACCGTCATCCGCCTGAACGCGCCGGCCGTGCTCGGCATCCTCTACATCGGAATCGTGTGCACAGGTCTTGCGCACATTCTCTGGAACCAGGGGCTCGCGACGCTTCCTGCCTCAAACTGCTCGGCGCTCTATCCCGTGCAGCCGCTCACCTCGGCCGTCATGGGTGTCATTTTCTTCCACGAAGTCATCGGGCTTTCATTTGTTGCAGGGGCCGCGTGCATCATCGCAGGCGTGCTGATCTGCCTGCTGCTCACGGGCGCAGGCCGGTCGGGCGCGACAGAGCACGCCTGACGGCAAAACCCACTCCGCATCAGAGCTCGGTGATCAGTGAACGCTATCAGAAATGCACGCAGCACCTCGGTGCGTATGGTATAATCAAATAAAAGGCATAGTGAGCTTTTTAGTTGACTTTTGTAGAAGCTATAATTGGAAACTGAGAGGTAGTGGGTAGCTATGGAAAAGAGTTCAGCGGCTGTTCTTAGCAGCTTCGATAAATACACGACCTTTACGTATGGCGGTACAAGGCTGACTTTTCGCACATGCGATGGTCTTGACCGTTATACAAAGGTAAACAAATGGGATCACGGCTATCTTGAAGTCATGGCTAAATACAAGCAAAGAGGAGAAGAGATCGAAGAATATATCGATCTGAACCCTGTTCTGGACGGACTGTACATGGACAAGGATAAATTTCTTGATCCCATTAGAGAGGTGAAAATAGAATATGGCTGAGCAGCAGGTAGAACAAGTTGCAGAAAAGGCAGATCCCGCGTGGATCTGCCTTTTATAAAATTTTGGTAATTGTGGTTACTGTCGTAGGAGCCCTTCAAAATTAAGGTTGACTAATGCACAAGGCGGCTGATAGACTCTTGAAGAAATGAGGGAGTAGCAAGCACCCGTTGCAGTAAGTCAACATACTGGCCGTGAAGGTCTGGCTTACTTTAATATGCGAGACTCATGGATAGCGGATTCGCTGTGCATGGGTATATTGGAAAATGAACTTTCAGCCACAGCGGAAACGCTGTGGCTTTTTTACTGTATAAATCCCGGTCTCAACGAAGCAATTCATCGGGACTTATACATGCCTTGCGAAGCAGGGCATGAAGGTTTTGTTCTCAGTTTCCAGGGAGGAAAAAGACAATGGATGCATTTTTCTTTATCAGCAGCATCGGGCTCGGCGTCGGGCTCGCGATGGACGCATTTTCCGTATCAATTGCAAATGGGCTTGGCGAGCCGGACATGTCCCGCAAAAAGACCTACGGGATCGCCGGATGTTACGCCTTCTTCCAGTGGGCCATGCCAATGATCGGCTGGTTCTGCGTTCACCAGATCGCGAAGGCGTTCAAGGCATTTCAGCCGTTTATTCCGTGGATCGCACTCGCGCTTCTTCTTTACATCGGCGGCATGCTGATCGAGGGCATCCGCAAGGTCCGCGGCCTTGAAAAGGACGAGGAAGCAGTGACACGCCTCACAATCCGAACCTTGATCATTCAGGGCATTGCGACCTCGATCGACGCACTCTCCGTCGGATTCACGATTGCCGGCTACGGCCCGCTCGAGGCGTTCATTTCCTCGCTGATCATCGCCATCGTCACGTTCTTCATCTGCATGGCCGGACTTATCTTCGGCAAGAAGTTCGGTGAGCGTCTGGCGGACAAGGCGACCATCATCGGCGGCGTGATTCTGATCGCGATCGGACTTGAGATCTTCATCCGAGGGGTTTTCTGAGAGCAGGATCGGGTCAAAAGTGCTATGTGTGTTCTGAACCATAGCGCTTGAGCCCCAGATCTCGCCAGGAAACCTACTGAGTAGATTTTCATTTCGTGTATACATTCGCGGAGCAGTGCATATGGAACTGAAAAGCGGATTGGTGCTATACTTGCGGCAGAAAGATTTATAACCGCAAGAGGAGGAACTCATGCCCTCAACATATGCTCATGAACGATTTGGAAAGAAAGTCCTCGAGACGCTTCCCGACGCGCTTCGCGCCGACATTCTCGAGGAGAAGGATTTGTACTATATCGGTGTCCAGGGACCGGACATTTTCTTTTATTATAACCCGCTGACGAACAATGAGATCGGGAAGGTCGGGACGGCCTGCCATGAAATGAGCGGCCGCGTCTTTTTTGACCCGCGCATCCAGCACCTCATGACGCTGGGCGGTGAGCGGGAGATGGCCGCGCACTCGTATCTCGCAGGGTGCCTCACACATTTTGTGCTCGATGCGACCTGCCATGGGTATATTTTCGGATATACGGAGAGTACCGGGACGAGCCACGCCGCGATCGAGGGCGATTTCGACCGCGCGCTGCTCGAGGCGGATGGCTATAATCCTGTGAAGCATAACCTGTGCAGGCGCTTTGTGCCGACGCACCGCGCCGCGCATATCATCGCCGGCTTCTATCCGGATGTGAATCCCGTGCAGGTCTATAAGTCACTGGAGGGCTTCAAAAAGAACCACCGCCTTCTCTACTGTCCGAATGACGCGAAGCGAAATGTGCTCTACGGCGCGATGAAGGTGATCGGCAAGTACGATGAGCTGAGCGGCCATATCATAAGCCCGAAGGCGAATCCCGCGTGCGCTGAGAGCACAGAGAGACTCATGCGCTTCTTTGACGAGGCCATTCCGTCGGCAAATGAAGCCATCTGCCACATGGAGGACATGCTCGCGGGCGATTTCAGCTCGGACATCACGATGATGGACCTCTTCTCCCGGAATTTCGACGGAAGCCAGCCGTGATTCACCCGCACTGCGCGAGGAACATCTCATGGACCCGCGGGTCTGTCCCGAGCTCGGGGTGAAATGCAAGCCCGATCTGATTTTTGTACTGCGCGGCGACGATCTTCCCGTCCACCCGCGCGAGGACGCGCACGCCATCACCGACGGACTCAATATACGGCGCGCGAATGAACGTCATCGTGAAGGGCTCGCCCGCGGGCTCTGGCTCAGAGTCGCCGTCTTCGGCGAGCACCATCCTTCCCCTTGTCTCAAAGCTCCCGGACTGGCGGCCGTACGCGTTGCGTCTGACTCTTACCGGCAGCGTGCCGAGATATTCAGACGGGTCATTGACCGCGCCCTGCGAGAGCAAAATGAGCCCCGCGCAGGTGCCGAGAGCGGGCAGCCCGCTCCGTATCAAATCTCTGATTTTCTCAAACATGCCGAGGCTCCGAAGGAGCTTTCCCTGCACGGTGCTCTCGCCGCCGGGAAGGACGATGCCGTCGATCCCGGCGAGATCCTTCGCCTCTCTTATTTCCACTGTGTCGGCCCCGAGGGAGCGGAGCATATGCTCGTGCTCGATAAATGCTCCCTGAACCGCCAGTACGCCAATCTTACTCATCATCTGCGCCTCCCTGAATCTGAAATCCACGCTGCGGCATTTACTGCCCGCGCTCCTCCATGATGACCTTGATTTCATTTTCATTGATGCCGACCATCGCCTCGCCGAGATTTTCGGAGAGCCTTGCGATGAGAGAAGCGTCGCGGTAGTTTGTCGTCGCCTGGACGATCGCGGCCGCGCGCTTTGCGGGATTGCCCGACTTGAAAATACCGGACCCGACGAAGACGCCTTCTGCGCCGAGCTGCATCATGAGGGCCGCATCCGCAGGCGTCGCGATGCCGCCGGCCGCGAAATTGACGACCGGAAGGCGGCCTGTGTCGTGGACCTGGAGAAGAAGATCATAGGGAACCTGAAGGCGCTTTGCCTCCTCGAAGAGCTCATCGACGCGGAGAGACGTGACGTGTGCGATCTGGGAGTTCATTTTCCGCATGTGACGGACGGCCTGCACGACGTCGCCGGTGCCGGGCTCACCCTTCGTGCGGATCATTGCCGCACCCTCGGAGATGCGGCGGAGCGCCTCACCGAGGTCACGCGCGCCACAGACGAACGGGACCTTGAAATTGCGCTTGTCGATGTGATAGGTGTCGTCCGCGGGTGAGAGCACCTCGGACTCGTCGATGTAATCGATATCAATGGCCTGCAGGATCTGCGCCTCGACAAAATGGCCGATGCGGCATTTGGCCATGACCGGGATCGAGACGGCCTCCTGAATACCCCGGATCATGGCCGGGTCGCTCATGCGGGACACGCCGCCGGCGGCGCGGATGTCGGCCGGGATGCGCTCGAGCGCCATGACGGCGCACGCGCCCGCCTCCTCGGCGATCTTCGCCTGCTCCGGCGTTGTGACATCCATGATGACGCCGCCCTTCAGCATGCGGGCGAGTCCCTTGTTCAGCTCATACTGTGTCTGTCTGTTTCCGTACTGCGTCTTTTCATCTGCCATAAATAGCCTTCTTCCTGTCGGAATGAGTGAATAATTCTGTCTTCAAATGAAAATCCTGTACGAAACCGCGGTAAGTACAATATCCGCCATCATTAAGCCTGAAAAGTAAACGGATATAAAATCTATAAATGTAAATCTGTCTTAATGCTTCCGACAAGGCACACTATACCTGCAGACTGGCATTTTGAGAACTGCCAATATATGATATTTTTATGGGGCCAGAACCTCGCAGCCCTTCCGCAGCTCTTCGATATAGGCCCTGCCGATCCTGCTGATAATATTCTGCTTCTTGGTGAGATAGCCGATTTCCATCGACCCGTTTCTGTCCTCGCCCTCGTCGCGGAACGGGACAGCGACATAGCCGGTGCCGTTCATTTCCTCGCAGACAAGGCCCGGACAGAGCGTGTACCCGTCGAGCCCTGTCATCAGGTTCAGCGTTGTCGCCCGGTCACTGGTCCGGATCAGCCGGGGATAAATATTGTCGGGAAGAATTTCCTCTGCAAAATAGAAGGAGCCGCCGTCGCCCTGCTCGAAGGCGATGCACGGATACGGCTCGAGCTCCTTAAGGGACAGGGAGGGCCTGCCTGCGAGCGGGTGGCCCTTGCGGAGATAGACGAAGGCCCGGCAGCTCACGAGCGGGTGGAACTGGAGGTGCTCGTCGGCCAGGTACCGCGAGATGATCCTGCGGTTGTAGTCGCTCATATGGAGAATGCCGATTTCGCTCCGCAGCGAGCCGACGTCCTTAATGACATCGAGCGTGCGCGTCTCGCGGATTGCGAGCTCATACTTTGAGGTGCCGAAGGTCCGCACCGTCTCGACAAATGCACGGACCGCGAACGAGTAGTGCTGTGTCGACACACAGAACCGCCGCCGCGTGCTGTCCGTGCCGTGATACTTGTCCTCGAGCAGGTCGCACATCTGGCGGATCTGCGCCGCGTAGGAGAGAAATTCAGCCCCCTCATTTGTCGGAATCATGCCCTTGCCGGTGCGCAGAAAAATACAGATGCCGAGCTCGCGCTCAAGCTCTCTGATGGCGCTCGTCAGAGTCGGCTGGGAAATGAACAGCTTCTCGGCCGCCTTATTCATGGAATGCGTCTGCGCGATCGTCAGCGCGTAGCGAATCTGCTGCAGTGTCATGTCCGCACCTCTCAGTCCATAAACATATTATTCATAGCAAAATACTAGAAAAACAGATATCTGGACTATACACCAAAGTGCGGATACTGTCAAACGGAGGAGCAAAAAAGGAACCGCACCATTGCGGTGCGGCCCCTGCCTGCGACAAATTTACTCTGCCTTGTTCGCGTCGGACATCATGAAATTCAGAACCTTCTTCATGTCCTCCGGCTCATGAACGATCAGCTCGAGCTCCTTGATGTAAGCCTTGTCGAGCAGCTTGGACATCATGAGCATCTGGGAGAGCTTGGAATTCATGTTGATCCGGTCGCCTTCATCCGAGACGAGCTCAACCTTGCCCTTGCATTCGCTGAGGACCTTCATGAGACCCTCCACGTTGTTTACATTTTCAATTTTCATCTGTCTTACCTCCAGTCATTCCCCATCCTTGGGTAGTATCCTGCTCCGCCACCGGCAATTTCAACAAAATCCGGCCGTTTTTGCGGGCAGGCTTATACATAAATCATAGACTGCCTGCGGAGGAAAAACAAGCCGGAAAACCAGAAATTATACGAATGATTCCCATTGACAACTCGGGTTAGATGGGATAAACTCTCGCAGGAAATGGAGAACAGCTATGTTTGATTTTTTGAAGAGAAAGCACAACATCATTGAGATTCAGAAGACCCCGTCGACAAAGCTCCTCGCGGTCGCCTATACAGGAAAGGGAAAAGTTCCGTACTTCGAGCAGACGGACTACTACGAAATCTATGTCTTCGAGAATGGCCGCAAGGTCCGGAAGCAGATGCTCTCGATGCCCGTCAATCGCGTCGACGACTCCGCCAATCTGTTCCGGAAAATGAAGATCGACACCGTCATCTGCCGCGGCTTCAGTCCGCGGGCCCTGCACGAGCTGAAGCGCTTCGGAATCCGCACCGGCGTCTTTGAGGGAGGACCGGGCGCGGCGCTGAAGGCATATCGTGAGGATACAATTCAGTACATCTGAAGCTGGGAAAAAGGTTGCATTTCTTAACTGGTGATGGTACCATGCAGTTAGACAAGAGTAACTGAAGAAAAACCACTACAACTATTCGGCACACTGAATTCGGAGGTTATATAGATGTACAAGACAACAGTGAAGATCAATGGAATGGCCTGCGGAATGTGCGAGTCACATATCTGCGATGTGATCCGGAAGCAGTTCCCGGACGCGAAGAAGGTCAGCGCATCCCACACAAAGAATGAGGCGACCTTCCTCACGGAGAACCAGGTTGACGGCGGCGTCCTCGAGGACGCGATCGAGAAGACCGGCTATCACTATGTGTCGGCATCGACAGAGCCGTACGAGAAGAAGCACGGCCTGTTCGGCTTCGGACGCTGAGAAAGGAGAAATCTATGAATTTTGCATCGGTGATTATTCTTGCGATTGTTGTTGCGGCAGTCGTATTTGCCATCCGCTATACATCGAAGCACGGGACATGCGAGACCTGCGGGCTTGATGGAAAGGCACACTGCGGAAGCGGTAGCTGCGGGTCCTGCGCGTACCACGATCAGGAAGTGCAGTTCGACAAGGAAATGATGAAAAAGGTCGAGGAAATGAAGAAATTCGTGCCGCGTGGTTGACAAATCCTGTCAGCCACGCTAATATTTGAACCGAAAGTTAGCTGAAACTAATAAAATTTCATGCTAACAAACACAACTTCAATTATACAAATCGTAGAACAGCGAAAGCAACACGGTTCACATGCATTTAACCGGCACGGCTCTGACGCGCCGGCATGAGTCATGCGGGCCGCACGCTGACAGCAGGAGGACAGGGTATGATTCCATTAGCGATGGCGAGTGCCGGGGATAAGGTTCTTGTGGCGAGAATCGGAGGAAATGAGGATGCGAAGAAGCATCTGGAGGATCTCGGATTCGTGGTTGGCGCGCAGGTGACTGTTGTTGCTGATACGGGCGACGGAAATATCATTGTCAATCTCAAGGACTCCCGTCTGGCGATCACGAGCCAGATGGCGACAAAGATCATGGTAGACTGAGTTTTTGTCTGCACATAAGTTAGCCTATACTAACTTTGAGACATGTAAATGAATCGGAGTGCATGAACAAAAACTTTAGCAAGATATATATGAGGAGGATGCATTATGAAAACACTGAGGGACGTCCCGGTTGGCTCTACGTCGACCGTCCTGAAAATTCACGGCAATGGAGCTCTGAAGCGCCGGATTATGGACATGGGTATCACGAAGGGTACTGAAATCTATGTCCGCAAGGTCGCTCCACTCGGAGATCCGGTTGAAGTAACTGTCAGAGGCTATGAGCTTTCCGTCAGGAAGGAAGACGCGGATATTCTCGAGATGTCCTGAAGGATTTGCAGAAGCGTCAGAAAACCGGCGGCAGATGACATGAGCCGCACGGATTTCAGCAACAAAAAATGAGGAGGAATTATGTCAGAAATCAAAATTGCTCTTGCCGGAAACCCGAACTGCGGCAAGACAACGCTGTTCAACGACCTGACCGGCAGTACGCAGTACGTCGGTAACTGGCCGGGTGTTACTGTCGAGAAGAAGGAAGGACGTCTGAAGGGACACAAGGATGTCATCATTCAGGACCTTCCGGGTATCTATTCTTTGAGCCCGTACACACTCGAGGAAGTTGTCACAAGAAATTACCTCGTCAATGATAAGCCCGATGTCATCCTGAACATCATCGATGGAACGAATATCGAGCGTAACCTGTATCTCACAACACAGCTTGTCGAGATCGGCCTTCCGATGGTCATCGCCGTCAACATGATGGACCTGGTCCGGAAGAACGGTGACAAGATCGACATCCAGAAGCTCGGCAGGGAGCTTGGCTGCAAGATCATCGAGATCTCCGCTCTTCACAGCGACAGCACGATGCAGGCCGCTGAGATGTGCATCGAGGCGGCGAAGGAAGGCAAGACGACAGAGCTGCCGCACGTCTTCAACGGAAGCCTTGAGCACGCGATCGCCCACATCGAGGAGTCCATTCAGGACAAGGTCGATCCGGTCAATCTCCGCTGGTTCGCAATCAAGCTCTTTGAGCGCGACCACAAGGCAACCGATCAGCTTCACTTAGGCAAGGCTCTTCTCGATCACATCGAGCAGCACGTCAAGGACTGCGAGAAGGAAGAGGATGACGACGCGGAAGGCATCGTCACTGCACAGCGCTACGACTACATTCAGAGACTTGTTGCCGGCACCGTTAAGAAGAAGTCAAAGGCCGGTGAGATGACAACCTCCGACAAGATCGACCGGATCGTCACAAACCGCTGGCTTGCACTTCCGATCTTCGCCGGCATCATGTGGCTCGTGTATTTCATTTCCGTCACGACACTCGGTGCGTTCCTGACAGACTGGACGAATGACACCCTGTTCGGCGACTGGATTACAAATGCAGCAACGAACGGACTCAACGCGATCGGCTGTGCGCCGTGGCTTGAGAGCCTCCTCGTCGACGGTATTATCGGCGGTGTCGGCACGGTCCTCGGCTTCGTCCCGCAGATGATCCTCCTGTTCCTCTGCCTGTCGATTCTTGAGGATTCCGGTTACATGGCGCGTGTCGCGTTCATCATGGACCGTATCTTCAGAAGATTCGGTCTCTCCGGAAAGTCCTTCATCCCGATGCTGATCGGTACCGGCTGCGGCGTTCCGGCTATCATGGCAGCACGTACGATTGAAAATGAGAAGGACCGCCACATGACGATCCTGCTTGCGACCTTCATGCCGTGCGGCGCGAAGATGGAAATTGTCGCGATGATGACACTGACCTTCTTCCCGGGCAGCAAGTTCATCGCTCCGGGTATGTATTTCCTGGGTCTCGGCATTGTCGTCTGCGCAGGTATCGCGCTCAAGAAGACAAAGTATTTCTCCGGTGATCCGGCTCCGTTCGTCATGGAGCTTCCGGCTTATCACATTCCGACGGTCAAGGGTGTTCTCATTCACGTATGGGAGCGCGCGAAGGCCTTCCTCATCAAGGCTGGTACGATCATCTTCACGGTCTGCATCATTATGTGGTTCCTGATGAACTTCAGCCCGTCTCTGCAGTACCTTGCAGGCGATCTTGATTACAGTATCCTCCGCTACATCGGCGAGGGCATCGCGGTGATCTTCCGTCCGCTGGGTTTCGGCACATGGCAGGCAGCTGTTGCATCCGTATCCGCTGAGCTCGCAAAGGAGCAGGCGACAGCAACACTTGGTCTTCTCGCACATGCAGCTTCTGACGGAGAGGCAGATGTCGCGGCATCGATCTTCAAGATGTTCGGCGGCAGTACGCTTGCCGGCATGAGCTTCCTGCTCTTCAACATTTTCGACGCTCCGTGCCTCGTCGCGATTGCGACAGGCTTCCGTGAGCAGGGCACAAAAAAGTGGGGTTGGCTCACATTCGGCTTCCAGATGGGCATCGGCTATGCGCTTTCACTCTGCGTATACCAGATCGGCTCCTTCATTTCCGGCAAGGGCTTCACTGTCGGAACAGCAGTTGCATTCCTGCTCTGCGTCCTCGCAGCGTACTTCATCTTCAGACCGAAGCCAGACTTCGAGAAGAAAGAGAACATCAGCGCAGTCGAAGCAAATGCGTAATAAGGCTTTCTCCTGATATTGCTTTCCATATGAAAAGAACCCCGATCCGGGCTGTCCGGGTCGGGGTTCTTTATTTACGCATTTTTCTTCCGTGGAACGAGCCGTCCGGAGAGCTTCAGGCTTATCATTTTCAGGATCCATGCGTACACGAGCGTGAGAAGAAAGACCATGACGAGGAGCCAGAATTCCTGCACCTGCGTCAGCGAAAACTCTGCGAAGCTCTTGCAAGCCCAGTTGATGATCTGGTGTTGCAGCAGGAAGACCGGGTAGGTGAGTCCGCTCAGGCCGACGGCGGCGTATTCGATCGGGCCGGCAAGGCTGATCCAGGAGCCGATGCAGAACAGCGCGATGAACATGACAAATGACGTGATCAGCGTGCCGAGTTCAATCGGGATGTCCGTCGGCCACGCGAGCAGGTAGATCATCCCGGCGATGGCAATGGGGCCGAATATCCAGCTGTACTGCGTGACCTTCAGGCGGATCCGCTCGAACAGCATACCTGTGTAGAAGAGCAGGCAGCATGTCAGGATGTTCTGCTGGAACGGAATTTTGAGGCCGAATACGTTCAGCTGGTTCAGATAAGCCAGCAGGATGAGGACGGCCAGTGTCACATACCGCATGCGGTGGAAACAGAACAGGATGAACGGGTAGAGCAGATAGACCAGAATGATCGCGCCGAGGAACCACTCGCCGATCAGGTAGTAGGTCCGTCCCATGTAGTTGAAATATCCATCGACTCCGAAGAAGCTGAGCAGGAGCAGCCACGGTTTTCCGAAGTAAAAAAAGTTGTGATTATCGATCACGTTCTGGAGATATATATAGGAAAATGCCATCCAGAACATCGGGTAGAGCTTCTTCGCCCGCGTCCAGTAGAAATGCAGGATATTCTGCCGGTTCAGCTCAAAATCATGCGTCATGGCGATGACTGCGCCTGACAAAATAAAGAATAAACCGACTGCCGTGCCTCCCCAGCTCTTGCCCTGGTAGTTGAAAAAATAAGGAAATGAGGCCCATCCCTTTTTTGTCGAGGCGGTGCTTGCGAAGTGATAGGCGACCACGACAAATGCGGAGAAAATCCGGATGACGTCGTAGCCGATAATGCGTCTGCTTTTCATAAAATGTCTGTGCTCCGTCGGATATGGCTTCGGGTGTGAGAATAATTGTGTAATAGCCATATTGCTTATAATTTTACGGAAGGGAGGCTGCTTTGTCAATCTGTGTGCCTGGCAGCGCGCTTACGGCATGAAGCTCCGATATTCGCGAACGCACGCGACTTTGGGTGCATGTGAACCGGAACGTGGACTGTAAAAGGTTTGTAATAGTCGGTCTCTTAAGTTGCTATTTTTTGGGCTTTATGATACAGTGAGAAAGGTTACAAACACTGACGGGTTGTGCGCTTTGCTGTCCGTACCGGATGGCTCGGCAGACACGCACAGCACTTTGAACACAAAAGGAGAAACTACTATGGCAAAATGGGTATGCAGCGTTTGTGGTTATGTATATGAAGGCGATCAGGCTCCGGCACAGTGTCCGGTCTGCAAGGCTCCGGCTTCCAAGTTCGTGAAGCAGGAGGAGGAGATGACATGGGCAGCTGAGCATGTTGTCGGTGTAGCGGCTGACGCTCCGGAAGATATCAAGAAGGATCTCGAGGCAAACTTCACGGGCGAGTGCTCAGAAGTCGGTATGTATCTCGCAATGGCACGCGTTGCGTTCCGCGAGGGCTATCCGGAAATCGGTCTGTACTATGAGAAGGCTGCTCACGAAGAGGCTGAGCATGCATCCAAGTTCGCTGAGCTTCTCGGCGAGGTTGTCACAGACAGCACAAAGAAGAACCTCGAGATGAGAATTGAGGCTGAGAACGGCGCTACGGCTGGCAAGACAGATCTTGCAAAGCGCGCGAAGGCTCTGAATCTCGACGCAATCCATGACACAGTTCATGAGATGGCTCGTGACGAGGCAAGACATGGCAAGGCATTCAAGGGCCTGCATGACAGATACTTCGGAAAGTAATTTCCATATCTTGTACAAGGAACTATATCTTATACAAGAAAGAGGGAGGCGGCATGCGCCGCTTCCCTCTTTCATTTCAACAATTTAGCAGATCTGAGTGACTGCCGGTATCAACCAGCGTCAGCGTAAGTATGTCGTTTTCAATCAGGTAAATGAGCAGCCAGTCCGGCTGAATATGGCATTCGCGAAATCCCTTCAGATTTCCCTTCAGCTCGTGATCTCGATATTTCTCCTCCAGTACATTTCCCTGACGCAATGTATCAACAACTTCATCAAGAAGAGAGAGATCCTTCCCGCGCTTTTTCATCCGCTTATAGCTCTTCTTATAAGCTGATGTGAATTTAACTGTCAGCAAATCATTCCTCGAGCGCTTTCTTTAGGTCATCCATATTTGTGTATCCCGGTACGTCAGGGTCGCGGGATATACGTTTTGCCTCGGCCATCGCATCGAGCGTCTCTTTTGAATATTGTGGGATTTCAATCGAAAAAGGAATGCCGCCTCTTAGAATACACTGTCTGAGAAAAATATTGACGGCACCTGACATATCCATCCCCAATTCATTGAAAAGTTCATTTGCTTCTTTTTTTGTCTCTGCGTCTATGCGAATCTGAGTAGGAACAGTAGCCATGATATCATCTCCTTTCGACTTAATTATAATACGAATACAATACATTGTAAATGAAAACTGTGACATTGATTTATGCTTATAATCGTAGAAACCTCGCTGGTCTTGCGTGGACATGCCTGTTAGGAACCGATATACTATTATAGTACATAGAAGCAGTACTGGCAGAGAAGGGAGACTTTTATTCAAATGGGTATTGTTCTGCAGTGGTGGCTGATTTTCCTGCTTATGGGGCTGGGATTTCTGCCGCTCACCACATATGTGTTCCGGGGGTTCGATGACGGCGGATGGATGTTCGCGAAGACGATCGGCCTCTTTCTTGTGTCCTGGCTTGTCTGGACGCTGAACTGCACGGGCCTTGCTCTGTTTCAGCAGAGCACGATCGTGATCACGCTGCTTGTCCTCGCGGCCGTAAACTACGCGGCGCTTTTCATTTTCCGGAAAATGAAGACAAAGCGGAAGGGGACGAGCTCTTTGGTTCTCGCGGAACGTGCGATTTCGATTCCGACGATCCTGATTGAGGAGGCCGTCTTCCTCGCCCTGTTCGGGCTCTGGGTCTATATCATCGGCTTCAAGCCGGAGGCCTACGGAACGGAGAAGTTCATGGATTACGGCTTTATGACCGCGATGACGCGTTCGCTCACGATGCCATTTGAGGACATGTGGTTTGCGGGCAGCAAGGTCAACTATTACTACGGCGGCCAGTACATCGCGACGCTTCTCGTGAAAATGACAGGCGTGACGACGGGCGAGGGCTACAACCTGATGCGCGCGATTGTCGCGTCGCTCTCGTTTAGTCTGCCGGCCTCTCTCGGCTATCAGCTGATGCGCGACAAGCTGGAAGCGAGGAGTGCGGACAGGCGCTCGAAGCTTCCGTATCTCACGGGGGCCCTCGCGGGAGCGGCTGTCGCCTACTGCGGAAACGGCCACTATATTATTTACGGCATCATTAAGCCGATTATCGCGAAGATTACGGGTCAGAGCTACAGCTACTGGTTCCCGGATTCGACGCGCTATATCGGCTACAATCCGGATGTCGGCGACAAGACGATCCACGAGTTCCCGGCGTACTCGACGGTGCTCGGCGATCTGCACGCCCACTACGTGAATATCATTTTCGTTGTGACGGTCATCGCGATCGTCTACGCGTGGGCGCGGAAGGTGAAGATGCCGGAGGTGAATCCGTTCTCTGCGGCCGCCGGAAGGCTCGCAGCAGGGAAGGACCAGGCGGCACATGCCGGGACGCCGGGCTCTGCAGCTGACGATGAGATTGCGGCAGGAAAGGGACATGCTGCTGTCGATCAGTCTGCGTCCGCGGCGGACAGGAGCCTCCTCGAGTCGGGCATCCTTGCGGCGAAGAAGCACTTTGGAAAAGGCGGAAAGACGCAGGGAGGATTTCATTTTACGACGGAGGAGGTCCTGCAGATCATCTCGCCGGAGCTTCTGCTCGTCGGTCTGATGACAGGTGTGTTCCGCTGGACGAACTTCTGGGATTTCCCGATCTACTATGTGACGTGCGGCTCGATTATCTTCTTCGTGAACCTCCGGACATACAGGCGGAACCTGCCGAAGTTCATACTGATTATGGTGCTGGAGGCACTCGTCATGCTCGCGGTCGGTGCCGTGTGCGCGCTTCCGTTTACGGCGAATTTCGATATGATTTCGTCGCACGTCGGCCTCACGCACAGCCACACCGCGTTCTACCAGCTCGTCGTTCTGTGGGGCCTGCCATTTGCCTGCTGCATCGCGTACATCGTGGGGCTTATTCTTGACCGCAGGCAGGAGCGCCATCACCTCGACATGCCGGACCTCGCGGTCCTCATGTGGAGTCTCTGCGCGATGGGCCTCGTGTTCCTTCCGGAGGTCATCTACGTGAAGGATATTTACGGCGGGGATTATTACCGCGCGAACACGATGTTCAAGCTGACGTATCAGGCATTCATTCTCTTCGGCGTCTGCATGGCCTACATCATCACGAGGGCTCTCGCGGGAGCCTCGCTCAGAGCCCATGTGTCGGCCGTGCGCCGGCGCGTCGTCCGCGTTATCAGTGTGGCGGCTCTCATTTGTCTGATCCTCACGGGAGGGTATATCTTCAAGGCGTGCTCCTCGTGGTTCGGAAATGTCCTGAAGCCGGGAAACCGCGTCAGCACGGACGCGTCGGTCTTCGTGTCGGAGTCATTCTCGTCGGATTTCGAGGCGATCAGCTGGCTGAATACGCATGTCAGCGGCACGCCGACGATTCTCGAGGCGCCGGGCGACAGCTACTCGGACTATGAGCGCGTGTCGGTCGCGACAGGCCTTCCGACCGTCGCGGGCTGGTACGTCCACGAATGGCTGTGGCGGTCGGACACGACGGAGCTGAACCAGCGGCTCGCGGACATCGAGACGATCTACACGTCGACGGACGCAGACACTGTGAAGGCACTGATTGAAAAATACAATATCACCTACATTTATATCGGCCAGCTCGAGCGCGAGAAATACTCGTCCTTAAACGACACGCTCCTGCAGAGCCTCGGCGAGACCGTGTACTCAAACGGGGAGGACACCTATATCCTCAAGGTGCAGTAAGGGCCGTTTACTTTACGAACGTTTTCAGTTACAATCGTACTGTTGCCGGATCGGGCCGGCTCGCCGTCATCCACGGTGCGGGCTCCGCACGGCGACAGATATTCCCGCATCATCAGCGGTTCAGGAGGAAGCTATGACCAAGAGAGGAAAGTATTACATTACGACTGCCATCGCGTATGCGTCGGGCAAGCCGCACATCGGAAACACATATGAGATTATCCTGGCGGATGCAATTGCCAGATACAAGCGCCAGATGGGGTACGATGTTCATTTCCAGACAGGAACGGACGAGCACGGCCAGAAGATCGAGGAGCGCGCGAAGAAGGCGGGCATGACGCCGAAGGAGTTTGTCGACAAGACGTCCGCGGAGGTCAGACGGATCTGGGACAAGATGAATACGTCCTACGATTTCTTCATCCGCACGACAGACGATTTCCACGAGAAGCAGGTCCAGAAGATCTTCCGGAAGCTGTATGACCAGGGCGATATCTACAAGGGAAGCTACGAGGGCATGTACTGCACGGAATGCGAGTCCTTCTACACGGAGTCTCAGCTCGTCGACGGCAAGTGCCCGCTCGACGGATGTGAGGTCCATCCGGCGAAGGAGGAGGCGTACTTCTTCAGAATGAGCAAATACGCGCCGAAGCTCATTGACTACATCAATACGCATCCGGATTTCATCCAGCCTGAGTCCAGGAAAAATGAGATGATGAATAACTTCCTGCTCCCGGGCCTTCAGGACCTCTGCGTATCGAGAACCTCATTTTCATGGGGAATTCCGGTCGACTTCGATCCGAAGCATGTCGTCTATGTGTGGCTCGACGCGCTCGCAAACTACGCGACGGGTGTCGGCTACGACGCGGACGGCCACTCCTCGGAGGAGTATTACAAGTGGTGGCCGGCGGACCTTCACCTTGTCGGCAAGGACATCATCCGCTTCCATACCATTTACTGGCCGATCTTCCTGATGGCACTCGGCGAGCCGCTTCCGAAGCAGGTCTTCGGTCATCCGTGGCTCCTGCAGGCCGGCGGCAAGATGTCGAAGTCCAAGGGAAATGTCATTTACGCCGACGATCTCGCCGATGTATTCAACGTCGACGCGGTCCGCTACTTCTGCATCCACGAGATGCCGTTCGAAAATGACGGCGTGATCTCCTATGACCTCATGGTCGAGAGATGGAATTCCGAGCTCGCGAATACGCTCGGCAACCTTGTGAACCGCACGATTGCGATGAGCAACAAATATTTCGGCGGCAGGGTCGTGAACAAGGGCGTGACGGATGAGAACGGAATCGACGACAATTTCAAGTCGGTCATCGCAGGCACGGTCTCTAAGGTCGAGGCGAAGGTCGACAAACTCCGCATGGCGGACGCCGTCACAGAGGTCTTCAATCTCTTCAAGCGCTGCAACAAGTATATCGATGAGACGGAGCCGTGGAAGCTCGCGAAGGACCCGGCAAGCGCTGACCGCCTCGCGACAGTTCTCTACAACCTGTGCGACGGCATCCAGACGGGCGCGACACTCCTGACCTCTTTTATGCCGGAGACAGCGGAGAAGATTCTCGTGCAGATCAACGCGCCGCAGATCGACTACGACGAGCTTGGCCACGCGGGCAATTACCCGGCGGAAAACCAGGTCACGGACAAGCCGGAGATCCTCTTCCAGAGACTGAAGCTCGACGAGGTCATGGAGAAGGTCGACGCGCAGAGAAAGGCGCAGGGCCTGAAGTCTCTGAAGGAGCTTGAGGAAGAGGCTGAGGCTGAGAAGAAGGCCGCTGAGAAGAAAAAGCAGGAGAAGGCTTCCGAGGAGAAGGTCCCCGAGTATACGCACAAGCCTGAGTGCACGTACGACGATTTTGCAAAATGCGAATTCCGCATCGGCACGATTGTGAAATGCGAGGAGGTCAAGAAGTCCAGAAAGCTGCTCTGCAGCCAGGTGGACCTCGGTGACAGGACGGTGCAGATCCTGTCGGGTCTCAGACCGCAGTACACGCCGGAGATGATGACGGGCAAGAAGGTCATGGTCATCACAAACCTCGCGCCGCGGAAGATGGCCGGCCTCGAGTCGCAGGGCATGATTCTCTGCGCGGAGATGCCGGACGGAACGCTGAGCATCATGACACCGGACAAGGCGGAGACGCCCGGAGGCTCGGAGATCGGGTGAAAATATAAGAGAGAGGGAGGGCCACAGAAACGACAGCGTTTCTGCGGCCCTCTTTTTATGGTGCGGAAAAGAGTTCCATCGCGTTGCGCCATGTCGCGTCTTCGACTTCGCGCTCTGTCACGCCCTTGAGCTTGGCGATCGCCTTCACAACGAGCGGCAGATAGAGGGAGGAATTGCGCTCGCTGCGGTGCGGCTCGGGAGCGAGGTACGGGCAGTCCGTCTCAAGCACAAGGAAATCGAGCGGGACCTGCTGGATGACCTTCTTCAGCTTTCGGGAGTTTCCGAACGTTGAGACGCCGCCGATGCCGAGAAGAAATCCCATCCTTGTGTAGAGCTTTGCCTGCTCGGCGGAGTACGCGTAGCAGTGGATGATGCCCTTGTTCCTCATGGCATGACCGATTCCCGGGGAAATGAATTTCTTCCCGCCGGCGGCGTTTGTCAGCACGCGCTTCGTCTCTCCGTCTCCTGTGTGAATGGTCTTCGTGACAGGGACAATTGCGCGGCCGTCCGCGCTGAGGCCGGCCCAGGTCCCGTCGCCGTAGTATTCCTGGATGATGTCCATCGTGTCGGCAGCGGCGCTGCGGGAGTGAACGATGATCGGCTTTTCATTTGCGATTGCGATTTCGATCTGCTCGCGGAAGGCTGCGATCTGCTCCTCCTTCGAGTGCACGAGCCAGTGGTAATCAAGGCCGATTTCTCCGACGGCGACAATCTTCGGGTCACGGAGGCCGTCCTCGATGAAGGCGCGGCATGCGGGAAGGTCACCGATTTCATCGGGATGAAGACCGAGAGCGCCATAGAAGAAGTCGTACGTGTCGGCGAGGGCCTTGACGCGGGGGAGACTTTCCTTCGAGGCCCCTACATCAACGACGTGGCCGATGCCCGCGGGCTTTAAAGATGCGATGACGGCCTCGCGGTCCTTGTCGAAGGCGTGGTCGTCATAATGTGCATGTGTGTCAAATATCATAATCGATCCTATCCTTTCTGGACTAATATTCATTACTCCGCGCGGCTCCGCGAGCGCTGCCTCGCCTCACGCGGCGTACACCCGTAGATCTGCCGGAACGTGCGGCTGAAGAGCTTGTAGCTCGTGAAGCCGTGCCGCTCGATGAGCTCCATGACCGGCTCGTCCGTCGCGATGAGATCGTGATAAATGTGCTCGATTCGGACCCGGTTCAGGTGCTGAATGAACGTGATGCCGAAGTTCTTTCGAAACAGCCGGCTGAAGTATGCCTCCGAGAGACCGAAATGCTCCGCGGTGCCGCTCAGCGTGAGCTTCTCGCTGTAGTGTTCCCGGATAAATGAAGCGATCTTCTGGATGCGCTCGCGGCTTTCTGTTAAGGCAGGTATATCGTCCGCGCCGAGTGGGATTCGGAAATGCTGCACGAGCAGGTAGAGGATCCTGAGGATGCAGGCCTCGCTCATCAGACGGTAGCCGTCTCTCTGACGGATGTAGAACGGGACGATCGTGCGGAACGTATCGCAGATCTCAAGGTACGGCTTCAGCTGCTCATGAACAAGATCCGAGCGGCTGCAGCGGATCAGGAATGGCTGCGTGCCGCCCGCGCGCGAGCGCAGGTAATCGCGCTTCACGTGCACGGAGATCATCATGAGCGACGTCACGCACTGCGTCTCGTGCAGGATATTGGAGTCGATCACGATGCACTCACCGGGGACGAGTACGTGCTTTATGCCGTCGGCGATGACCGTTGCGGTGCCGTTCAGGATGTAGAGCATCTCCAGATCTTCGTGCCAGTGGGCGGGCGTGTAGCGTCCGCTGTCAGTCAGATAATGGATGGAGATCGGCTCATCCACTGACGTGAGGGCACCTGTATATGCATTTCTTTCCTCCATATGCTGCCTCCGTATGTCCTAATCATGAACCGGAAAATCACAAATTTCAATATAAAAATGTCAAAATCGACATAAAAACGGTCAAAATCCGGCCTTATGCGCATCAGACGGAGGCTGTATGATAAGGCATGTAATCGATGAGCGGTTACATAACAGACTGAAATATGACATCGATCGCAAGTACGGGCGCAAGTTTACGAAGCAGAAAGCGCCGGCCTCCGGTGTACGGAAGCGGAGCGCGTGATCCGGAAAGCATTTATATACGCAACTTATTTGAAAGGAGATGTTTTCTATGACATCATCACAGGCTCTTAATTCTTACAACCGCATGAACGGTTTTGAGACAACCCGCCAGGACAGCAATACGCTTGGCGCAAGATTCAGAAAATATGTTCAGGACAACGCGTACTCTTTCGCGGCTGCAGCGTCCCTTATGACAGGCGCTCCGCTGAACACAGCGACAGTCAAGCTTCTTCTTGAAGGTCAGGCTGACTGATTATTGACATGATGGCAGGCCCGTTCATAGCCGGGCTCTGCTGATACCTATATTTGACAACTTTCCTATACATCCGTTTTACCTCCCGCTTCAATTCCCGGGAAACCGGGAGACCGTCGTGCCAGGACGGTCTGTCGCACGGTGTTCCGTTTGCGCTGTGCGGATTCTTTGCCAGAGAATCCTATGACAAGAAGTGCGTACCTGCCAAATACGCATGGAAGCGAAGAAAAGAGCCGCCTTGCCAGGGCGGCTCTTTTCTTTTTTAAAATTTTTGTAAACAATTCGCTGCTTACCATTCATTTGATACCGTGCAGAAACGAAAACTGATATAATGAAAAAAAGCACCGGTGCAGAAGGGAGGCAGCGATTTGAAGGGATATACATTGCCGCAGGGCATGCTGCTCGGCGTCGCCATGTCGGCGGCCCAGACGGAGGGAGGAGTGGTCGATTCAAGCTGGAACTACTGGTACAGAAAGGGCCGGATCAGAGACGGCTCGGATATCACTGTGGCGGACGACCACTGGAACCGCTGGAAGAGCGACGCGGACCTTCTGCTGGCGCTCGGCGTGCAGACGGTGCGTGTGAGTGTGGACTGGACGCGCATGCAGCCGGAGCCGGGGACGGTTGATCGGGCGGCTGTCGACCACTACAGGCAGGAGCTGGAGTATCTCACGTCGCATGGGATCCGGCCGCTGCTCACCATCCATCATTTCTCGGATCCGATGTGGTTCATGGAGCGCGGCGGCTTCATGAAGCCGGAAAATGCAAAGTACTATCTGCATTTTGTCGGCCTTGTTGTCCGCGCATTCGGCGATCTGGTTTCGGACTATGTGACGTTTAACGAGCCGAATTACTATGCGGTGGCGGCCTATGGCGGCCTCGGGTTCCCGCCGGGAGACGACAATATTGTCACGGTGCGGCGCGTCATGAGCGTTATGGCCGGGTGCCATATCCGCGCCTATGAGAAGATTCACCGCATGCGGGAGAAGATGGGGTACGATGACACGCATGTCGGCGTGGCACTGAACGCGCAGATTTTTGCGGCTGTGAACCCGTTCAGCTTTGTGGAATCAAGATCCGCCCTGCTCGGGCAGGCTGTCTTCCAGACGAGGCCGGCAGAGGCGTTTCTGAAGGGCGAATTTCATTTTCCGATGCAGAATCTCGGCGGCTTTGAGAAGGGCGTCTACGCGGATTTCATCGGCATCGATTATTTTACGCGGACACACTGCAAGAGACCGGGAGATGACATCACGCGTGAGTACGACGCGAAGGATGATATCCGCCATGAGATTTACCCGCAGGGGCTTGAGGAGTGCATGCAGGCACTGACGCAGATCCTCGACCGCCCGATCTGGATCACGGCAAATGGCGTCGCGGACAATAAGGACAAATTCCATTCGCTCTATCTCTATGACCAGCTGGCCGTGCTCGCGGCGACGAAGGTCCCCGTCGAGCGGTACTATCACTGGACATTCCTCGATGATTTCGAGTGGCTGGAGGGAACGTCGAAGCGGTTCGGACTCGTGCATGTAGATTTCGAGACGCAGGAGCGGACCGTGAAGAAGAGCGGACATTTTTACCGCGAGATTATCCGGAACCATGGTGTGACGGAGGACATGATCGGGCGGTATCTCACGGATGAGCGGTATCATCGTTGAGGGACGGGTTGTGCATTTCTTACGAAAATGACGACACGAACGGCGCCCTGTATATGAACATTGCATTTACAGAAGAGCGCGAAAAGAATATAATGACTTTGTAAATCCGAATGTGCTTCTGCCGGATAAACGGCATGGCAGAGACACAGTAAAACGATTAATATATGCGGGGTATAGTGATGGTAAACCAGTACGAATTTACAAAGACGGACCAGTACTATTTTGGTCACGCGACACACTATGATCTTTACAAGAAGCTTGGCGCGCATCCGACAACGATCGATGGTGTGGAAGGAACCTATTTCGCTGTGTGGGCACCGAACGCGAAGAGCGTATCTGTCATCGGTGATTTTAATGGCTGGAATACGGAGGCAAATGTAATTTCTGATCACGATGAAATCGGTGTCTGGCAGACCTTCATTCCGGGCGTTCGTCCGGGGTGCCTCTACAAATATTTCATCATCGGCGCGCAGGACCAGCGTCTCTACAAGGCGGATCCGTACGGCAACGAGGCGGAGCTTCGTCCGGGAACGGCGTCACGCGTGACGGACATCTCAAACCTCAAGTGGACAGATGCCAAGTGGATGAAGAAGCGGACTACATTTGACGTCAACAAGGACCCGATGATCATCTATGAGTGCCATATCGGATCGTGGATGAAGCATCCGGAATGCGACGGCAGGGTCGAGGGCTTCTATACGTACATGGAATTCGCAAAGCGCGCGGTTCCGTACCTGAAGGACATGGGCTACACGCACATCGAGCTTATGGGTATCGCGGAGCATCCGTTCGACGGATCCTGGGGCTATCAGGTCACGGGATATTTTGCTCCGACGTCCCGCTACGGCACGGCGCAGGAGTTCGCGCAGATGGTCGACTACTTCCACAACAACGGAATCGGCGTCATCCTCGACTGGGTGCCGGCGCATTTCCCGAAGGATGAGTGCGGACTTGCGAACTTCGACGGAGATCCGGAATATGAGCACAAGGACCCGCGCCAGGGCGAGCATCCGGAATGGGGCACGAAGATCTTCAATTATGGAAGACCGGAGGTCAAGAACTTCCTGATCGCAAATGCGCTCTTCTGGGTCGAGTACATGCATGTCGATGGTCTCCGCGTCGATGCGGTCGCCTCGATGCTGTATCTCGATTACGGCAAGAAGGACGGCGAGTGGGTCGCGAACAAGTATGGTGAAAACAAGAACCTCGAGGCGATTGAGCTCTTCAAGCACCTGAATACGCTGATCCGCGGAAGAAATCCGGGCGTCGTCACAATCGCTGAGGAATCGACGGCGTGGCCGCATGTCACGGGCGATGTCGAGAAGGAGAACGGTCTCGGCTTCACACTGAAGTGGAACATGGGCTGGATGAATGACTTCCTCGAGTACATGAAGCTTGATCCGTTGTTCCGCAAGGGCAATCACTATAAAATGACATTCTCTACGTCCTATGCGTGGAGTGAGAAGTATATTCTCGTTCTTTCTCACGATGAGGTCGTTCATCTGAAATGCTCGATGTGGTCGAAGATGCCGGGCATCTATGAGGACAAGTTCAGCAATCTGAAGGCCGGGTACGCGTATATGGCGGGTCATCCTGGCAAGAAGCTGCTGTTCATGGGCCAGGAGTTCGGTCAGCAGCGTGAGTGGAGCGAGGAGCGGGAGCTCGACTGGTTCCTGCTTGAGAATCCGCTGAACGCAAAGCTGAAGGACTATGTGCGGGATCTGTGGCATATGTGCCAGAAGTATCCGGCCATCTATGCGACAGATACGACACCGGAGGGCTTTGAATGGATCAACGCAGACGATGCGGCAAGGTCTATTTACAGCTTTGTCCGCAAGTCTCCGGACGGCAAGAAGAACCTTCTGTTCGTCCTCAATTACACGCCGATGGAGCGCGACGATTACCGCGTCGGCTGCTTCGTGCCGGGCACATACAAGCTGATCATGAACTCAATGGACCCGAAGTACGGCGGAAACTTTACGTTTGCAAAGAAGAGCTTCAAGGCGGTCGAGTCTGAGTGTGACGGCAAGCCGTACAGCTTCGGATTCGTGCTTCCGGCATATGGGGCCTGCATTTTCGAATACAACAATCCGGAGCCGAAGAAGCCGGCTGCAAAGAAGACAACGGCGAAGAAAACGGCTGCGAAGAAGACGACCGTAAAGAAGACGACGAAGTCTGCAGCGGCTAAAAAAAACGAGGCGGAGGCCGTAAAGGCTGAGAGCGCGGCTGTGACAGAACCGGTAAAGGCGGAGCCGAAGAAGGTCGAGACGAAGAAGACGGAGCCAAAGAAGGTCACAACGGCGAAGACGGAGCCGAAGAAGGTGACAACGGCGAAGACGGAGCCGAAGAAAGTCACAACGGCAAAGACAGAGCCGAAGAAGGTGACAACGGCAAAGACAGAGCCGAAGAAAGTGACAACGGCGAAGACAGAGCCGAAGAAAGTCACGACGACGAAGACAGAGCCGAAAAAGGTCACAACGAAGGAGAAGGCTGCTGAGAAGATTGAGACGGCAGCTGATCCGAAGAAGACAATTGAAGAGAAAAAGTGAAGCTGCCTGAGGCAGTCTGAGCAGGAATGAAATTTCAGAGAGGGAGGGCGGCCCTGCAGGGCCTGCCCTCCCTCTCGCTCTCTCGGCGCTACGCGAGCAGGGCCAGGCGGCGGGAGACAGGGCGAAGCCCTACGGGTGTGAAGAGGCGCAGGGCTTCAGGGCAAGATCCTGCATTCAGGTGCTACACGGCCTGCGGCGAATACGGTATACTGGAGGCAAGAGCTGATTACTCCGCGGCGGCACGCGGAGGGAATAGGGAGGAAACGGTATGAAGCATGCAAAATTGCTCAGCCTGCTGATTGCGGCATCGCTCACGGTCAGCACGGCGCCGGCGACAGTTCTGGCATCGTCGGGCACGGAATCGGTTGACAGTACACAGGAGGGACTTGTCGGAAATGCGGAGGATTCTGCAGGTTCTGAGGACACAGGAACATCTGTTGGTGTTGATGGCGATACAGCAGCGTCTGCAGGTGAGGCAGGCGGAAGCTCCGTGGACGCGGCAGACGCAGGTGCAGCGGGCGAAAGCTCTGCTGAGTCAGACAATGAATCTGCGGAAGAAGAGACAATTTCCGCGGACGGAGATGAGGCAGCTTCCACGAGTGTGGCAGCCGATGCGGAGTCTTCCTTAAGCAGTGCCGAATCGGTCACATCCTCTGCGGAGAGCGCGGAGACGACGCTCGTTGGTGCGGCGGCATCTGCTGCGGACTTTTATTTTACGACAGATGACGGGCAGACCGTGAACGCATACAAGAATTCATCGGGCACCTACTATCTGTTCCTGCCGTCGAATGTTTCGACTGTCAGCGCAATCCACTATAACGGCGACATCAGCGCGGTATCCGCGGGGACGGTTGACGCGGACCAGAAGGAGCTTGTCGGCCCGTATGCAGTGGACGCGACGCTTACGGTTACAAGAGCGGACGGCACGACGGCGACAATCGTTGCGGAGCAGTCGACGCTTCCGAGCCTTTCGCTCACGCTGAACGGAACGACGCTCGATACCGTCAAGACGAATGGGAAGGATGTAAAGTACGCGGGCAATTCTGTTGTTCTGACTGATCCGGCGGATTCCTCGCAGAACATCGATGCGAAAAATGTCGAGTTCAAGGGCCGCGGCAATACGTCCTGGACGATGTACGATAAGAAGGGATATCAGATCAAGTTCTCAAAGAAGACCAATGTCCTCGGCATGGGCAAGGCGAAGAAATGGGTTCTCCTTTCGAACGGCTCTGACCCGACGATGGTCCGCAACGCGACGGCCTTCAATATGGCGAAGAAAATGGGCCTTGCTTATACGCCGGACTATCAGTTCGTTGATTTCTGGGTTGACGGCGAATACCAGGGCACGTACATGGTCACCGAGAAAATCGAGATCGGATCCAGCCGCGTGGACCTCGGAGACGGCGGCATCGTCGCTGAATATGACAATGCATTTTATGCGCAGGAGACATATTTCAGGGATTATTTCGGCAGCTATATCACGCTGAAGGATCCCGATGCCGACGAGGTGGGAAGCCGCTTCTCTGAATTTGAAAATGCATTTGACGCGGTCGAGAAGAAGATCGATACAAATGCAAAGACAGATGCCGGATGGAATGATCTTTGCCAGTATCTCGATGTCGAGTCCGTCGCGAAGCTGATGATGCTGAATGATTACACGGCGAATGTCGAGTGCTGGTACACGAGTCTCTACTTCTATCAGGACGGATCAGACGGCAAGATCTGCGCGGGCCCGGCATGGGACTTCGACTCCGCGGCGGAGGGCGCCTACAAAGGCGAGAATTATTCCTACTATCAGAAGAACAACCCGATCTACAAGGGTCTGTGCGCGTATCCGCAGTTCCGCACGCTGTACCGGAAGCTTTATCAGCAGTACAAGGCTGATTTCGCGGCGATGGCGTCTGATGTTCAGAACACGGCGGCATCTCTCGGCAAGTCCGTCACGATGAATTATCAGAGATGGGAAGTGCTCGGGACGACAGATCCGAAGGGGAATTCATTTGAAGGCACCTATGATGCGAATGTCAGCTCGTACGTGAACTGGCTTATAAGCCGCGCCTCTACGTTCAGCAGTCTCAGAAGCTGCAGCGACTGCTTTGGTATGTACCGCATGTACAACCCTAACAGCGGCGAGCATTTCTTCACGGGCAATAAGGACGAGCGCGATCACCTGATTTCGGTCGGCTGGCGGTACGAGGGCATCGCGTGGACTGCTCCGGCGGAGGGCGCGCCGATCTACCGTCTGTACAATCCGAACGTGGGCGATCATCATTACACGGGCAGCACGGAGGAGCGCGATGGTCTTGTGAAGCTCGGCTGGAAATACGAGGGCATCGGCTGGTATTCGCTCGGCAGCGGTGCGCCTCAGTACCGTCTGTACAACCCGAACGCGCGGACAGGCGCTCATCATTATACGGGCAGCACGAAGGAAAGAGATATTCTGACGGGTCTCGGCTGGAGATACGAGGGCATCGGCTGGTACGGCTATTTGTCCGCAGTTGAGTGAGAGGCTGTAACATCTGACGGTTTTTTTGCCGGAATTTTGACGGATTTTGCATAGTTGTCACCCGAAGGCTGTGTTACACTGGTTACAGTGCCGGCGGACAGCCGGTACAACGAAGTGATTATACAGGAGGGAAATTATGCAGGTACTTGTTACTGGCGGAACAGGATTTATCGGAAGTCATACGTGCGTCGAGCTGCTGAACGCAGGCTACGACGTTGTGATCGCGGATAATCTGTACAACTCGAAGGCACTCGTCGTGGACCGGATCGAGACGATCACGGGCAAGCGTCCGAAGTTCTATGAGATTGATGTCACAGACCGCGCGGCTCTGACAGATCTGTTTGACAAGGAGCATATCGACGCTGTTATTCATTTTGCAGGATACAAGGCAGTCGGCGAGTCCACAAGAAAGCCGATTGAGTATTACTACAACAACCTCGTTTCCACACTCGTCCTCACGGATGTCATGAGAGCACACGGCTGCAAGAACTTCGTTTTCTCATCGTCCGCGACTGTGTACGGCGATCCGGCACAGATTCCGATCACGGAGGAGTGCCCGCTCGGCAAGACGACGAACCCGTACGGCGAGACAAAGGCGATGCAGGAGAGAATCCTGACAGATATCTGGAAGGCAGACAACGAGTGGAACGTCATGCTGCTCCGCTACTTCAACCCGATCGGCGCGCATGAGAGCGGCCTCATCGGCGAGGACCCGAAGGGTATCCCGAACAACCTTCTGCCGTATGTCGCGCAGGTTGCGGCCGGCAAGCTTGAGAAGGTTCACGTATTCGGAAATGATTACAACACACCGGACGGCACGGGTGTTCGCGATTACATCCATGTCGTTGACCTTGCGAAGGGCCATGTGAAGGCAATTGAGGGCCTCGCAAAGCTCGGCACAGGTGTTCACATTTTCAACCTCGGCACAGGTGTCGGCTACAGCGTTCTTGACATCATCAAGGCGTTCTCGAAGGCCTGCGGCAAGGAGATCCCGTATGTCATCGATCCGAGACGTCCGGGCGATATCGCGACATGCTACTCGGATCCGTCAAAGGCTGAGAAGGTCCTTGGCTGGAAGGCTGAGAAGAACCTCGATGATATGTGCCGTGACGGCTGGAACTGGCAGTCGAAGAACCCGAACGGGTACGGTGACTGATCGAACGAGCTGTTGCCATAAAAAATGAACGGGTACGGCGACTGAGATATCCGGAAACAAAAGAGGCTGTGAAAAAACGCGCCCCTGAAAACAAAGAAGGACTTTCGAACTGAAAAGCTCGGAAGTCCTTTCTTTGTGGTAAATTCATCTGTGATGATTATCATTATTCCTTTGCAGTGGGCCAGCCTGCGGCCTCAGCTCACAGACACCTCGCCCGCGAGGACTTTCTTGTAATCCTCGTAGTTCTTCTTTAGAAGCTCGGGCGTGCTGAGCTCATACGGACACTTCTTTGTGCAGGCCCGGCAGTTGATGCAGCCCACAATTTTCTTCATTTCCTCCTGCCAGTAGGGGCTCAGCCAGTTCTTTGACGGCGCGCGGCGCAGCATGAGCGACATCCGCGCACACTGATTGATCTGGATGCCGGCCGGACATGGCATGCAGTAGCCGCAGCCTCTGCAGAAGTCGCCGGACAGCTCCTTCTTTTCTTTTTCAATATAATCTGCGATGGCGCCGCTCATTTCCGGTGTGTTGTCCATGTAGGAGAGCCACTCCTTCAGCTCGGACTCTCTCTGAATGCCCCAGATCGGAAGCACGTTGTCGTACTCTGTCATGAAGGCCATCGCGGCGTCGGAGTGATTGATGAGGCCGCCCGCAAGGCCCTTCATCGCGATGAAGCCGACATTGTACTCTTTGCATTTGCGGACAAGTGCGATCTCTCTGTCGGACGCGAGATAGCTGAACGGGAACTGGACTGTCTCGTAGAGACCTGAGGAGACAGCGTCCTCAGCAACCTTGATCTTGTGGGCCGTGATGCCGATGTGGCGGACCTTTCCGGCGGCCTTTGCCTCGAGCATCGCCTCGTAAAGGCCTGTGCCGTCGCCCGGCGCGAAGACCTGGTCCGCGCAGTGGAACTGGTAGATATCGATATAGTCCGTGCGCAGGTTATGAAGGGACGTCTCGAGGTCCTTCCTAAATTCCTCCGGCGTCTTCGCCTTTGTCTTCGTCGCGATGAAGACCTTCTCACGCATGCCGTCAAAGGCCTCGCCGACCTTCTCCTCACTGTCCGAGTAGGCGCGGGCCGTGTCGAAGAATGTCATGCCGCCCTTGTATGCCTCCCGCAGCAGCTGAACGGCGACTTCCTTGCTGTCCCTCTGGATCGGCAGCGCGCCGAATGCGTTCTGCGGGACTGTGATACCGGTAGAACCGAGTGTGACTGTTCTCATTTTTTCTTCCCTTCTGATATTCATGTCGGTGTGTGTCATACAGTCCTTCACCCTCCTGGCAGGCAAGCCTGCCGTGGGCGCAGACTTTTGACACTGTAATTATCAGATGCGTACCATAGAGCGCTTAATATCCTTCAGCGTATTTGCGCCGCACATGAACATCGTGTCGCGGAGCTCCTCACGCAGCTTGTCGACATAGGTTGCGACACCCTCGCGGCCTCCGCCGTAGGCGGCCGTCACGAACGGGCGCGCGATGAGGACGCCGTCCGCACCGAGGGCCAGCGCCTTGAAGACATCGATGCCGGAGCGGATGCCGCCGTCGACGAGAATCGTCATGCTGCCGCCGACAGCCTCAGCGATCTCCGGAAGTACCTCAGCAGTTGCCGGGACCTGATCGAGCACGCGGCCGCCGTGGTTCGAGACGACGATGGCTGCCGCGCCTGCACGACGCGCCTTGAGAGCTCCGGCAACGGTCATGATGCCTTTCACGATAAATGGTCTGCCGGCCTCCTCGATGATGTCGCGGAGCTCCTCCTCGGACTTCCGCCCGGCAGGCGGCACGCAGTTCTTGAGGAACGGAAGGCCGGCGGCATCAATATCCATGGCGACGGCAAATGAACCGCTCTCTTTCACCTCGTGCATCCGTTCTCCGAGTGTCGCAGCGTCCCACGGCTTGACGGTCGGAACGCCGCCTCCGCCGCAGGAGCGGATTGCATCTGCGGCCGAGGCCATGATGGCCGGGTTCACGCCGTCGCCGGTGAAGGCCGCGATGCCGTTCTCGTCGCACGCGCGGACAAGGATGTTGCTGTACTGCATGAAATCATATTTGTCTCCGTAGTGCCGGCGCACATCGCCGATCGGCCCCGCGAAGACCGGAATGTCGAATTCCTTCCCGAATGCACGGAACGTCGTGTCGACCGTCTTGTTCTCCGTGATGGTGTCCATGTTAATGCGGATCTTCTGCCATGCGTCGTAGTTGCGGATCGCGACGTCGCCGGTCCCCTTCGCGCCGGGACCCGGGATGTGGTTTCCGCAGGCCCTTCCGTCGCAGACCGGACACGCGTGGCAGTACCTTCCGACACAGTTTTTGGCGTTCATCAGTAATTCGTCATATGTCATCATAAGCGTTCCCTCCATGTATTTTGCAAAAAAGGTAACTATTCAGCACCCCAGACTCGGAATGCTTCGCGTTCCTCGTTGTGGGCGTACAGAGCGGCTTCGCCGCTTGTCCGCCCCTCGGAAAAATGATGAAACCGTCCGGAGAGCAAGCTCTCCATCCGGATTTCATCGTTTTTCCGAGGGGTGCTGAATAATTACAAAAACTGTATCACTCACCGGAGGAAAGTGCAAAGGGATGAGGAAAAAAGTGGGAAGCGGGTGCATTTTGTTGTATGATAGCTATATAAAAAACGGAAAATCCGTCAATAAGCACAGAAATACGGGAACGGAGCCGGATGCTCCGGGCTTGTGGCGGCAGCGGGTGATGTATTGTGCGGCATGACGGGACTGGAGG
>JAZHVT010000018.1:0-39294 GCA_036453145.1 Eubacteriales bacterium
GGAGCTCCGGGATTCCGCTCGCCTCTGAAAATGCAATCCAGATTTCGGGTACGAGTACGCCTTCGAGATCGAGGCACGCAATATCCATCATAATTTTGTCGCCTTTCTTGTCATACTGGTTTTCTGGTAGAAACATAGCTATTATATACGATTTTCATTTTTTAGCAAATGCGTTTCCTGCGCGAATGTATTATAATGGGCTGTACACCATATAAGTAAGGAGATTTTACATTTGACAGACGAAATTAAAATACGGTCACGCATTTTCAGCTATAACGAGGAGGAATCCCCGGAGAGCGATGTCGAGCAGCACCTCACAATCCGCGGCGACGGCACGGTTCTGCTTGAGACATACCAGTTCAACTACCGGATCTGCAATCTCGCGCCGCACAGGAAGGAGACCGCAAATGTAGGCTCCTCTGCTGCCGGCGAGCTCATTGAAAAGCTCCGCGGGGCTGCGGACGGACAGGAAAAGACCCGCCCGGAGTGCGGCACCTGGGACATCATCCTCACGAAGGACGGCCGCAGGACAGAGGGAAGCGGCTTTATGATGGACGAGGACGGAAACCGGGAGCTCTCGGAATTTGTCCGCGACAGACTGCCTCTCGAGGAGCTCTACCTCTTCGACGACAAGTACGATGTAGACGACGGGATTGATTCCTGGAGAGATTACACGGACTGCGAATTCTAAAAAAGGCAACTATTCAGCACCCCGGATTCAGAGCACTCTTCACTCTCCGCGATGGGAGTGCTGAATTATGCCAGGAAAGGACTGCCATGGCAGACGATTATATCGTGCTCCCGCACAGCATTTATAAAAAAGACAAAAACGGCCGCATCCTCTCCGAGATCACATTCCCGGAGAAGGAGCCCGGCCGCTACGACATCGAGCGCACCTATGTCTCGGAGGCTCTCTTCGGCTCCGGAGAGGCGGAAAAGCTCGTGAGCATGGCCGTCCGACAGATCAAGGATGCCGGCGGCACGTTCTCCGCGAGCTGTCCGTTCGCCCGCAAATACCTGAAGGAGCATCCGGACCTCGCCCGGTAAATTTCCGGTAAGTCGAAACGCAGCACCCGATCCTGCCCGCACAGGGCTCACGCCACTGGAGAATGTATGAGACTTGACAAGTATCTCGCCGACATGAACGCCGGCACCAGAAAGGAACTGAAGACAGCGATCCGCAAGGGACTTGTGACTGTTGACGGACAGGTCGTCCGCGACGCCGGCTTCCATGTCACGGGAAATGAGACCATCTCCTTTGACGGCGAGGTAATCGGCTACCAGGCCTTCGAGTATTACATGCTCAACAAGCCTGCCGGCGTCATCTCTGCAACAGAGGACAAGCGTCACAAAACTGTCCTCGATCTTCTCGGCGAGCGCCGCCGCAGGGACCTCTTTCCGGTCGGCCGCCTTGATATCGACACGACGGGCCTGCTCCTCATCACGAATGACGGGGCACTCGCCCATCGCCTGCTCTCTCCAAAGCACCATGTGGACAAGGTTTACCGCGCCACTGTCACCGGTACTGTGTCCGAGAGCGATATCCGCGCCTTCGCGGAGGGCCTGCGCATCGACGACGGGCTGACGGCCATGCCGGCGGAGCTTCGTCTCCTCGAAGTGAGACAAAATTCCGCTGAAGCCGTGAGCTTCGTGGAGGTCACGATCCGCGAGGGAAAATTCCACCAGGTCAAGCGCATGTTCGAGGCCGTCGGAAAGAAGGTCCTCACCCTGCAGCGCATCAGCATGGGACCGCTTGTGCTCGACAAGGACCTCCCGGAGGGCAAGGCGAGACCGCTGACAGAGGGAGAAATCGAGACCCTCCGCAGCCTCTCATGAATCCGCCTTCAGGTTATGAAAATATTCCATGTCCGTGACGAGAAGCGCGCCTCGGCGCACATCCTTCCATGGGACATACCGGAGCGAATGGTCCTTCACCGCGCGGTCGCTCTCCTGTCCGAGCAGGGTGACTCTTGTGTCATCCGGCCTGTCAAAGAGGGCCGCGGCGGCGAGCTGCTCCGGCTCCTCAAAATGCTCATCATCGAGCGCAAAGCGTGCCCCCATGAAGTGCTCATCAATATCGACGCCGCAGCGGTGTCTCTCCCCGTCAAGCTCAAAGACGACCATATCGCAGTAATCACTGTCAGTCAGCCATCTCTTCATTTCCCCGATATTCGTCTCGAGCGGGACAATCGGCCGCCCGTTCTCATCCTTTAATTCACTCATTGTCTGTACGCCCCCTGAATATTCCAAATATTTATCATTCTCAGACAGAAAACGGCGGTTCTGAATACTCAAAGCCGCCGTTTCTGACTGTTTTTATGTTCTATTTATTCTGTAACATGTATTACAGATGCAGGACGCGGTCAGCGATCTCAGCCGTCCGTCCCTGATTCCAGTACTGGGTACCAATGTATCCGCATGTTCTTCTGGCGACATGCATTTTCGTCTGATCACGGTTTCCGCAGTTCGGGCACTCCCAGACAAGCTTGCCTGTCTCATCCTTGACGACCTTGATCTCGCCGTCGTAGCCGCAGACATCGCAGTAATCACTCTTTGTGTTCAGCTCCGCGTAGATAATCGTGTTGTAAATATGCTGCATCACGCGGACAACAGCCGGGATATTGTTCTGCATGTTCGGGACCTCGACGTAGCTGATCGCTCCACCCGGGGAGAGCTTCTGGAACTCAGCCTCCTTCGTGAGCTTTGAGAACGCGTCGATGTGCTCCGTCACATGGATGTGATAGCTGTTCGTGATGTAATTCTTGTCTGTGACGCCCGGAATCTTGCCAAAGCGGCGCTGCAGGCATTTCGCAAACTTATAGGTTGTGCTCTCGAGCGGCGTGCCGTAGACGGAATAGTCGATATTCTCCTCGGCCTTCCACTCGTTGCAGTGATCGACAAGCATCTGCATGATCCGGAGACCGAATGCCTTGCCCTCCTCACTTGTGTGAGAGACGCCCTTCATGTAATAGACAGCCTCCGCGAGACCCGCATATCCGAGACTGATCGTTGAGTAGCCGTCATAGAGAAGACGGTCGATCGGCTCACCCGGAGCGAGACGCGCGAGAGCGCCGTCCTGCCACAGAATCGGAGCGACATCGGACGGTGTGCCGAGCAGTCTCTTGTGGCGGAGCTGCAGCGCTTCATGACAGAGCTCCAGTCTGTCCTCCATGATCTTCCAGAACAGCTTCTCATCCTTTCCGGAGGAGCATGCGGCATCAACAAGGTTCAGCGTAACCACGCCCTGGTTGAAACGGCCGTAGTACTTGTGCTGTCCCGGAACATAATCGCCGGCGTTCGCAAGATTTCCCTTGCCCGCGTCCGTGAAACGGTCCGGTGTCAGGAAGGACCGGCAGCCCATGCACGGATAGACATCGCCCTTCAGCTCAAGCTCCTTCTTCTCGGAAATGTAATCCGGCACCATGCGCTTCGCCGTGCATTTTGCAGCGAGCTCTGTGAGGTAATAGTACTTCGTGCCCGGTGTGATATTGTCATCCTGCAGCACATAGATCAGCTTCGGGAACGCCGGTGTGATGTACACGCCCTTCTTGTCCTTGACGCCGAGAATACGCTGATTCAGCATGACCTCGATAATCATAGCGAGATCGTCTCTTGTCTGTCCCTCCGGGACCTCATGCAGGTACATGAACACTGTGACGAACGGAGCCTGGCCGTTTGTCGACTGCAGTGTGATCAGCTGGTACTGGATCGTCTGGCAGCCGTTCTCGACCTCCTTGCGGACCTCCTCCTCGACCAGCTTGTCGAATTTTTCCTTCGGCGCGCTGATACCGGTCTCCTCGAACTCCTTCTTGAGGCGCTTTGCGATCTTCTTGCGGCTCACGTCGACGAACGGAGCCAGATGGGACAGTGTGATCGTCTGCCCGCCGTACTGGCTGGACGCAACCTGTGCGACGATCTGGGAAGCGACCGTACATGCCGTTGCAAAGCTCTTCGGCGTATCAATATGTGTACCGCTGATGCATGTGCCGTTCTGCAGCATGTCGTTCAGGTTGACAAGGCAGCAGTTGTGCATATGCTGTGCGTAGTAATCCGCGTCATGGAAATGAATGATGCCCTCCTTGTGAGCCGCAACGATCTTCTCCGGAAGAAGATATTTGCTTGTGTAGTAACGGCTCCACTCACCGGCCATGTAATCACGCTGAACAGACAGGACTGTCGGGTTCTTGTTGGAGTTCTCCTGCTTGACCTCCTCGTTGTCGTGCTCGACAACGCCTCTGATCTTCTGGTCTACGTGGCTCATCTTCCGCATCTCGTTGTGCTTGTAGCGATATGTGATATAGAGTCTCGCAACCTTTGTCTTGCCCGTGCCCATCAGAGCATCCTCGACCTTGTCCTGGATCTCCTCGACGGACAGGTCGCGGTTTGCATTTTCAGCGTCCTTCTCGATACCTCGTGTGATCTCGTCGATCTGGTCTGCTGTCAGCCGCTCGCTGATGATGCCTTCCTCCTGGTTGGCGCGTCTGATCGCATCCGCAATCTTTGTTCTGTCGAACGGAACCCGTTCGCCGGAACGCTTCATGACGCAGAGCTGTACATCGTCAATCTCGTTATTTCCGTCGAGCTGTTCGTTGTAAATATACATGTTATCCTCCTGAATCCTGCTGAACCTGCCTTATCTATCCTGCACCGGACGCCGGCTGTCCGGTTTCTTTTAGATCCGCATCCTGCCGCAGACTCTTTGCGGCACTGCGAAAAAATACTGCCCGCGCAGACAGGCCTCTGTCTGCGGGACAGTACGTATTATAGTCTATATCTGGTAGCTCAGTCAATAGGCAGCAACAAGATATTGTGATGTATGCAATTTCGGGCATAAAGAAAGCTCCGAACCGCCACATCTGACAATCCGGAACCCTCCCTCGAGCGCGAGACGGGGATCGAACCCGCGACCCCCACCTTGGCAAGGTGGTGCTCCACCGCTGAGCCACTCGCGCATGTCGTATTCAGTTGTCTCTCAACAACAAAAAAGATTATATCCCGGGAGCGCCGTCCTGTCAACAAGAAATTGCAATTTCTTCAGGTATTGGAGCACACGCCATAAAACGTTCCGACGCAGTCGCGGCCATCAGCAGGTTGTCAGGCTCGTTCCGTCCTCCTCAGCTTCCCTTCGCCACTGACACAGCGGCTCAGGGTGATCTTCGGACTTCTCCACTAAATGCCTTCCAACCTGTCTGATGCCGCGATCTGCTGCCAGAGTCTGATGGCGTGTGCGGCAAATCGAATAAAATGCTACTGCAAAATTCACAGCGACAGCATCAGACGCGCTCCCTCTGCCTGCAGCAATAAAAAAGCAGCCAGGCAACAACCTGACTGTTTTGATCGAGCGCGAGACGGGGATCGAACCCGCGACCCCCACCTTGGCAAGGTGGTGCTCCACCGCTGAGCCACTCGCGCATGTCCTTGGGTACTTGCCGTACCTGACGACAAAAGAGATTATACAGGAGCCCCCGGACGCTGTCAACACCTTTTCTCAATTTTCTGCAATCAATTTACACAATTTCTCGGGCGTTCTTCTCTCCCTCTCGTCCCAAGTCTTCTCAGTCCCTCTTCGCACTGCCGCTTGTGCTTTTTTTCTCTTCTGTTACCTCTTTTTTGTCCTTTTCAGGAGTATCCCCGCTCTCCGGAGCCGGTGTGTCCTTCATTTTCCCGGGGTTTTCCGTCCCATGGATAACTGCGCTCAGAACATAGTGGCTGCTATTAAATGATTTCTGCACGATGTTCTCAAGCCGGATGAGGTCCACCTCGAGCCACAGCTCATCCGATACGATCGCGATGTGGGCGAACATGACGCCGAAGTCGAATTCCTCCCATTTGCCGGGCTTGTCCATATTCGATTTTTTCGAGAAAATGTGAAGCCTGCTGCCGACTGATACGAACCTCCAGGGCTGGCTGTTCATGTCAGATGGGGCGAGTCTGGCCGCCTCGACGACCTGCGTCATCCATTTCGGCGGTCTGTCACGGAATACGCACAGCTCCGACAGCTTCTTGCGGCGCGCCTCATACTGGCGGCGGACCAGGGAGTTCTCCGGAACGCCGAAGGCCATGAGAATCACGAACTTTTTATTCCCGCGCGCAAGAGGCGCATTTTTCAGTGAGCTCATTCCGAGGAAGCAGCTGCCAAGCCCGAGCGTCATCATGTAGAGACTCAGCTGCTCGCAGATATAGCCGGCATTCATCTGATACCGGTCTCTGACCTCCGAGTAAAATGAGAGGTAATATGGAGCCTTTACACCGAAAAACCCCTTCAGCTGGCGGCTCCTGTCCGTGTTGTCCGTGATACCGATCTCCGTCCCGATGCCCGGAAACAGTGCCGGTATATCCTCATAGAAGGTCCCGATTTTTGTGAGCGTATCGCTGCTCACCGGCGTCCATTTGAATTTTCTGACCGACTGTCTCAGAAATATCGCTTCGTACTGGTCCATATTCTTCTGCCATTCTCCGCAAATGAAATCAGCTCAAATCCTAATAGTTTATATTATCGCAGGAGGAACCCGAATTCAAGATGAACGAGCCGGGATACTCCGGTTATTCAATAGCCGGGTTACAGTTCACACGCTACCAGACTTCGGTGAACGGTCAGCGATATCAGGAGCGGTGAGGGCGTTATACGGAGGAGTCCGAAGATCACCCTGAGCCGCTGCGTCAGCGGCGAAGGGAAGCTGAGGAGGACGGAGTCTGCCCGATACCGCCCTGATATTTGCGATCGCATGCGATTCTGGATGCGTGTGAACTGCAACATACAGCTGCTCTGCCATCCGCTCTCATTGCCAAAGATGCGTGGAACGCTTACAATGGCATCATAGCATTTAATAAGGAGGAACTTTCATGCAAATCACGGTTCTCGATGTACTGATCATCGCATTTCTTGTCTTCTTCATTATCATGTACCTGACCGGCAACAGTGACAAGGTCTCGGCCATCTTCGGCGGAAAGCAGCAGGCGCATACGGAATCTCCGGAGCTGAAGAAAAAGCTCGACAATGCGTCGCTCTCGATCTGCGTCGTCATTCTCGCCATGGAGATCTGCTCCATTGCCTTTAACGGGCTCACGCTTGTCTGGCTTGCAGTCTCAATCGTCGCTTTTATCGTCTATGTCACATACCTGCACAAGATGTCAAAGAGCTGAAAATTTTCGCGCATAGGTTTGACATCAGCGCGGATGCGGCTATAATTTAACGTGATACATTATTAAAAAATTATCGACATCGGAGGATGATAATCATGGAAAAACAGAATATCGACTGGGGCAGCCTCGGATTCGGCTATATGCCCACCAGTGCAAGCTATGTTTCCAATTATAAGAACGGCGCGTGGGACGATGGCGCCCTCACGTCTGATCACACGGTGACGATTTCGGAGTGTGCCGGCGTTCTTCAGTATTCACAGTCCGTGTTCGAGGGTCTCAAGGCGTATGAGACTGTTCAGGGCAAGATTGTCACGTTCCGCCCGGATTTGAACGCTGATCGTATGTACAATTCCGCAAAGCGTCTTGAAATGCCTCCGTTCCCGAAGGACCGCTTTGTTGAGGCCGTGAAGGAAGTCGTAAAAGCCAATGATTCATGGGTTCCGCCCTATGGCTCAGGCGCTACTCTCTACATCCGTCCGTATATGTTCGGCTCAAGCGCTGTCATCGGTGTCAAGCCGGCTGATGAATATCAGTTCCGCATCCTGACCACTCCGGTCGGCCCGTACTTCAAGGGCGGTGCAAAGCCGATCACAATCAAGATCGCGGATTACGACCGTGCTGCGCCGCGTGGAACAGGCCACATCAAGGCAGGCCTCAACTACGCAATGTCGCTTCACGCAATTGTCGAGGCCCACAAGCAGGGCTTTGCCGAGAACCTGTACCCGGATTCAAAGACACTGACAAAGGTTGAGGAGACAGGCGGCGCGAACATCATCTTCATCAAGGGAAATAAGTTCATCACTGTCAAGTCCCCGTCCATTCTTCCGTCCGTCACAAGACGTTCTCTCGAGTATGTCGCAGAGCATTATCTCGGCATGGAGGTTGAGGAGCGCGAGATTCCGCTCACAGAGCTTCCGGAATTCGAGGAGTGCGGTCTCTGCGGAACAGCCGCTGTCATCAGTCCGGTCGGCTGCATCAACGACCATGGCAAGGAGATCAAGTTCCCGAGCGGCATGGAGAAGATGGGTCCGACGATCCAGAAGCTGTATGACACACTGACAGGCATCCAGATGGGCCGCATCGAGGCTCCGGAGGGCTGGATCTGCGAGATCGAGTAATACACGCATTTCCTGCAGGACGGCAATCCTGCATATACAAAAGGGAGACGGCATTCGTGCCGTCTCCCTTTTAATGTACGCATTTTTGCAGGCAGGCCCTGCCTCTTAATATGATGCTGCGTCTGCCGCGCTTATTCTCCCTTAAAGAGGTGAATCTTCTCCGCAGCCACAACCTTGACCGCATGCACCTCGTACGGAATCATGTCGCTCATCATGTGGACCCCGTCGTTGACCGCCTGGATTGCGCCCTGGCAGCACGCGATATTAATGTCCGTGAAAATGTCGATCTTCGCAATGCCGCTCGTGATCGCATGGCGGATGCTGTGGTCCGAGAGACCGGAGCCTCCATGCAGGACCAGCGGCACATCGACAGCCTCGGCGATCGCGCGAATTCTCGCGTAGTCGACCTTCGGATAGACCTTGTACTCGCCGTGCGCGGTTCCGACAGAGATCGCGAGCGCGTCAATCCCTGTTCTCTTTACATAGTCTGCCGCCTGTCCCGGGTCCGTATATTCGCCCTTCGCCGCATCCGCATCGGATGTGTCCGGCGTATGCCCGAGCTCTGCCTCCACGGCGGCCCCAAACGCATGCGCCGTCTTGACCATTTCCGATACCTTCGCCGCATTATTTTCAAGAGAGTCCGTCGAGCAGTCGAGATTCACCGAGGTAAATCCGTACTTCAGCGCCTCAATGCAGCGGTCGAAGGTCTTGCCGTGATCAAAATGAACGACGACCGGCACCTTCGCCTTTCTGGCCATCGGAATGACAAAGGAGGCGAACTCGTCGAGCGGCAGAATTCCGAGCTGACTCTCCTCGATACCGATAATGACCGGCGCATCGGCCTCCTCTGCAGCCTCGATCACACCGCGCGCCATTTCCAGATTAATTACATTAAAATGTCCCACACAATACTTACCCTTCGCGGCGGGGACAAGCACGTCTTTTAGATTTGCAAGCATATGCAATCTCCTTTCGGAATTTTCAGAACATTTCAAGACAAAATCAGGGGCTGTCGCGAATCACTGCCAATCAGCCCCGCTTTCTGTCTATATTATAAACAGAAACCATGACTAATTCAATCCGCAACAGCCCCTTTCACACTCTCTGCTGATCAGAAATCAGTGATGGAAGAGCCGGATTCCCGTAAATGCCATCGCCATGCCGTAGCGGTTGCAGCAGTCGATGACTGCATCGTCACGCACGGAGCCGCCGGGCTCTGCGATATACTGAACGCCTGACTTGTGCGCTCTCTCAATATTGTCTGAGAACGGGAAGAACGCGTCCGATCCGAGAGACACACCTGTCTGGCGGTCCAGCCATGCGCGCTTCTCCTCCTTTGTGAACACATCCGGCTTTACCTTGAAGATATTCTGCCACACGCCGTCGCGGAGGACGTCCTCATACTCATCGCCGATGTAGACATCAATCGCGTTGTCGCGGTCCGGGCGATGGATGCCGTCGACGAACTGCAGGTCAAGAACCTTCGGATTCTGGCGGAGCATCCAGTTGTCCGCCTTGCTGCCCGCGAGGCGCACGCAGTGAACGCGGGACTGCTGGCCGGCTCCGACGCCGATCGCCTGGCCGTCCTTGACAAAGCACACGGAATTGGACTGTGTGTATTTCAGTGTGATCAGAGAGATGATGAGGTCTCTCTTCGCACTCTCCGGAATGTCCTTATTTTCCGTGACAACATTATCAAGGAGGCTCTCATTTATGTCCAGATCATTTCTGCCCTGCTCAAATGTGACACCGAATACGTCCTTGTGCTCAATCGGGGCCGGTCTGTAATCCGGGTCGATCTTGATAACTGTGTAGTTGCCCTTCTTTTTCTTCTTCAGGATAGCAAGCGCCTCATCTGTGTATCCCGGTGCAATGACGCCGTCAGATACCTCACGCTTGATGACAGAGGCTGTCGATGCATCGCAGACATCCGACAGGGAAATGAAATCCCCGAATGAGCTCATGCGGTCAGCGCCTCTTGCGCGGACATACGCGCATGCGAGCGGAGAGAGCTCATCCATATCGTCAACAAAATAGATCTTCTTCAGCACATCCGTGAGCGGAAGACCAACCGCTGCGCCTGCCGGAGAGACATGCTTGAAGCTGGCTGCGGATGGAAGGCCGGTCGCCTTTTTAAGGCCCGAAACCAGCTGCCAGCCGTTCAGCGCGTCAAGGAAGTTGATGTATCCGGGACGTCCGTTCAGAACCTCAAGCGGAAGATCACTTCCATCGCTCATGAAAATGCGGCTTGGCTTCTGATTCGGGTTGCATCCGTACTTTAACTGCAGATCCTTCATTTTATGCTTTCTCCTCATTACTTGTTTTTATTGATAATTCTTGAGACATAGCTGCCCGTCTTGATATCGATAAAGCGTGTGAACAGTGACACCTTGTTGTCGGCGTTCAGCGCGTTCCAGATTCCCTCCGTGAATGCGTCAATATCATTGCCGCAGAACACGCGGACAGGCTCTCCCTCGAAGCTCGGAAGCGGATTGTCATCATGCAGATATGTGCTGATGAAGCGGCCCTCTCCCGCAACCGCCGGTGAATATGTAAATGTATACCGGCAGTCAGAGTCCGGATTTCCATCGGAGCTCTTCAGAATGGAGATCGCATAATCGAGTCTGCCATCCTCTACAGTGACGACGCCGGAAATTCTCGGCGTGTAGTTCGGACCGTCCGGCTCAAACCGGCGGACGCGCAGCGACTGCTCAAATGTGAGTCCCTTCTTCAGACCGTCATAGACCGTATCCGTCTGGTCGCCGTTTGTCACAATTGTCTGATTTCCAAGCACTCTGACCGGAGCATAGATAATCAGAGACGGATCCTCCATCTTCGACTCATCATACGCCTGAGTCCGGATGCCCTCTCCGTCTTTTACAAATACACGGTTTCTGGAGTTTTCACTCCGTCCCATAATAAAATACGCAATTGCGGCGTGCGTCCCGTCCGCAGTGCAGCCGAGCATAATGCCGCGGCCCGGATAGGTATTGCCTGCAAGCAGCTCTTCCAGATTACGGATTTTCATTCGCCTTCTTCCTCCTCCCAGAACGCGGTTCTGCGTCTCTTTCTTTTCAGCTTCGGAATGTTAATGTACTCGATCGGCATCGCATAGAGATCGGACAGAGCCTGCAGGTCATTCGGACGAATCGCCGTGACACCAGCCTCCCAGTTCACAATCGTCTGCTTTGTCCTGTGCATTTCGCGCGCGACGTCTTCCTGCGTCATGCCGGCATTGACTCTCGCGGCCTTCAACGTTATTTTCGGCATCATGTCATTGCCCCCTGTGATAAGATTTCAATCCTAGTAACAGAATAAGCCTTTCTTTTCGGATTTACAATCCATCTATCAGTTTTTTTTCACAGTAATAACATATCCGTCTACATTATTTCCAGACACATCGTATTCTCCGTCCGGCCGTGCCGGATTACGGGACTGTGTAAAGTATACGTCCCATGTTCCGAGGTCGCAGGAGATTGTATACGGTTCCGTCTCCGACGTGTTCTCTCTCAGCCACTCGATATATTCCTCGAGGCAGAGATTGTTCGTGTACATAAAATACGCGTGCGGCACACCGACATAGCGATAGTGCCAGGATTCATTGCTGGTGCCCGTGATGGACGCCTTGTCCTCCGCGTAGCGCCTGACAAAGCCGTAGCGCCACGAATTCGCATTGATCCAGTCCGCGTTCGCGCTGCCCGTGAAGCTCTCCGCTGTCCCATCACTCGCCGTGCGGCCAAGGTCGACGGCAAGTCCCGTGTGATGCTCGCTGTACCCCGGCGTCGCCACATAGCTCTGGGCATAAGCCTCGCCGTAGTTTGCGACCGCCTCGTTCCAGACATTCTGCTGGTAGTCAAGGGAGCGGTATGCGCTCGATATAGACGTCTCATTTGTTCCGACGGCCGCATTGCACGCTGCAATCATCTCATCGAGATGAGGAAGCACATGCTTTGCAATCTCGAAATCGGACTTGTCGCAGGAATAGCTCACGGTCTGATTTTCCAGAATATTCACAAGATCAATGCTGTCTGCATTTGCGTCAAAATCGTAGGCGTTCCACGGATTGACCAGGATGAGATCGCCGGTGTGGATATCAGCGTCCGTGAGATTAAGGACAGAGCTGCTGTCAGATGATGAGGCAGCCACATCATTCGTCTGTCCGCTCTCTGTCTGATTCGCAGAGGAAGCGGCTTCCCCACTGTCTGCAGACGCCGAAGCAGTCGCTTCGGACGAGGTATCCGTTTCAGATAAGGAAATGATATTCCTGCCCGCGCGGCCTGTCCTTCCGACGATCAGAAGCACCGCCAGAATCAAGGCAAGGATTACACAGACGATCATCAGAGCCTTCAGGATTCTTTTTTCTCTCTTCTTTTTCATATCCGTACACGCAAAAAGACTGCACCGGAAGGAAGCCGTACCGGCCATGTCCCGGAAATCCCCGAGGCATGGCCGGATGCGCGTCCTCTCGTGCAGTCCTCGTCAGTTTCAGTTTTCAGTTGAATAGTTCGGAGCTTCCTTCGTGATATGGATATCATGCGGATGGGACTCCTTGAGACCTGCCGAAGAAATCTTGATGAACTGCGCTGTCTCATGCAGCGTCGGGATATCCTTCGCGCCGCAGTAGCCCATGCCGGAACGGATACCGCCGATCATCTGGAAGACTGTGTCCTCGACACGGCCCTTGTACGCGACGCGTCCCTCGACGCCCTCCGGAACAAGCTTGCGCGCGCCGGCCTGGAAGTAACGGTCCGCGGATCCTGCCTCCATGGCTGCAATCGAGCCCATGCCTCTGTAGACCTTGTATTTTCTGCCCTGATAGAGCTCGAATTCACCCGGTGCCTCATCGCAGCCGGCAAACAGTGAACCCATCATGCAGACATTCGCACCTGCCGCAAGAGCCTTCGTCATATCGCCGGAGTACTGAATGCCGCCGTCGGCAATGATCGGGATATTATACTTCTTCGCGACGGAATATGCCTCCATGACAGCTGTGATCTGCGGAACACCGATGCCGGCGACAATACGCGTTGTACAGATGGAGCCTGGTCCGATACCGACCTTGACGCAGTCAGCGCCGGCCTTGATGAGGTCCTCTGTGCCCTTCGCTGTCGCGACATTGCCGACAATGACCTGAAGGTCCGGATATGCCGACTTGATCTCCTTCGTGGCGCGGAGGACATTCGCGGACTGACCGTGGGCACTGTCGACGACGACACAGTCGACATGCGCGTTGACAAGCGCCTCGACGCGGTCAAGCAGATTTGTCGTGATGCCGACGCCGGCACCGCACAGAAGACGACCCTGCTCATCCTTCGCGGAATTCGGATACTTGATCTGCTTCTCAATATCCTTGATCGTGATGAGACCCTTCAGATTGCCGTCCTTGTCGACGATCGGAAGCTTCTCCTTTCTCGCCTTCGCGAGGATCTTCTTCGCCTCTTCGAGCGTAACGCCCTCCTGAGCCGTGATCAGGCCATCCGATGTCATGCTCTCACGGATCGGCTTTGTCATATCTGTCTCGAACTTGAGGTCACGGTTCGTAATGATACCGACAAGCCGCTTGCCCTCGGTAATCGGAACACCGGAAATGCGGTACTTGGCCATGAGGGCTTCCGCATCGCCGAGCGTATGATCAGGAGACAGATAGAACGGGTCCGTGATGACGCCGTTCTCGGAACGCTTCACCATGTCCACTTCCTCCGCCTGCTGCTCAATGCTCATGTTCTTATGGATAATTCCGATGCCGCCCTGTCTGGCCATAGCGATTGCCATCTGATGCTCTGTAACTGTGTCCATACCTGCGCTCATCATCGGGATATTGAGTCTGATTTTATTTGTCAGCTGTGTCTCGACATTGATCATATTCGGAGTCACTTCTGAATACTGCGGAACGAGTAAGACATCATCAAATGTAATGCCGTCGCCAACGATTACTGCCATGCTAACCTCCTGTCATCTGGATACATTGTCTTGAAAAAAATGAACTGTAACTTTATGCAGAAAACCGGGACCCGTCTCTGAAAAATGAATATCTCACAGATTCAGCGGATCCGGAATTCCCGGCTGCCTGTCTCTTAATGAATTGATGAGCCCCATCCCCTGACCGGGACTTATGCAGTAAAGACCTTTCTCGGAAGACGCCACTTGAGGTCCTCCAGCATCTTGTCGTCAAGATGGACGAGGATCTTTTCCCTCGAATCTCCCTTGACAATGACGTATGTCTTAACCTCCGGATCTCTGGACGAATAATCGACGACCTTGAATGTGTCGCCGTAGCTGTCGAGCTCGTGGGAGCCGACCGGTGCGATGCACTCGGTTCCGCTCGTCTGAATCGTCGCCAGATGCTTTCTGCTCTGCTTGGAATAGACCGCGGCGATATCAAGATCCCCGTTCACATAGGAATATTCGTACTCAACGCTCATTCGCGGCACAAGCACATACCACAGAACAATGAAAATAATAAACGCGATCATAAAGATCGGGCTAAATGTGACCAGCATGAAGATGCCGGAGATGATAATGAGGGCCATAACCAGCGGTCTGACCATCTTTGCAAGAGCTCCTGCCTTCTTCGGAACAATCAGCTCTGAAAATGAATCCTCCATTCTCTTACTCCTTAGTGTATATTTACAGAATGATAGCACAAAAAAAAGTTCAAAACAACCTCACGGAGGCATAAAAAAAACCGCCCCGCTTTCGCGGGACGGTTCTTAATCCTAAAATATTCGCATTCCGCTTCGCTGCATGCTTATAAACAATTGCCGTCTTCGACGGCGGTTCATGAGAAAACCACTCATGAACCAAAAACCGCCCCGCTTTCGCGGGACGGTTCTTAATCCCAAAATATTCGCATTCCGCTTCGCTGCATGCTCATAAACAATTGCCGTCTTCGACGGCGGTTCATGAGAAAACCGCTCATGAACCAAGAACCGCCCCGCTTTCGCGGGACGGTTCTTAATTGTTTACATCATGCCGTTCATGCCAGCGCCTGCAGCCGGTGCAGCCGGCTCCTTCTCCTTGATGATGGAGACAGCAGACTCTGTTGTCAGCAGTGTTGCAACGATGGAGTTCGCGTTCTGAAGAGCAGATCTCGAAACCTTCACCGGATCGAGGATGCCTGCCTCAACCAGATCGACATACTCATCTGTCAGCGCGTTATAGCCCATGCCGTCAGCGAGCTCAGCGACCTTGTTGACAATAACCGGGCCTTCCTTGCCTGCATTGACAGCGATTCTGTACAGTGGAGCCTCGAGAGCCTTCTGGACAATCTTGGCACCTGTCTTCTCATCGCCTGTGAGGCCTGCAACAACGCTGTCAAGCTTCTTTGCGACATGTACATAGGAGGAGCCGCCGCCTGCGACGATACCCTCTTCAACAGCAGCACGCGTTGCGTTCAGAGCATCTTCCATTCTGTACTTCTTGTCCTTCATTTCCGTCTCTGTCGGTGCGCCGACGCGGATAACCGCTACGCCGCCAGCCATCTTTGCGAGACGCTCCTGAAGCTTTTCCTTATCGAAATCGGACTTTGTCTCAGCGATCTGATTGCGGATCTGTGTGATTCTGTCCTCGATCTTTGTCTTGTCACCCTCGCCGTCGACAATCGTTGTCTTGTCCTTTGTCACTGTAACGGACTTAGCGCGGCCGAGCTGATCAATCGTGACATCCTTCAGCTCAAGGCCGATCTCATCGGACACAACCTCGCCGCCTGTAAGGATTGCGATATCCTTCAGCATATCCTTTCTTCTGTCGCCATAGCCCGGGCTCTTGACAGCGACAACATTGAATGTGCCACGAAGCTTGTTGACAATCAGAGTTGTCAGAGCCTCGCCCTCGACATCCTCAGCGATGATGAGGAGCTGAGCGCCCATCTTGACGATCTGCTCAAGAAGCGGAAGGAGATCCTGGATATTGCTGATCTTCTTGTCGACGATCAGGATGTACGGATCCTCAAGTCTTGCTTCCATCTTCTCCATATCGGAGCACATGTAAGCGGACAGATAGCCGCGGTCGAACTGCATGCCCTTGACAAGGTCAAGCTCTGTCTGCATTGTCTTGGACTCTTCAATTGTGATGACGCCGTCCTTGGAGACCTCCTCCATTGCGTTGGAGACCATCTCGCCGACCTCGTCACTGCCTGAGGAAACAGCTGCGACTCTCGCGATCTGCTTCTTGTTCTTGACCGGGCTGGACATCTTCTTCAGCTCATCGACAGCTGCATCCGTTGCCTTCTGCATGCCCTTTGCCATGATGATCGGGTTAGCGCCTGCAGCGAGGTTCTTCATGCCTTCATGGACCATTGCCTGTGCGAGGACTGTCGCTGTTGTTGTGCCATCACCGGCGACATCGTTTGTCTTGGAAGCAACTTCCTTGATGAGCTGAGCGCCCATATTTTCAAAGCCGTCCTCAAGCTCGATCTCCTTGGCGATTGTGACACCATCGTTTGTGATGGTCGGAGCGCCATAGGACTTCTCAAGAACAACATTTCTGCCCTTCGGGCCAAGTGTTACACGAACAACATCTGCGAGCTTATCGACGCCCTTTGCAAGAGCCTCTCTTGCCTCAACGCCGTACTTAATTTCCTTTGCCATAATGAATTATCCTCCGTTATAAAAGAATTGGAATGAGAGACGGATCAGTCCTCAACAACAGCGAGAATATCGTTCTGCTTTACGATAATATATTTCTCATCGCCGAACTTGACTTCCGTTCCCGCGTACTTTGAATAAATGACCTTCTGACCGACCTTGACGTTCATGACAACTTCCTTGCCGTCAACAACTCCGCCCGGGCCTACCGCAACGACTTCCGCCTGCTGCGGCTTCTCCTGTGCGCTCTCCGTCAGGATGATACCTGATGCTGTCTTAGTCTCTGCCTTCATTTCCTTGAGAACGACTCTGTCGCTCAGCGGTACTAACTTCATATAAATGCCTCCTTCAAAATTACTTTTAAAAGATTTCACTTGCCTTCGATATTTGCTTGTTAGCACTCGATTCATTCTAGTGCTAACATCTATGTAGTAATATAGCGCACCGCCGATTTAATGTCAACAAGTTTATCGGATTTTTACAAATGTCGAAAATGAATATAAAAAAGGCGGCAGGTTCCGGCCTGCCGCCTCTGCTCCGCTCTCACGGTTTACTCTTCATCAGCATTTGTACTGCTGTGCTTCTTCTTGTGCCGCTTGATCTCATCAAGCTCCTCGAAAATGTAATCATTCAAGACCTTGATGTATGTGCCCTTCATGCCCGAGGACCGGGACTCGATGACGCCCGCACTCTCGAACTTGCGGAGCGCATTGACAATAACCGACCGTGTGATACCGACGCGGTCCGCGATCTTGCTCGCGACGAGAATGCCTTCATTTCCGTCGAGCTCATCGAAGATATGAATAATCGCCTCGAGCTCCGAGAATGACAGCGTGGAGAATGCCGACTTGACGACCTGTCTCTTCCGTGTCTCCTCCGCGTTCTCCTCATCGACAGAGCGCATCATCTCAAGTCCGACGACTGTCGTGCCGTACTCGCTGACAATAATGTCGTCAATGTCATACAGCTGATTCCGTCCGCGATAGGAGAAAACCGTGCCGAGTCTCTCACCCGCGATCTCGATCGGATTGATGATGGCTGTGTACTTTGCGGCCTCTGCGCTCGTGAAGCCGAGCGTCTCAAGGTTTACATTTTCCTTCGTCGACAGAACTCCGAGAAAGCGCTCGTTCAGCATAGTGTCCACGAATTTTCCGAGCTCGCCCGGGATCATCTCCTGCAGCTCCTCGACGTCGTCGCATTTGCCGACACCAAGAACCTTGCCCTTCCGGCTGATGACCAGAACGTTGGAGTCCAGCGTCTCGACGAGCACCCCGCAGATATCGTTGAATACGACCTTGGATGTGCTTGTGTTGTGAAGAAGTTTGTTGATTTTACGCGTTTTGTCTAGTAATTGAACACTCATGCCTGCTCCTTTCATGGTTCAGCTCTGGCCGGATGACCGGTCAGACATTATGACTCGTCTATATGTATTCAGACATCATGTTCCAGCACAAATACATACACCACTGCTATCAGTATAGCATCGGAGTTTCCGACTTTCAACAAAAGCTGTTTAATATTTCGGAATTTTTCTTTATTTTCTGACTATCCAGTCTGTCGCTCCGGGGGTGTACCCGCCATCAATTCAGATTACTTCGACTGCTTCTCCGCTGCCTCGGAATATCCGCACTGTTCGTTTGAACAGACGATTCTGCTTCCTTTTTTCACCATATAGCTGCCGCACTCCGGGCATTTTCTGTCAACCGGAACCGACCAGGACATGAAGGAGCACTCCGGATTGTTCTCGCAGCCGTAATAGCGTCTGCCCTTCCTCGTCCGCTTCAGCACGACCTCGCCGCCGCAGAGCGGGCACTTGACGCCGATCTTCTCGTAGTACGGCTTCGTGTTGCGGCACTCCGGGAAGCCCGGGCACGCGAGGAACTTTCCGTGCGGGCCGTACTTGATCACCATGTGCCGGCCGCAGTTCTCACAGATCACATCGGTGACCTCATCCTCAATCTTGACCTGCGCGAGCTCCTCATTTGCCTTTTCGACCTCAGCGTGAAAGTCCGGATAGAAATTGCGGACGACGGTCTTCCACTCAACCTTGCCGTCGGCGACGCCGTCGAGCAGCATCTCGAGATTTGCCGTGAAGTCCTCATTGACAATCTGCGGAAAGGCCTTGACCATGATGCCGTCGACAACCTCGCCGAGCTCCGTGATGTAGAGATTTTTCTGTTCCTTCGTAATATAATTCCGCGCAAGAATCGTCGTAATTGTCGGCGCATACGTACTCGGACGGCCGATGCCCCGCTCCTCAAGCGTCCTGACAAGCGATGCCTCCGTATAATGCGCCGGTGGCTGCGTAAAATGCTGCTCGGGCCTTATCTCCTCACGCGTGAGCTCCATGCCCGTCTCGACCTTCGCCGTGATCGCGCGCCCGTTCGTCTTCTCATCCTCATCGGAGGTATAGACGTCCATGAAACCCGCGAACCTGACCTTCGACGCGGCGGCCGTAAATGTCACGCCGCCTCCCTCAATCCGGACAGACACCGTGTCATAGACGGCTGACGTCATGCGGCTCGCCGTGAAGCGTCTCCAGATCAGCTGGTACAGTCTGAACTGCTCCCTGGACAGATGCTCCTTGATGCTCGCCGGCGTCCTTGTGATGTCGGTCGGACGAATCGCCTCATGCGCGTCCTGCGCGTTCTTGTTTGTATTTTCAGACTGCGGATGGCCGGCATATTCCGGTCCGTAGTTCTTCCCGATATAGTCGACGGCGGCGGCATCGGCCTCGGCAGCAATACGCGTCGAGTCTGTTCTCAGGTACGTGATAATACCGACGGTTCCCTCTTTTCCGACGTCAACGCCCTCGTACAGCTGCTGCGCGATCCGCATCGTCTTCGACGTCGAGAAGCCGAGCGTCTTCGACGCCTCCTGCTGCAGCGTACTCGTCGTAAACGGAAGCGGCGGCTTTCTGCGCCTCTCGCCTCTCTTCACATCTGTCACGGAAAATGAAGCCCCATCTATCTTCTTCAGGATTGTATCGAGCTCCTCCTTCGAGTTGATCGGAGTCTTCTTTCCGTCCATGCCGTAGAATTTAGCCGTCAGCGGCTTCTTCTGTCCGGGCACGCCGAAATCCGCCTCGATCGTCCAGTACTCAGCCGGAACGAACTCGGCGATCTCCTTCTCGCGCTTTGCGATGATATGGAGGGCGACCGACTGCACACGGCCTGCCGAGAGCCCTCTCTTGACCTTCTTCCAGAGAACCGGGCTGATCTCATAGCCGACCATCCGGTCGAGCACGCGGCGCGCCTGCTGCGCGTCGACGAGGTTCATATCGATATCGCGCGGGTGCTTCAGGGACTCCTTGACTGCGTGCTTCGTGATCTCGTTGAACGTGATCCGGCGCATTTTCTTCTCATCGAGCTTGAGCGCCGCGACAAGATGCCATGAGATCGCCTCTCCCTCGCGGTCGGGATCGGTCGCGAGATAGACATGCGTCGCGTTCTTCGCTTCCTTTCTCAGCTTTGCGAGAAGGTCGCCCTTTCCTCTGATGGTTATATACTTCGGCTCGAAGTCATGTTCAATGTCAATGCCCATCTGGGATTTCGGGAGATCCCGCACATGTCCCATGGACGCTTCCACGTCATAATTCGGCCCCAGAAATTTCTTGATTGTCTTTACCTTCGCCGGTGACTCGACGATAACTAGATTCTTTGCCATCCAGCCCTCCATGACTGCCGGTCCGTTTTTCCGCTGCGGAAGCGGGCCTGATTTCAGTAATTACAAACTATACAGCAAACATTTTTGTCTTTCAAGACTGACATCAGTCGAACCTGTACGGAAACGTCACGAATGCCGTCCACAAAATACTTTCAAATCCATTGCGCCCTGTCGTATAATGCCCGTATAGAAACAATTCTGTCAGATCTGTATCCATTGTCTGCGGTGGTCCTTTCCGAAAAGATAAGGAGCACTTTATGTACAACCGGATTTTATCTGCCGCGCTCTGCGGCATGGACGTCGTCCCCATCCGGGTCGAGGCCGATGTCAGTGACGGACTTCCTCAGTTCACGATGGTCGGCTACCTGACCTCGCAGGTCCGCGAGGCCGAGGACAGAGTCCGCACCTCATTTCGAAATGCAGGCTTCGCGCTTCCGCCGAAGCACATCACCATCAACATGTCTCCCGCCGATATCTTAAAGAGCGGCTCCCGCTTCGATCTCCCGATCGCCCTGACCGTTCTCGCGGCCGACGGCATTCTGCCGGCTGATTCCCTCGAAAATATCATGGCTGCCGGCGAGCTCTCCCTGAACGGCGATATCAATGCCGTCACCGGCATCCTCCCGATCGCCGCGAAGGCGCTTGAGATCGGTGTCCGTCTCCTCATTGTCCCCGCCGGCAATGCCCGCGAGGCTGCCGCGGCCGGAGGGCTCCGCGTCGTCGGTGTCCGCACACTCAAGGAGGCCGTTCATTTTCTGAAGGCAGGGGAGCTTCCGTCACCTGTCCCGGAGGAAATTTCCTCGTGCAGTCTCAATCGTTACGGCTGTGACTTTGCGGACATCCGCGGTCAGGAGGCTGTCAAGCGAGCTGCTGTCATTGCTGTCTCCGGCTTCCACAATCTGCTTCTGATCGGGCCTCCCGGCTCCGGGAAAACCATGCTCGCAGAAAGAATTCCGACAATTCTGCCCTCGCTCACGCCGGAGGAGAGCTTCGAGATCACAAAAATCTACAGCATCGCCGGCCTTCTCCCCAAGGATTCTCCGGTCATCGGCACGCGGCCGTTCCGCCATCCGCACCACACGATCTCCGCGACCGCACTTGCAGGCGGCGGGCGGATTCCGTCCCCGGGCGAAATCACGCTCGCGCACCGCGGCGTTCTCTTCCTCGATGAGATGCCTGAATTCTCGCGGCAGTCTCTGGAGATTCTGCGCCAGCCGCTCGAGGACAGGGAGATCGTCATCTCGAGGACAAGCGGAAGCTACCGCTTTCCCGCCAATTTCCTGCTGCTTGCCGCCATGAACCCCTGTCCGTGCGGATATTATCCCGATATGAACCGCTGCTCCTGCCAGGCAAAGGATATCGAGCGCTACAAGAACAGGATCTCCCGGCCTCTGCTCGACCGGATCGATATCTGCGCCGAGTGCCCGCCCGTCGCCTACGCGGATCTGACGGAGCCCGATGAAGCGAGGCAGACGTCCGCGTCGGTCCGTGAGCGTGTCGAGCGCGTCAGGCGGGTGCAGGAAATGCGGTTTAATGGAAGCGAAATTCATTTTAATTCGGAAATTCCGGCCTCTAAGATCTCTTTGTACTGCCGGACAGACACAGAGGCGGACGAGACGCTCCGCCGCGCCTTCGACAGACTTCACCTGTCGGCCCGCGCCTATCACCGCATTATCCGCGTCGCAAGAACCATCGCTGACCTTGACGGCGCCGAGCTCATCGGAAAGATGCACGTCATGGAGGCCGTCCATTACCGCACGATCGACGGCAAGTACTGGAGGCTCTGAGTATGGAACAGAAAATTTACGATATCGGGGAGCACGAGATCCGGGCCATCCGCCGCGGCTCCCCGGAATACCCGGCGCGCCTTGCGGAGCTCCGCGGCATGCCGGAGACGCTCTACGTGCTCGGTCTGCTCCCGTCCGATTCCATCCCGACCGTCGCCATTGTCGGCGCAAGGATGTGCTCCCCGTACGGGCATCGGATCGCCGCGGAATTTGCAACTGCCCTTGCGCTCCGCGGCGTCCAGATCATCAGCGGCATGGCGCTCGGGATAGACGGCTACGCGCAGCAGAGCGCGGTCGACGCGGGAGGCACTTCATTTGCCGTGCTCGGAGGAGGCGTCGACATCTGCTACCCGTCGACAAATCTCGGACTCTACCGCCAGCTCCGGAAAACAGGCGGCATTCTCTCCGAGCAGCCGCCGGGCACACCCTCGCTGCCGTACCATTTTCCGGCGAGAAACCGCGTGATCAGCGGCCTTGCCGACATCGTACTTGTCGTCGAGGCAAGGCAGCGCTCAGGTTCACTCATCACGGCTGATTTTGCTCTCGAGCAGGGAAAGGACGTGTTCGCCGTGCCGGGGCGCGTTGGCGACGCGCTGTCGGACGGCTGCAACAGGCTGATTGCGCAGGGCGCTTCCATTGCCTGCGACCCGCAGGCGGTGATTGACAGACTGGACACGCTCCGCTGCTCTGTGCCTCTCGCAGAATCGAAGAGCTGGACTGAGTCTGTGAGGCGAAAGAGCATAAAAAAAGTGACGGATGATCCGTCACTGAGTGCGCCTGCAAAGCGCGTCTACCGGCTGATTCCCGCCGGAGGGTCCGCAGATGCGGAGACTCTCGGCCGCGAGGCGGGCCTCCCGGCGGAGGCACTGTCCGCTGCCGTCATGGAGCTCGTGCTCTCCGGCTATGTCGACGAGGTCGGCAAGGACCGCTTCACGCGGTCGTGCGGAGTGAATCGACACCGCATCTGATATTGCTGACTGATCCTCAGGTCGGAAGGCGTGTGTCCTCTCACGCCTCCTCATGCCGCTTCAGGATGTCATACGCCTGTACAGGCTGGTCGAGCGTCACATGGAGCTCCTGCAGCGGGTGCGGGGCCGATTCCATCGGATTGCCGTCTGCGTCCGCAATCCCGAGGACTGTCGCGGGAATGTCCTTTTCCGGTGTCATGACCGTGATTTTCTCTCCGACCGAGAACTTGTTTTTCTGGTGGAGAAGCACGCGGCCGTCCGCATCCGTCCCCTCTGCAATTCCGAGGAAGGTCTCATTTTTCACATAAGTGTTGCTGTCATAAATCTGGTCATCCGCCGTCGGCCGCCCATAGAAAAATCCCGTCGTAAACCGGCGGTACGTGCAGTCGGAGATCGCCGTGCGGTAGTGATCGAGCTTTGATGCATAGAGCGCAGGATCCTTCTCATAGTCGTTCATCGCCTCGCGGTATGTCCGCGCGCACGTCGCGACGTAGAGGGCCGTCTTCATGCGCCCCTCGATCTTGAAGCTGTCAATGCCTGCGTCGTAGAGGTCCGGGAGGTGATCGATGAGACAGAGGTCTCTCGAATTGAAAATGTATGTGCCGCGCTCATTTTCCTCGATCGGCATATACTCGCCGGGCCTTGTCTCCTCAACGACCGCGTATTTCCAGCGGCACGGATGCGTGCATGCCCCGCGGTTTGCGTCTCTTCCCGTCATATAGTTGCTGAGCAGACATCTTCCCGAATAAGAAATGCACATCGCCCCGTGCACGAAGCTCTCGATCTCAAGATCGTCCGGGATGTGCTCCCGGAGACCGCGGATCTCCTTAAGAGAGAGCTCGCGCGCCGTCACGATCCGCTTTGCGCCGAGCGAGTGCCAGAACAGGCAGCTCTCGTAATTCGTCGTGTTGGCCTGCGTGCTGATATGCAGGTCGATCTCCGGGCAGATGCGCCGCGCGATAGCAAACATGCCCGGGTCCGCGACGAGCAGCGCGTCAGGCCGCATGTCCTTCATTTCACGGAAGTATTCTTCCGCTTCTCCGAGATCGTCATTGTGGGCGAAGATATTCGCCGTGACATAGACCTTGACGCCGTGTGCATGGGCAAATGCAATGCCCTCCCGCATCTCCTCCGGCGTGAAATTCTTCGCCTTCGCACGAAGCGACATGACCTCGCCGCCAATATATACCGCGTCGGCGCCGTACAGCACCGCAATTTTCAGTACCGGCAGGCTGCCCGCCGGCAGCAGAAGCTCCGGATGTCTCATATTCTCTCCTTCTCAGATAACACCGTCAGTCCTTGTCTCAGACTTTGCATCGCCACCTGTGTCAATCTTCACGCTGATCGCCATGCCGTCGCCAGTCTCGATGACAGTCGTCACAAGACGCGGGTCCTCCGTGATCTCACGGAGATATTCCCGCATCCGCTTGTAAATTGTTCTGTTTCTCCGCTCAACTGCGTAATGGGACTCGAGGATTTCGCCCTCCTGCAGGACGTTGTCCGTCACAAGTACGCCGCCGGACGCAAGCAGCCGCATGACATCCGGCAGAAACGCACTGTACTGTCCCTTCGCCGCATCCATGAAAATGAAATCATAGCTGCCTGTAAGCTCCGGCAGAATATTCTGCGCGTCACCTGTCAGAAATGTAATGCGGTCCTCCACGCTGGCCCGGCGGAAATTTTCTCTTGCCGCTGCGATCCGCGGCTCATAATTCTCGATTGTCGTCACATGCGCATCGGAATTCTGCAGGATGAATACAGCAGAAAAGCCGACGGCGGTTCCGATTTCCAGGACCTCCACCGGCTGTTTCAAAGCGAGGAGCATACGCATCACGCTCTGCGTTCCCTTTCGGATCACAGGAACATCCGCGCGGTGCGCCTCCTTCTCCATGTTTTCAAGTAATGCGGAATTGCCTCTGTACAGAGAGTCGAGAAACACATTCAGTCTCTGTCTGTCAGCCATCCGAAGCCTCCGAATCCGAGTCCGTGTCGCCGGCCAGAATAGCCAGCATCTCATCAGCCGTCTCGGATGTATTGAGTGTGTACGTGCCTCCCTGAAGCTTCCCGTGATACGCAGACAGGCGCTCCTGCAGGACAAACACGCCAATATCCTTGATCAGACCGTTCTTCTTCAGAATCTTTCCGATCTGTCTGGCCGATGCCCCGTCCGGAATCGTCACCTCGACATCGGTGCCCGGCGATGACTCCACCGACTGCTCATTGAAGACGGCATATCCGTATGAATAGGCGGTTCTCCCCAGAAAAATGAGCACCACAGCGATCAGGACATAGAAAAGAACCCTGACCGTCGTCTTCGCACCGAATATGGCGGCATCGTCTCTGTTTTCATTTTTCTTCAAAACAGTCTCCCTCACAGGTTCGGCACATGCAGCTCCATGCTGCTTGCGACATAGCGCATCAGCCTCTTCAGCTCACCGACAAGGTCCTCCTCAGCCTCAAGGAACGCGTTGACCTCCGGCAGCTTCTGGAGCTCCTCGTATTTCTGTGCGAGCCGCTCCAACGCCTCGATCAGATCCGCTCCCTCCTGGTCATGATACAGGTGGATCGTCTCCGTCCTGAGGTTCATGATCTGATTGAAGACTCCCGGATACTTGTCGAGAGCCTTGATGCTGTCATTATATTTCGTATAGACCGGCGCGGACTTGATCGTGCGGATCAGATTGTCACGCGCCTCATCTATGTTGCGCAGTTCTTCATCCTCCATTATACGGACGCCTCCATGATAATCGGAAGAATCATCGGTCTGCGCTGCGTGCGTCTCCAGATAAATGCGCTCAGCGCGTCCTTGACCTCAGACTTGATCTTCGACCAGTCTGTGATATTCCGGTCAAGGCATTTATTCACCGCCTCAGACGCGACGCGGTTTGCCTCATCCATCAGGTCCTCTGACTCACGGACATACACGAAGCCGCGGGAAACGATGTCCGGCCCCGCGAGCAGACGGTTGCTGTGCTGCTCAAGCGTCATGACAACGATTACAATGCCATCCTCCGCCAGATGCTGACGGTCGCGGATGACAATATTTCCGACATCACCGACACCGAGACCATCGACCAGAATCTGTCCCGTCTGGACCTTTCCGATAATTCTGACACTGTCATTGCCAAGCTCCAGCACATCGCCGGAGTGAAGCAGCCAGATATTCTCCTTCGGAATGCCGAGTGACTCGGCGATGTGCGCCTGCGCCTGCAGGTGACGTCTCTCGCCGTGGACAGGGATTGCATATTTCGGCTTGACAAGCGCGTAAATCAGCTTGATATCCTCCTGGCAGGCATGTCCGGACACATGCGTATCCTCGAACACAACCTCCGCACCGATCTCCGACAGCTCGTTGATGACATTCGATACCGCCTTCTCATTTCCCGGAATCGGGTGTGATGAGAAGATAATGACGTCGCCCGGCATGATCTTGATCTTCTTGTGGATATTGGCCGCCATTCTCGAGAGAGCCGCCATCGACTCACCCTGGCTGCCTGTCGTGACAAGAACAGTCTTCTCACGCGGATAGTTCTTCAGCTCATCGAGCTCAATGAGCGTATTGCCGGAATCGTCAATATACCCGAGCTCAACTGCCGTCCCGATCACGTTGACCATGGAACGGCCTTCGAGACAGACCTTCCGGCCGTATTTTCTCGCCGTATTGATAATCTGCTGGACGCGGTCGACATTCGACGCAAATGTCGCGATAATAAGTCTCTGCTTCTGATGCTCCGAGAAAATGCGGTCAAACACTCTGCCGACCGTTCTCTCTGACATCGTGAATCCGGGACGCTCTGCATTTGTCGAGTCGCACATGAGCGCGAGCACGCCCTTCTTGCCGATTTCCGCGAACCGCTGCAGATCGATGGCATCTCCGTAGACCGGCGTGTAGTCGATCTTGAAGTCGCCCGTGTGGACAACAATGCCTGCCGGCGAATAAATGGCGAGCGCCGCGGCATCCTGGATACTGTGATTTGTCTTGATGAATTCAATCCGGAAATCACCGAGATTGATCGACTGTCCGAATTTCACGACCTTGCGCTTGACCATCTGGAGCATGCCGTGCTCCTCAAGCTTCTTGTCAATCAGCGCCATCGTCAGCTTTGTGCAGTAAATCGGGACATTGATTTTCTGGAACACATATGGAATGGCACCGATATGGTCCTCATGACCGTGCGTGATCACCATTCCCTTGACCTTGCTGTAGTTCTCCTCGAGGAACGTTACGTCCGGGATGCAGAAATCGATGCCGAGCATATCGTCTTCAGGAAACGCAAGACCACAGTCGACGACAATGATACTGTCCCCGTACTCAAACGCTGTCATATTCATTCCGATCTGTTCCAGACCTCCGAGCGGAATGATTTTCAGCTTCTCATTATTCTTCTGTGCTTTCAAAAACTGTCTCCTTTCCTCAAAATAAAAAATCTATTGGCGATTCCTTCCGATTCCGTTACAGAAGGATGTCCGTATCATCCATCATTTCCTCAAACACGCGAAGAAGGGCGTCAAGCTCATTCTCGTCTTCCACGAAGACATACTCCGCCTCTTCATCCGTATCCTTTGAAATATCCTTTAAAATGAAGGCATTCGCTTCCTCTTCCTCTGAATCCGCAACGAGAAGATAGTTCGTTCCGTTCAGCCGCGTCTGCTCTTCAATATAAAATTCCAGCTCCTGACCGTCGTCAGTCTTGAATTTCACTGTCTCCATGATTATCCATCCAGTCCTGCAAAATCAGCATGGCAGCGATCTTGTCCACATATTTCCAGTGATCCTCACGCTTCACGCCGGCCTTCCGCATAATCTCATCTGCCTCAACCGTCGTCAGACGCTCATCAGAAAGAAAAACGGGGACATCAAGCCGCGCTTCGAGCATTTTCTTGAACTCAAGCGTCTTCTGTGCTCTGTCCCCGATCGAATCGTCCATATTCAGCGGATAACCGAGCACAATGGCCGACACATCATAAGCCGCCGCGAGCTCCTCAATTCTGCGGAGTGTCTTCCGCAGATGATTTTCCTTCTCGCGCCGGATAATCTCGACCCCCTGTGCTGTCAGCCCGAGCAGGTCACTGACTGCCACACCGACAGTCTTCGACCCGTAATCCAGTCCCAATACGCGTTTTTTCATTCCCTGTCTTCCCAGGATTTGTTCTTGATATATTCCTTGAGAAGCTCCTCGACCAGCTCATCGCGCTCAGCCTTCATGATCATGCTGCGCGCACCCTTGTAATTCGTAATATACGTCGGATCTCCGGACATAATATAGCCGACGATCTGGTTTACGGGATTGTAGCCCTTTTCTGCTATCGCCGTATATACAACCTTCAGAATATCCTTTACGCTGATCTCTGGTTCTTTCTTAACGCTGAAATATTGTGTGTTACCTAAATTATTTGCCATATTCTCACGACCTTATAGAAATTCCAACAGCTAAGAGTATTTTACACTCTGCGCTCATAATATTCAATTGTTTTCATGTTTCCCATTCAAACCATCAGAGTCCCGTCCGGCAGAACGTCCCACACGGTCATCTCACGGATTTCCCCGCTGGCATCCGCCTCTGTCCGGAGGCGCGCCTCGAGAGCCTCTCTCGTGTGACCGGTCATATAAGAGCCGTCCGCATCTTCCTTCCTCTCCTCAAACAGGACCTCCACGGTTTTTCCGCGGAACTGCTCCGCATACGCGCGGCGGTTCTGCCTGTCGAGATCAATAAGGACGAGACTCCTCCTGTGCTTCACGGCGTCTGTGAGCTGCTCCGACATAGCCGCAGCCCTCGTTCCATCGCGGCGCGAATACTTGAAGACATGCGTCTTTGCAAAATGAAGTGCCTTCACGAATTCCACGGTTTCCGCGAATTCCTCGTCCGTCTCTCCCGGGAAGCCCGTGATGATGTCCGTCGTGATCGCGGGCTCGCGGAACCAGCGGCGGAGCAGGGTGACGCGGTCCCTGAATTCAGCCGCATTATATTTCCGCTTCATCCGCGCAAGTGTCGCGTCGCAGCCGCTCTGCAGAGACAGATGGAACTGCGGACAGATCTCCGGGAGAGCTGCAAGCCCCTGCACAAATTCCTCTGTCATAACCCCCGGCTCAAGTGACCCGAGGCGCACGCGCCGGACGCCGTCAAGGGCACAGATTCTGCGGATCAGATCGAGAAGCCGCTCATTTGTCTGAGCCTCAGAGGCATCCGGTGTCTGTCTGTTCTCATCCGGCGCATCGAAATCGAGCCCATAGGAGCTGATGTGGATTCCCGTGAGAACAATCTCCTGATAGCCTGCGCGGCTGAGCCTCTCAGCCTCAGCCAGAACATCCTCAGCCTTCCGGCTCCGCACGCGGCCGCGCACATACGGAATCATGCAGTATGAGCAGAACTGATTACAGCCGTCCTGGATTTTGATATACGCGCGGGTCCTGCCGACAGTGCGGTCGATCTCAAGCTCCTCATACGTCCGGACATTATTGATATTGTCCGTGTACGGAATTACCTCTTCAGCCGCACTCTCACCGGAGCGCTCCGCGTACCAGGCATCAAGAATCGCCGCCAGATTTGACTTGTCATTGTTTCCGACAATGATATCGACGGCGGGGTCTGCCTGCAGCCTGCCGCGCGCGTCCTCCGCGTAGCATCCGACAGCAACGACAGCCGCGGATGGGTTCATTTCCTTCGCGCGGTGAAGCATCTGCCTCGACTTGCGGTCGGCAATGTTCGTCACAGTACAGGTGTTGATGACATAGACGTCCGCGCCCGGCGCAAACGGCACAGTCTCATAGCCGGCGCGCTCCAGCTCCTGGATCATTGCCTCTGTCTCGTATTCATTTACCTTGCAGCCGAGGTTGTGAAAAGCCGCTTTTCGTCCCATATTCTCTCCCTGTATTGTGTTTGTTTTTTTCTTGACGATGTTCTTCTTTCAAGCTAAGATTACCTTATAGCAATCGAATTGCTCCGAAATTGAAAGGATCAGGAGGAAAGTTATTCATGAAAACCGTAAAAGTTTCTCTGAACTCAATTGACAAAGTCAAGACCTTCGTTAACGACATCAACCGCTTTGACTTCGACTTCGATCTCGTCTCCGGCAGATACGTCATCGATGCAAAATCCATCATGGGTATCTTCAGCCTGGATCTGTCCAGACCGATCGATCTGAATATCCACGCAGACGGCGACAAGCTGGATGAGGTCCTCGCTGTTCTGAAGCCGTATATCGTTGAGTAAATGTCTCTGTGCGGCGCAATCTCTCCGAAATCCGGAATTGCGTCAAGAGGGCTTCCGTTCTCCGGAAGCCCTCTTTTTTAGTGTATAAGTCTCGGCGTGAAGCGGTGCGCCGGAACTTATACACTCAAAGTCCCGGTCGCAATGGGATAATAATCCCATCAGCGATGCGCCGGGCTTATCCCCCTCTCAGGGTTTTACAACCACCGTCTCTGTCGTATCGATCGCCGTCTTCATCAGCTCGTCGATTTTCTCAACAAGATGATGCTCAGAGCGCTCGATAAACTGGAGCTCCGGCTTCGTGACCGGATGCTTCGCGACGAAAATTGTGCAACAGTCCTCAAACGGCAGAATCGATGTCTCATAAGCGCCGATTTTCTTGGAAATATCAACAATTTCGCTCTTATCAAAGCCGATCAGCGGACGGTAGACGGGCATTGTGCAGACTGCGTTCGTGCACATGAGCGACTGCATGGTCTGGCTTGCGACCTGCCCGATGCTCTCACCAGTGACAATGCCGAGGCACTTGTCCTCCTTCGCGAAATGCTCCGCAATCCGCATCATATAGCGGCGCAAGATAATCGTCAGCTCCTCATGCGGGCACTGATCGTAAATGTAAAGCTGAATATCCGTGAAATTCACAATATGAAGACGGATCGGACCTGAATATTTCGCGACAATCCGCGCGAGATCGACGACCTTCTGCTTCGCCCGCTCGGAGGTGTACGGCGGCGCATGAAAATAAACCGCGTCGATCGTGACTCCGCGCTTTGCGATCATCCAGCCTGCGACCGGGCTGTCAATTCCGCCGGACAGACAGAGCTCTGCCGATCCGTTTGAGCCGACAGGCATTCCTCCCGGCCCCGGAATAATCTTCGAATAGATATAGGCCTTGTCACGAATCTCCACATCGAGCAGGATATCCGGATTGTGGACATCAACCGTGAGACTCGGGAAATTATTCAGAATAGCCTCTCCGAGATCTGCGTCCGTGTCCATCGAGGACCTCGGGAAATCCTTGTTGACGCGGCGGACCTTGACCTTGAAGGTCGCCGTCTCACTGCCGTGCTCATTCTTCATATACTCAAGGACATTCCGCTCGAGCGTCTCATACGTATCGCAGTCGCACTCCACAACCGGTGCAATTCCGACAATGCCGAATACATGCGTGAGCGCATTGACCGTCTCATCGTAGTTCCAGTCACCGGAGCAGTTCACGTAGATTCTGCCGCGCTCCTTGCGCGTAAAGAATTCTCCGTCCACCGCGTCAAGGGCGATCCGGATCTGCTTCACCAGCGCATCCTCAAATACGCCCCGGTTGCGGCCCTTGATGCCGATCTCCCCGTATTTAATCAAAAACATATTTGTCATTTATTTCTCTCCCGTTCCTGTCCGTTATTTTGCTCTGTAGCGGCGCAGCATCGGCACGGTCTCCTCAAGGACCTTCAGCGCCGCATCGACCTCCTCCGCCGTATTCGTCTCGCAGAAGCTGAAACGGACGGACGATGAGGATTCCTCACGCGGCGCGCCAATCGCCGTCATTGTCGGGCTCGCGAGTCTCTTGTGCGTCGAGCACGCGGAACCGGCCGACACATAGATCTGATGGTCCTCCAGTGTGTGAAGCAGGACCTCCGATCCGACGCCGAGGATGGACACATTGACAATCTGCGGGGCACCGGCGCGTCCGCGAAGTCCGTGAATCACAGTTCCCTCGATTCTGTCGAGCCCCTGCTCAAGGCGCTCCTTCAGATCATAGAGATGATCGATCTTCGCGTCAAAGTCTGTATATGCCTCCCGGACTGCAACGCCAAGTCCGGCAATACCGGGGACATTCTCCGTTCCGGAGCGCATCCCGTTCTGCTGTCCTCCACCGTAAATGAGAGGACTTACGTGCGCACCGTTCCGGATGTAGAGGAAGCCTGTTCCCTTCGGCCCGTGCAGCTTGTGGCCGCTGACCGAAAGCATGTCCACACCAAGCTGGCGCGGATAGATTCTGTATTTTCCGAATGCCTGGATCGCGTCTACGTGATAGAGCGCGTTCTTCGCCTTCTCACGGATCAGCTTCGCAACGTCCGCGACCGGTACAACGGCACCGATCTCATTATTCACATACATCGTCGAGACAAGAATCACATCGTCATCCAGCATGTCCGAGAGCGCGTCAAGATCGAGCACACCGTTCCTGTCGACCGGGATCTTCCGAATCACAAAGCCCTGATCCTCAAGGAATCTGAGAGGCTCTGCCACAGCCGGATGCTCCATCGTCGTCGTGAGAATCGTGTGACCCTTTCTGCGGTTCGCGAGCGCGGTGCCGATCAGAGCCCAGTTATTTGACTCCGTGCCGCCAGACGTGAAGTAGATTTCATTTGCGGATACCTTCATGACGCCGGCGATCGTCTCTCTGGACGCACGGAGATACTTCTCCGCGTCGACACCCTTCTTGTGCAGGGAGGACGGATTGCCATAATCGTCTGTCATCGTCTTCACGACGATGTCGACCACCGCCTGCGATGGTCTGGTTGTAGATGAATTATCAAAATAAATTTCGCCCATAGTACTCGTGATTATAACACATTTTTATGTTATGATACAAGATATATCCAGGGCGCAAAACTATCTGGTTACAGTTCACACGCCACCAGACCTCGGTGAACGGTCAGCGATATCAGGAGCGGTGAGGGCGTTATACGGAGGAGTCCGAAGATCACCCTGAGCCGCTGCGTCAGCGGCGAAGGGAAGCTGAGGAGGACGGAGTCTGCCCGATACCGCCCTGATATTCGCGACCGCATGCGACTTTGGATGGCGTGTGAACAGTAACACTATCTGTTACATCCATCTCAAAAGGGAGTTTTTATAACATGAAGAATTACAGAATGATCGTCCAGTATGACGGCACGCGCTACAACGGCTGGCAGAAGCAGGGCGATACCGACAATACAATTCAGTACAAGCTCGAGACAATTCTCGGCCGCATGACAGGCGAGACGGTCGATGTGCACGGCGCAGGCCGCACGGACGCGGGCGTCCACGCAAAGGGACAGGTCGCGCAGTTCCGCTGCACGACGGACCTGAGTACGGATGAGATCCGTCAGTATATCAACAATTACCTTCCGGAGGACATCGGTGTCCTCTCTGTCGCCGAGGCGGCGCCGAGATTTCACAGCCGCTACAACGCGTCGGAAAAATATTATCTGTACCGCATCAGCACAGATAAGGCAGCGCACGTCTTTGACAGAAAATACGTCTACGAATATAAGGGAAGCCTCGATGTCAGCGCGATGAAGGTCGCGACCATTCAGCTGATCGGCACGCACAATTTCCGTTCATTCTGCGGCAATCCGCACATGAACAAGTCGACGGTCCAGACTCTGCGGACAATCCGCATCACTGAGACGAAGGACGAGATTGATATCGGCTTTGTCGGCGACGGCTTCCTCCAGTACATGGTCCGGATTCTCGTCGGAACGCTGATCGAGGTCGGCGAGGGGAAGCGCGATCCCGAGTCGATGAATGCGCTTCTCGAGTCGCACAGCCGCAAGCTCGCCGGCCCGACGGCCCCCGCCTGCGGACTGACCCTCATGGAGGTCCGCTACAACTGAATTCGCAGTGATTCGGCCCCAAGCTCGGAGCGCTTCGCGTTCCTCATTGCGGGGCGGACAGAGCGCCTTGCCGTTTGTTCGCCCCACGAAAATCCGCTGACCCCTCCCGGCGAGCAGGCCCTCCGTCCGAGTTTCATCACTTCCCAGGGGTGCACTTACCTTTTGAAAATGACGCTCGACCAGTCGCCCATCCGGTTGATCTCGAGCACGCGAAGTCCCGCCTTCTTACCGGCATCTGTGACCATCTTCTCCCGCTCCGTGAGAATTCCCGATGTGATATAGATACCATCCTTCTTCAGAAGGCCGGGGATGACGGGCGTGATCCCCTCAAGGATTTCCGCAATGATATTTGCGGTAATCAGGTCATAGCACTCATGTCCGGCAAGCTCCTGCACGTGTCTGTCGCTTGCGATATCGCCGAGCACTCTCTGAAAGCGTGTCTCATCGACTCCGTTCTGCTCCAGATTCTCCGTGATCGCCGGAAGTGTGTTGTCGTCAATATCTGTTCCGAACACATGCGATGCGCCGCTCTTCAGCGCAAGAATTCCGAGTATGCCGCTGCCCGTCCCGATGTCCATCACGACATCTCCCGGGCGGATATACTTGCGGATTCCCTGAATGGCAAGCTTTGTCGTCTCATGTGCGCCCGTTCCGAACGCCTCGCCCGGATCAATGCGCAGCGTGACAGCCGCTTCTTTCTCCTTCTCCGGATCAGACTCCCATGTCGGCTCGATCAGCACATCTCCGACCTCGAAGCTGTGAAAATGCTCCTTCCAGTTGTTGGCCCAGTCCTCATCCGCCGTGTCATGCTCCGTGACCGTTCCGTCGCCGATGTCCATGTAGCTCCGCATTTCCTCAAGGCCCTGTTTCACGGCCGCGATCAGCTCCGGACTGTCCTCCCTGTCATCAGGCGCAGCCATACCGACGCCGTTTTGTACCAGGATATTCTCCCCTTCCTCTTTGTCATATGTATAAAATGAAATTTCCGCCAGATGATCGTCCTCCGGCATGTCCGGGACAACGTCTCCGAACAGCCCTCCGTTCGAGGCCGGATCGACCGGCTTCCGGTCACTGATCTCGATGCTCGTGATCCCGAGCTCATAGAGCATGTAGCTCACGGCATCCTCCGCTTCCTCTGTCGTATGAATCGTATATTTGTGCCAGATCATATGTTCCGCCTTTCTTCGTTTTATCACAGCCATGCAGGAGGCATCTTTCCTCCCGCACAGAATTTTTTACTCTTTATGCGCCCCGCACATTCCGTCACTGTGCTTCATCCAGCCGGAAATACACATCCGACAGGAACCTTCCCTTCTCGGCACAGAACACAGCCCGGCCGCCGTGAAGAGACGCGATATTCGCAACGCTGGTAAGGCCGATACCGACCTCCTCCCGCTTGCTCGAGATAAAGAAGCGTCCCCCATTTTCTTGGCCTGCCCTCCATACTGTTCTCCATATGGATCACAAGCTTCCCCAGATGCATGGCGGTCGCAAGATGGACATACCGCTTTGCGCCGGACTCATCACTCATCCTGCCGATCGCCTCCGCCGCATTTTCAAGGAGATTGCCGAATACGATGCACAGGTTCTGCTCCATGTCATGAGGCAGCTGCTCCGGAAGATCGATATGAAGCTTCACGGCAGCGCCGGCCTTCTCTGCCTCCTGGGCGTAGTATGAGACGACGGCATTCACGGCCGGATTCTCTGTGTATCTCACCTCTTTAATGACCGGAATCGCGTCCTGCATCCTGAGAATGTAGTCATTCAGCTCATCCAGCTTTCCGCTCCTTGCGTATTCCTGCAGGACTGTCAGCTGATGCCGATAGTCGTGCCGCTGTCTGCGCAGCTCCTTCTCCTTCTTAAGCAGCGTATCCTGATATTTCTTCTGATCGCCGATTTCCAGGTTCATCATCGAGAGCTCAAATTCCTGTTCCTTCTCTCTCCGCGACACCTGAATGCCCTGTCTGATCTGCAGAGCCCCGATAAAACACATGAACGCGCAGAACAGGGCGGCTCCGAGAATAAAATACCGCGAGCTCGAATACACGCTGGATGAAGCATAGTAATGAAGCTCCTGAATACATGCCCCCGACAGCAGCAGCATTGGCGGGGTCCACAGAAGCGCCGGCTTATTCCTGCAAAAGGCAACCTCATAAATCACGGAGATCGTAAATGCGAAGACAGATACCGGAAGAAGGACCTGATAAACATGCACGGTCTGCGTGAACATAACCGTTCCTGTCAGCTGCAGCACGACGGCCGCCAGAAGGAGCCCCACAAGAACCATTTTCAGGATATCAAGCGGCAGTCTCCAGTGAAATGAAATACTTTCCTCAAGAAAAAGCTCCAGCGGAAGCAGCAGGCTGAAGAAGCTCAGATAGCTGATTATATAAAACAGATCCGGCGCATTGAACAGGAACAGGATCATATCGCAGTTGCTGCAGCCCCACAGACCCGTCAGGGTCATGAAGCCTCCAAGCCAGAGAAAGAGGATCCCCTTTCTGTCCATCTGAATCACAATCAGCGAGACAAAAATAAGAAGAATTCCGGCGACAAGCATAACAAAGCTCTCGGCCATTACGTCGCCCTCTGAAAACAGATAGCGCCGGAAAATCCCCGACTGATTGGATACGTAGAGATTCGGGACCGAAATGGAATCCCGCGTGTTCGGCGCCGTGTAGGTGAGCGTCACGGTGATATTCCCCGTCGCGTCAATCGGAATCAGATGGATTGTCGTGCCCGGGTCTTTCATGAACGATGGCCTCTTCTGCGGATCGCCGAACGTAAAGACAGTCTTCCCGTTCACCTCTGCAGTGAGCGGCGCGAATGCGGTCCGCACCTCTGCATAGCAGTCGGTCAGTTCATTTGTAAAATGAAAGGTCAGCGTGACCTTTTCTCCCGGCTCAAGATCCTCGATCTTAGCCGGCAGGCTGATCTCTTTTGCGGCACCGTTTCTCGTCAGAGTGGCCGTACTGACTTTTCTGACGGGCTCCGCTTCTCCGACGTACTGGCCCCTGTGATAGTGTGAGAGCGCTCCGATAATCAGACACAAGGCGCTGACGCAGAACACACCGATCAGAATCCAGCGGATCCACACCATCCATCTGTTCCACAGATCCGAATCATTCATTCAGTCAATTCCTTCCCCGGCTGCGCCATGCCCGCGCGGCTGAAGCTTTGCAGAAACCTCCCCCTCCGTTTCCACTCTGTGCTCATTCATGACAGGGTCCCCACCCCGTCTCTGATTTTTCCTATGCTGTTTTATTGTCTCATATTTTCCTGCAAATGCAAACAAAAACGGCCTCCGGAATAGCCGAAGGCCGTTTTTATATTACTGCACACATACAAGATCACACGCGGCCGCGAATCTCAGTCTCCCGATGTTTTGTCCGGAAGGAACGGCTTGACTGCCTCTGCAAGGGAGTGGATATTTCTGGTCTGGATCAGAATTCTTCCGCTGCCTGTGAATTTATTGACGAGGCCCTCACCTGTCGTGACGCCGAACGCGCCAGATGCAACCTCGATGCTGTAACTAAGACTCGCGTCCCAGGCGACGACATGCTCATTGTCGATGCTGACCGGCTTTGACGGCGTGCACTCGACCTCGATGAGATCGCCGAAGGAGCTGATCAGAAGGTCGCCCTGTCCCTCCGTCTCCATGACGAAGAGACCGCCTGAACCGCCGAATACAGCCTGGCTGACATTCTGGCGCTGCATTTTATAATTGACCGTGCTGTCGCACGCAAAGAACGCGCCGTCATTGAGGCGGTACTGCTGCGCTCCGACCTCAAGCTTCATGATCTTTCCCGGAAGCGCCGGAGCGATCGCCACGACACCGTCGCTCGCCTGTCCGACAACCTGTGTGATGAACATGCTCTCGCCGCTTGTTAAGCTTCTGCCGATGGCACCGAGAAGACCGCCGAGACCCTTCTTGCCGCTGTTCAGCTTGCCCTCAAGCGTGACGCCCTGCATATAGACCATCGCGCCGTTCTCGATCTTCGCCGTCTCTCCGTTTCCGAGGAAGATTCTTGCCATCTGTGAGCCCGCATCGCCTGTCAGTTCGTAGTTCATAAATTGTACTCCTCCTAATACTGAATCATTGCCATTTCTCACGCTTCTTCTCCGCCTGCCGCACGGAACAGGTACTGCTCATACGCACGCTTCGCAGCGTAGAAGCTTCGTCTTGCAATATGCACCTGCTGTCCGTCCTCCATGACGAATGTCATCAGCTCCCTGTCGATATCCCTGATCTTTGCCAGGTTGACAAGATAGCTCTTGTGGCAGCGAAGAAAACAATTTTCCGGAAACTTTTGTTCCGTCTCATCCAGAGTACCGCGGACCATATGCTCATCCCCGTCGTCCAGATGAATGCACAGATTTTTCCCTGTCTGTTCAACAAACAGAATACGGTCGAATGGAATTCTGACCTGCATTCCGCCCGTCTCACACTCAAAATGAGGTTCCGACTCCTTTTTCATGATGACATAGCGCAGCAGCTCTTCGATCTCATCCGTCCTGACCGGCTTCTCAAGATATCTGGCCACCCGCAGCCGGTACGACTCGAGTGCGAAGTCCTTGCTCGTTGTAGCAATGGCAGCCACAACGCGCGCATCCTTCTCCCGTATCTTCTCCAGCGCATCGATCCCCGTCATTCCATTCATGTAAATGTCAAGAATAAGCAGATCAAATTTTCCCGGATAAAATGCGGTCAGCAGCTCCTCGGCACTTCCGAATACCTCTGCCGATACATGCTCCGCAGATGCATTGACCATCTTCAGAAGTCTCTCCCTCTCCTGACTGTCATCCTCACAAATTCCCACCTGAAGCCGTTCCATTGACATATCCCCCCCCTTTTGCATCGAAGCCGCTGCACAGACTCATCGCGTCACGTTCTCTCCAACTGCACCGGACTCATTATGCCATGGATCCTGCCCGGGAGCAATTTGCCCCCACTCACCGGAACATATCGATTCCTCCGAAGCCTCATCTGCATCCGGGAATTCGTGCTTTCTCACCGGATGCCCCTCTGCACCAGGCAGACTGCGTTTCTCACCCGATGCCCCTCTGCACCAGGCAGACTGCGTTTCTCACCCGATGCCCCTCTGCACCAGGCAGACTGCGTTTCTCACCCGATGCCCCTCTGCACCAGGCGAATCATCACAGCTTTGTGTCCCCGGCACTTTCAGCTTTTCATAAGCTGCCTCTTGTGCCCTCCAGGCC
>JAZHVT010000019.1:0-38658 GCA_036453145.1 Eubacteriales bacterium
CTTGGACGGAAAAGACATATTCAACATGGGCGGGGCATACCGGGCTATGCTGGGCTATGCTCCGCAGCAGCAGAAGCTTTACGACGACTGGACCGGAGACCAGTTTCTCTGGTATATGGCCGCCCTGAAGGGCATACCGCGGCGGCTCGCTGGAGAGAAGATCGGTCAGGTACTGCAGCTTGTCAATCTCACGGATGTCCAGTACCGCAAAATGAAGACATACTCGGGCGGCATGAGACAGAGAATTCTGATCGCGCAGTCGCTGCTCGGAGATCCGCAGATTCTTATTCTCGATGAGCCGACTGCCGGTCTTGACCCGTCGGAGAGGGCCCATATCCGGGATTTCATTAAGACAGTGGCGGGAGAGAAAATCGTGCTGATCTCGACCCATGTAGTCAGTGATATCGAGAGCATCGCCAATGAGGTCATCCTTCTTAAGCGCGGGCGGGTGCTCCGCTGGGATACAACAGAGCATCTGATCCGCGAGATTCCCGGCGCCCGCGGCCTCGAGGACGTCTATCTCAGCCTGATGGGGGACACGTTACAGTTCACACGCCACCAGACCTCGGTGAACGGTCAGCGATATCAGGAGCGGTGAGGGCGTTATACGGAGGAGTCCGAAGATCACCCTTCGCCGCTGTGTCAGCGGCGAAGGGAAGCTGAGGAGGACGGAGTCTGCCCGATACCGCCCTGATATTCGCGACCGCATGCGACTTTGGATAGCGTGTGAACAGTAACGCGGACGCATAGTTAAAGCCATGAAAATTCGATTCGCCCTTTACCGGAGGCGCTCCGAAGGATTATAATGCCTAGTAATGTGTAGTATATACCTAAAGGAGAATTGAAATCATGGAAAAGACGATGGACAAGATCGTAGCGCTCGCAAAATCCAGAGGATTTGTATATCCGGGTTCCGAGATCTACGGCGGCCTTGCGAATACGTGGGACTATGGTAACCTCGGTGTTGAGCTGAAGAACAACGTCAAGAAGGCGTGGTGGCAGAAATTCATCCAGGAGAGCCCGTACAACGTCGGCATCGACTGCGCGATTCTCATGAATCCGCAGACATGGGTTGCCTCCGGCCATCTCGGAAGCTTCTCTGACCCGCTGATGGACTGCAAGGAGTGCCATGAGCGCTTCCGCGCGGACAAGCTGATCGAGGATTTTGCGGCTGAGAACGGCATCGACCTTGGCGGCAGCGTCGACGGCTGGTCCAACAAGCAGATGGAAGACTTCATCGAAGAGCACAATGTTCCCTGCCCGTCTTGCGGCAAGCACAACTTCACGGAGATCCGTCAGTTCAACCTGATGTTCAAGACCTTCCAGGGCGTCACAGAGGACGCGAAGAACGTTGTCTATCTCCGTCCGGAGACAGCGCAGGGCATCTTCGTGAACTTCAAGAATGTCCAGCGTACATCCAGAAAGAAGATTCCGTTCGGCATCGGCCAGATCGGCAAGTCCTTCAGAAATGAGATCACTCCCGGAAACTTTACGTTCCGCACCCGCGAGTTCGAGCAGATGGAGCTTGAGTTCTTCTGCAAGCCGGGCACAGACCTCGAGTGGTTCAACTACTGGAAGAGCTTCATGAGAAAATGGCTTCTCGACCTCGGCATCAAGGAGGAGGAGCTCCGCTTCCGCGATCATGAGAAGGAGGAGCTGTCCTTCTACTCGAAGGCAACGACCGATGTCGAGTTTACATTCCCGTTCGGCTGGGGCGAGCTCTGGGGCATTGCGGACAGAACAGACTATGACTTGTCCCGCCACCAGGAGGTTTCCGGTCAGGACCTGACATACTTCGACGACGAGACAAAGGAGAAGTACATCCCGTACGTCATCGAGCCGTCGCTCGGCGCGGACCGTATGGTTCTCGCATTCCTGTGCAGTGCCTACGACGAGGAGGTTCTCGATGAGGCCAAGCACGATGTCCGCACCGTCCTTCATTTCCATCCGGCGCTCGCACCGGTCAAGATTGCTGTTCTTCCGCTCTCGAAGAAGCTTGCAGAGCCCGCGCAGAAGATCTACGCACAGCTCTCGAAGGACTGGAACTGCGATTACGACGACAGAGGCGCGATCGGCAAGCGCTACAGACGTGAGGATGAGATCGGAACGCCGTACTGCATCACGTACGACTTTGATTCCGAGGAGGACAAGGCGGTCACCATCCGCGACAGAGACACGATGAAGCAGGTTCGTGTCCCGATCGCAGAGCTCCGCGATTACTTCCGCGACAAGTTCACATTCTAAGCTGAATGGGTATGTGAATCATTACAATCATAGTAAGGCGGGCCGTGTGCCCCGGGGAAATCCGGGACGCGCGGCCCGCTTTGCTTATACACTTGGCGCAGTGGAGCGGACGTTTTGGCAGTTGTAACTTTGGGTAGGAGATGCTATATTGAGAGAGTAATTTGGCAATCATAGGACAGCTGTCAATAATATTCTGAAAAAAGGAGGACATGTGCATGGCAAAAAAGTACAGCTGCAAGAATTGTGGTGCAGAGCTGTATTTTGATCCGAAGAGCGGAAAGCTGCACTGCGACTACTGCGGTTCGGACTACGATCCGTCCGAGTACGACTGGAAGCCGGATGAGGGAGCGACAGACCAGACGATTCCGCAGGCAGGGGCGGAAGGGGCTTTCGGGGCAGCGGATGCCGGAGATGCGAAGGCGACCGATGATTCCGTGTCGACGGATGACCTCGTTGTCTACAAATGCCCGAACTGCGGGGCTGAGGTTATCACGTCAAAGAAGACGGTTGCGACGACCTGCGTCTACTGCAACCGTGCCATCACGCTGGAGGGCAACGTGCAGGGCGATTTTCGTCCCGACTATGTGCTTCCATTTGAGAGAGAGCGGAGCGAGGTCGTCGCCGCGTACCAGAAGCTGTGCAGGAAATCAATACTGACGCCGCGTCTCTTCACGCGCGAGTCACAGACCGCGAAGATCAAGGGAATGTACGTCCCGTACTGGCTGTTTTCATTTGAGGGCAGGGCGATGCTGAATGTCCGCGCCGAGAACATCCGCACCTTTGTCCGCGGCGACGAGGAGATCACGGAGGTCTCCCGGTATATGATCGACGAGGAGGGCAAGGCGAGCTTTGAGCGGGTCCCGACCGACGCGATGAAGGAGATGGACAACGCGATGATGGACTCCATCGAGCCGTTTGATTTCTCGAAGCTGAAGCCCTTCAATCCCGCATATCTGGCCGGCTTTTACACGCAGCGCTGGGATGATGATCAGTCGGAAAATGAACCTCGCGCGAAGGCCCGTGCGAAGGAACAGCTCTCGGCGGAGGTTCTGTCACACGTCGGCCCGTACGGGGCGAAGGTGATCCAAAGCGAGCAGTATCAGTGGTCCGACCAGAAGGTCGAGCAGGTCATGATCCCGGTATGGATGATGTACACCGAGTATAAGGGAAAGAAATATGTGTTTGGCATGAACGGGCAGACGGGCAAGATGATGGGCGAGATCCCGAAGGACCCGATGCGGATCCTGAAGATTGCGCTTGGGACATTTCTCGGCACACAGGTCCTGTTTATGCTGATCAGACTTCTGGAGGTGCTGCTGTGATGAGAATCATGAAATCCATATCCCGCCTTGCGGCCGTGCTTCTTGCCGCACTCTGCATGGTATTTGCGGGAGCATCTGCGTGCCTTGCGGACAATACCTACACGACGAACAGCGGCGAGAACGTGACGATTCCGACCGTCGATGACACATCTGGCAGCGTGTACGATTACGCGGGCCTGTTCTCGGACGATGAGAAGAAGACTCTCGAGTCAGAGGCGCAGGACCTTGAGAGCAGTAAGGACTGCGACATCATCATTCTGACGGCGGACAATATCCCGGCGGACGCGGAGGACTCCTCGCAGACGACGGAGCAGTACGCGCAGCAGTTCTACATTGACAACTGGCTTTCTGCTGACGGTTCGGATGACGATGCAAATGCGATGATCTTCGTGATTGATATGAGCAACCGCTGGATTCTCGCGACGGGTCACGGAACATACGCGGCGGAAAAGTATGCGGACTGGGAGGACAAGACGGAAAATGCCGTCTACTCCTATGCGTCGGACGGTGACTACTACGGCTGCGCGGACGCATTCCTCGCGCGCTTCAAGAAGCTTGACAATCCGGTGTACGCGCTGGTTCCGACCGGCGGATCGATCGCCGCGAGCGCGGTTATTACGGTGCTTGTTCTTCTGATCATTGTGCTTGTCCACAGCAAGTCGCAGCCGTCGAAGTCGACAACGCCGCCGGTTAAAGAGACAAAGTACACGCCGCTCCGGCACGATCAGCATTTCCTCGGGACGACGGTCACGAGCCACAGAATCCCGAAGGACACCGGAAATGGAGGCGGAGGCGGCCACGTCTCATCCGGAGGAGGCTTCTCCGGAGGCGGCGGGAGCTTCTCGAGCGGCGGCGGACACAGGTTCTGATCATGTAACTATTCAGCACCCCTTGGAAAATTGATGATATAAAATTTTACCGGCATAAAACCGGATCACGAAAGGAGAACATTATGGGACTTATAGCAGCGGCAGCATCCGTACTCGGTGCGGCAGGAACCGCAGTCAATACGACGGCGGAATCCATGTGGGTCGACTATTTTGAGAGCGGGGACATGTCAGGCGGCGTCCTCATGAAGCGCGGAGAGCGGATTTCGAAGAAGGGTGCCGGAAAGCACGGCGACCAGAACATCATCACGTCCGGATCGGGCATCGACGTGCAGGAGAACCAGTGCATGATTCTCGTTGAGAACGGAAGGATCGTCGATTTCTGCGCAGTTCCGGGGCGCTATACATTTGACGCATCAAAGGCACCGTCCCTCATGAGCGGAAACAACAAGGGCCTCAAGGCGCTCGCCTCACAGTTCGGCCAGTCATTTCTCGCGGGCGGCTCACGCACGAACACGCAGCGCGTGTACTACATCAACCTCGGTGAGATCCAGGGCTTCAAATGGGGCTCCGGCAACATCGTCTTCGATCACTGGGAGACGGATATGAACACGGGAAAGCCGTGCTGGCACATCGCGACGACGCTGATGGGCAACGGCATGTACTCGATTCAGATTACAGATCCGGCGAAATTCTTCTCGGTGATCGGCGCGCAGAAGGCCGGCGCGGACGGCAACGGACTCATCACGCGCGCGGATATCGAGCCGCAGATCAAGACAGAGGCGATCGCGGCGATCCGCCAGGGCGTCGGTCAGCTCTCAAAGCTCCACATCGGCTACACGGAGATCGCGGCAAATGAAGAGAAGCTCACGGAGGACGTCGATCAGATCCTCGACAAGTCCTGGAGTGAGGCGCGCGGCATCTCGATCTTCCGGATCGCGATCGGCATGATGGACGCGGACGACGCGAGCAAGCAGAAGATTGAAAAGTATCAGGAGACGAAGGGTTACACAGATCCGTCCATGCTCGGCGCATACATGGGCATGGGCCAGACGCAGGCCATGCAGGCGGCAGGCGCAAATGCAAACGGCGCGGTGAATGGCTTTGCCGGCATGGCGATGATGAACGGCATGGGCGGCGGTGCGAATATCTCGGGCCTCATGCAGCAGGGGCAGGCCGCAAGAGAAGCGGCACAGGCGCAGCAGGTACAGCAGCCGCAGCAGGGCGGAAATACGTGGACGTGCTCATGCGGCACTGTGAACACGGGAAATTTCTGCACGAACTGCGGATCAAAGAGACCGGAGGCGCAGAAGAAGGCCTTCTGCCCGAACTGCGGCTATCAGTTCCAGGACGCGGCTAACCCGCCGAAGTTCTGCCCGAACTGCGGGACAAAGCTTGGCTGAACCTTACAATAAATATACTGTTTTTTCACGGGACCCGGCCCGGCGCAAGGAGCGCTGCGGCCGGGCCTTTGCGTCCTTCCGTCAGACAGGCGAAGCGGCGTCTGCTGTTCTCATGCGCCACACGATATGTCAAAATGACGAAAACATGCAAATTTAATGTTAAAAATATGACATAATGCGCAGTAAAACTTGAATGACGCGGGAAATCATTGTAAAATATGTACCTAGTTGAAGAAGGGCGGAAGAGCCCGATGGGAGGTACAGCCAAATGAAAAAACGTGAAAAGAGAAATGTCATTGTCGGCCAGTCCGGCGGCCCTACGGCCGCGATCAATTCGTCACTTGCGGGTGTCTACCGGACCGCAAAGGACCGCGGATACAAGACGGTATACGGCATGCTTCACGGCGTGCAGGGCCTCATGGAGGGTCGCTACATCGATCTCTCCGAGCATATCACGAACGGACTTGACGCGGAGCTTCTGAAGCGCACGCCTGCATCTTACCTTGGCAGCTGCCGCTACAAGCTTCCGGAGATCCATGAGAATCAGGCCCTCTATGAGAAGATTTTTAAGATCCTCGAGGACCTCGAGATCGACTGCTTTATCTATATCGGTGGCAACGATTCGATGGATACAATCAAGAAGCTGTCGGATTACGGCATTATCACGGGCTCCGAGATCCGTTTCGTCGGCTGCCCGAAGACGATTGACAATGACCTCGCGCTGACGGATCACACGCCGGGCTACGGCTCCGCAGCCAAGTACATCGGAACATCCGTGAAGGAAATCATCCGCGACGGCTGGTCCATGAGAAATCCGCACGGCCAGGTCATCGTTGTTGAGATCATGGGCAGGAACGCCGGCTGGCTGACCGGTGCCTCCGCACTCTCGAAGGGTGAGGACTGCGACGGTCCGGATGCCATCTACCTCCCGGAGCTTCCGTTTGATGTGGACGCCTTCGTCGCGAAGTGCGAGGGCCTCCTCAAGAAGAAGAATTCCGTCGTCGTCTGTGTCTCCGAGGGCATCCGCACGGCGGACGGCAAGTACGTCATGGAGCTCGGAAATGAGGATGAGGACTATGTCGACGCGTTCGGACATAAGCAGCTGACAGGTACGGCGCGCGTTCTGTGCAGCATCCTCGCAAAGAGAATCGGCTGCAAGACTCGTGCGATCGAGCTGTCCACGCTGCAGCGGTCCGCAAGCCACTGCGCGTCGAGAGTCGATATCCTCGAGGCCTACGAGGTCGGCGGCGCGGCCATGAAGTCGGCGGATGAGGGAGACAGCGGCAAGATGGTCGTCATCAAGCGTCTCTCCGATGATCCGTATCAGGCCGGCACAGAGGTCAAGGATGTCCACAAGATCGCAAACGACGAGCGCCTCGTCCCGAGAGAGTGGGTCAATGAGGAAGGCACCTATGTGACAAATGAATTCATCACCTATGTCAGACCGCTCATTCAGGGCGATGTCGCGCCGATCATGGTCGACGGCATTCCGCGCCATCTCTACAAGCCCGGCTACCAGGAACTTCTCTGATGTGAAGGGGCAGTTTCCGGCAGCCTGATGAAAAACCTCCGTGTTCTTTGTGCAATACGGAGGCTTTTCGTGTTTGCAACTTTTATCAAATATGTTACAATACTAATGCTCATTTGATAGATGTTCAATTTTATCTAGGAGGAAACAGAACAATGGCAAGGAAATGGGTGTATTTATTTACCGAAGGTAATGCCAACATGCGTGAGCTTCTCGGCGGCAAGGGTGCAAACCTCGCAGAGATGACAAACCTTGGCTTACCGGTACCCCAGGGCTTTACAATTACGACAGAGGCCTGCACACAGTACTACGATGACGGCAAGATCATCAACGATGAGATTCAGGGCCAGATCGCTGAGTACATGGGCAAGCTGGAGCAGATCACCGGCAAGAAGTTCGGCGACAAGACGAACCCGCTTCTTGTTTCTGTCCGTTCCGGTGCGCGCGCTTCCATGCCGGGCATGATGGATACAATTCTTAACCTCGGTCTCAATGAGGATGTTGTCGACTCTCTCGCTGAGCAGTCCAAGAATCCGCGTTGGGCATGGGACTGCTACAGACGTTTCATTCAGATGTTCTCTGATGTCGTCATGGGCATCTCCAAGAGCGAGTTCGAGAAGATCATCGATGTCAAGAAGGCTCAGAAGGGTGTCACAATGGATACCGAGCTTGACACAGCAGATCTTCAGGACCTCGTCAAGCAGTTCAAGGCTATGTACAAGGAGAATCAGGGAACAGACTTCCCGACAGATCCGAAGGTACAGCTGATTGAGGCTGTCAAGGCTGTCTTCCGTTCCTGGGACAACCCGCGTGCGAACGTCTATCGCCGTGACAACGATATCCCGTATTCCTGGGGTACTGCAGTCAACGTCCAGATGATGGCATTCGGTAACATGGGTGATGATTCCGGTTCAGGTGTTGCTTTCTCCCGTGACCCGGCTACAGGCGAGAACAAGTTCTACGCAGAGGTTCTTATGAACGCGCAGGGCGAGGATGTCGTCTCCGGTGCCCGCACACCGATGAAGATCGATGAGATCAAGAAGACTCTTCCGGAGATCTACAAGGAGCTCATCGCCATCTCCAACAAGCTCGAGGATCACTACAGAGACATGCAGGATATGGAGTTCACGATCGAGCATGGCAAGCTGTACATGCTTCAGTGCCGCAACGGCAAGAGAACAGCACGCGCTGCTCTGAAGATCGCGAACGACCTCGTCAAGGAAGGCAAGATCGACAAGAAGAAGGCTGTCCTTGACATCGAGCCGCGTAACCTTGATACACTGCTTCATGGCTCCTTCAGCAAGGAAGCTGTCAAGGCTGCAACACTGATCGGCAAGGGCCTTCCGGCTGCTCCGGGCGCTGCTTCCGGCAAGATCGTCTTCACAGCTGAGGACGCAAAGGCTGCTGCAGCAAAGGGTGAGAAGGTCGTTCTTGTCCGTCTCGAGACTTCTCCGGAAGATATCGAAGGCATGAAGGCTGCTCAGGGTATCCTCACAGCACGCGGCGGTATGACAAGCCACGCTGCAGTCGTTGCCCGTGGTATGGGCTCCTGCTGCGTCGCAGGCTGCAAGGAACTGGTTGTTGATGCTGATACAAAGACAATCCAGCTCGGCGGCAAGACATACCATGAAGGTGATGTCATCTCCTTCGATGGCTCCACAGGTAACATCTACGACGGTGCACTTCCGATCCAGGAGGGCGCAATCGAGGATGAGGACTTCAAGACGATCATGTCCTGGGCTGATGAGTTCAGAAGAATGCAGGTCAGAACAAATGCTGATACACCGGCAGATGCGAAGAAGGCATTCGAGCTCGGCGCAGAAGGCATCGGCCTCTGCCGTACAGAGCATATGTTCTTCCAGGGTCACAGAATCGATGCATTCCGTGAGATGATCTGCTCTGATACAGTTGAAGAGAGAAAGGCAGCACTTGCCAAGATCCTTCCGCTTCAGCAGGGCGACTTCGAGCAGCTCTATGAGGTTATGGAGGGCAAGCCGGTAACAATCCGTTTCCTGGATCCGCCGCTTCATGAGTTCGTTCCGACAACTGAGGAAGAGATCAAGAAGCTCGCTGATGCGAAGGGCAAGACGGTCGAGGAAATCAAGAACGTCATCGCTGGTCTCAAGGAAGTCAACCCGATGATGGGTCTCCGTGGCTGCCGTCTCGCAGTTATGTATCCGGAAATCGCTCAGATGCAGACAAGAGCTGTCATCCGTGCAGCAATCAAGGTTTCCAAGGCTCATCCGGACTGGAAGATCGCTCCGGAAATCATGATCCCGCTGACATCCTCCAAGCGTGAGCTTCGTTATGTCAGAAAGATCGTCAAGACAACAGCTGACGAGGAGATCGAGAAGGCCGGCGCAGTACTTAAGTACACGATCGGTACAATGATCGAGATCCCGAGAGCTGCTCTCATCGCTGATGAGATCGCTACAGAGGCTGATTTCTTCTGCTTCGGTACAAACGACCTTACACAGATGACATATGGCTTCTCACGTGATGACTCCGGCAAGTTCCTTGACGCTTACATGAACGCCAAGATCCTTGAGTCCGATCCGTTCGCAAAGCTGGATCAGACAGGTGTCGGCAAGCTGATCAGAATCGCTGTTGAGGGCGGACGCAAGACGAATCCGTACCTGCACTGCGGTGTCTGCGGTGAGCACGGCGGTGATCCGGCGTCCATCGAGTTCTTCAACAGCGTTGGCATGGACTACGTTTCCTGCAGCCCGTTCCGCGTTCCGATTGCCCGCCTCGCTGCAGCTCAGGCTGCTCTGAAGCAGGGTCAGGTCAAGTAATTATTACTGATACGACGCAAAAGGACCGTCGCACCATTGGTGCGGCGGTCTTTTTGCGTTGGCGGCGCCTGGAGAAGCTGATTGGAACGTTGGAACGACACAGCAGTGATTTTGTGCTATAATGGCACCGTATCTTGCATTGCTGACAGAAGGTGCGCAGGCACCGTTAGATACGGGAGTCCGCACGGGCAATGCCATGGAGGAGATTATGACTGATAAAGAGACAATTGTATCCAGACTGTCCATGCTGCGCGCGGAAATGAAGCGCGCCGGCATCGATGTGTATCTCATGACAACGTCTGACTGCCATGCCTCGGAGTATGTCGGTGACCGGTTCAAGGTCGTCGAGTATTTTACGGGCTGCACGAGCGACAATGTCGTTCTGGTGATCGATGCGACCGGCGCCTATCTGTGGACTGACGGACGGTATTTCATTTCCGCTCAGGGAGAGCTTGAGGGGACCGGCGTTCATCTCATGAAATCCGGAGAACCGGGAGTTCCGACAGTCGGAAAATTCCTGCAGGATACGCTTCATGACGGTATGGTGCTCGGCTTTGACGGCCGCTGCGTGAACGCGGATACGGGAGCCGGGTACAGACGGATCGCCGCGTCGCGGCACTGCCGCATCGAGGGACGCACTGATCTGCCGTCGAAGATCTGGATTGACAGGCCGGCTCTTCCACAGAATCCTGTGACGATTCTTCCGGACTCGCTTGCAGGAGAGTCATTTGAGAGCAAGCTGGACAAGGTCCGTGAGAAATTTCTCGAGGCGGGCGCAGCCTACCTGTTTCTTTCAAAGCTCGATGATATCATGTGGCTGACGAACCTTCGCGGGCGTGATATCCAGTGCAATCCGGTTGCGCTATCCTATGCGCTGATCGGCCGCAGCACGTTCGACCTGTTCATTCAGGACGAGGTCGTCACGGACACGCTGTCCCTGTGGGCGAGAGAGAAGCGGATCAAGCTTCACGACTATCACGATCTGTTTGATTATCTGCAGGACTATCATTTTGAGGGAGCGGTCATGATCGACAACTCGGCGACGAATGATACGCTCGTTCATCTCCTCAGGGAGAAGACGCAGGTCATCAATCATCAGAATCCGACGGAGATGCTGAAGGCAGTCAAGAATGCCGTCGAGATTGAAAATTCAAAGAAGTTCTATCTGCTTGATTCCGCGCAGGTGTGCCGGTTTATCTACTGGCTCAAGAAGGCTGTCGCTGCCGGAGAGGATGTCACGGAGATTTCCGCTGCGGCTAAAATCGATGCGCTCCGCGCGGAGATTCCGGGCTTCATGGAGCTCTCATTTCCGACGATCTCCGCGTTCGGCGCCAATGCCGCGATGGCACACTATGCGCCGACAGAGGCGTCCTGCAGCAGGGTCGATGCTCCCGGCATGCTGCTTGTCGATGCAGGCGGACAGTACATGGGCGCAACGACGGATGAGACCCGGACGATTGTCTTCGGCGAGGTCTCAAAGAAAATGAAGCGCGACTTCACACTTGTTGCCGTCTCGAACCTTGCCCTGATGAACGCCGTGTTTGCCAAGGGGACGACAGGCACTCAGCTCGATGCGATTGCGCGTGAGCCGCTCGCGCGGTATGGGCTCGACTTCAACCACGGGACCGGCCACGGCATCGGTTATATTCTGAACGTCCACGAGGGACCGCAGAGAATCGGAAGACCGAGGCGCAATGCGGAGGACCCCGCGATGGAAGCCGGCATGATCACATCGGACGAGCCGGGCATCTACCGCGAGGGAGAGTACGGCATCCGCACGGAGTCCATCACGCTCTGCGTGCCGGCTGCGACGACGGAATTCGGTGAATTCCTGAAGTTTGAGCCGCTCACTTATATCCCGATCGATCTTGATGCAATTGATCCTGCGTATATGACAGACACAGACCTGCTCCGGCTCAATGAGTACCACGCGATGGTCCGCGAAAAGGTTTCTCCGCTCCTTGACGGAGAGGAGCTCGCGTGGCTTAAGGAGGCCACAAGGCCCGTCTCAAGGGTATAAGACATCAGCGGGAGGACGGCAGCAGCCTCCTCCCGCGCAGTATTTACGGAGGATTTTCATTTGTCGGAGCTAATGGAGCAGAAGACGGGCAGAAAACGCATTCGTCCGGTCTTCGCAATTCTGAGACTGATTCCCACAGTCATTGTTCTTGCTATTCTTTTCTACTTCAGAGATCTTTTCTTCAGTGCGGACACGCTGTCGACGGTACAGGTGATCGTTCCGCTCGAGAGCTGCCGCGAGGCGGTATTTATCTTTCTTGTCGTGCTCACGGTTCTGGTCGGACTCGACGGCATCCGTGCGACGTATTTTTCAAAGCGTGACAGGAAGGAGAAACGCTACGCGTTCGGCAGTCCCGTCCGGACTGTCATTGCATTTGCTGTTATATTTGCGAACGCGGTGCTCAGCTTCTATGAGATCGAGCTGATCAATAACTATTATCTGTACAGTATGGAGACGAGGTATATCTGGCTGGGCATTTTCATCACGCTTGCCATCTATCTCATTCTTGTTTTTATCGTAAATTCGGTCAGCCTCGGCATGATCGTCGGAAACTGCTTCTTCTTTGCGTGGGGAGCTGCGAATTATTTCGTGCAGCAGTTCCGCGGCGTCCCGCTGCAGTTTATTGATCTGGCATCGTTCCAGACGGCGCTCAATGTGTCCGGCAATTATTCCTATGAGCCGAACTGGGAGATGGTCGCGTGCCTTGCGCTCACCTGCGCCGTGTGCGGTCTCTATATCCATGCCGGATACTGGCACAATTTCCGCAGAATTCCGGGAAAGCTTGCGTCCCGGGCTGTCTCCGTGGCCATCGCTGCCGGCTTCGTCGGGCTCCTGTTCCACACGGATTTCCTGACGGACCAGGGCATCTGGCTCCGTGACTGGCAGCCGTGGTACACATACAGACTGTTCGGTATGGAGTCGGGGTTCTTTGCATTTGCCAAGGCGTCATTCCCGAAGGCACCGGATACGTATTCGTCGGACACGGTCAGCAAGATCATCAGCACGTCGGAGAAGAAGGCGAATGAGACTGCTGACAGCAGCGCTGATGGCGGCACGGATTCCTCCAGCGTCGTCCCGGAAAATATCATCTGCATCATGGATGAGGCGTTCTCAGATCTGTCGATTTATCCGGGCCTTCAGACAAGCACAGATGTCATGCCGTTCATCAATTCGATGAGTGACAACACGCAGGAGGGAAAGCTGCTCGTCTCCGTCAAGGGCGGAACGACAGCGAACACCGAGTACGAATTCCTGACAGGCAATTCCTGCGTTCTGTCCCCGTCGACGGTCGTCTACAACTCCTTTATCAAGCAGGACCAGTACTCGCTCGCGCGGACGCTGAGCGCCCAGGGGTATACGGTCACGGCGATGCACCCGTACTACAAGAACGGATGGAACCGCGAGTTTGTGTATCCGCGGATGGGATTTGACGACTTCCTGTCGCTCGACAACTACTTTGACGGCGATGAGCTGGTGCGCGGCTTCGTGAGCGACATGGCCGACGTGAAGGAGATTGAGAAGCAGACGGAAAATAAGAAGGCCGGGCAGAAGACATTCATTTTCAATGTCACGATGCAGAACCACAGCGAGTACAAGAACCCGGCATTTCAGAGCACGGTCAGCGTTCTCAATTTCAACGGAACGAACAAGGGACAGGCGGAGCAGTACCTGTCGCTCATCCAGCTCACGGACCAGGCGGTCGAGCAGCTGATCAATTACTACAGTCAGAGCGATCAGAAGACGCTGATCTGCTTCTGGGGTGACCATCAGCCGCAGATCGGCGATGACTTCTGGGAGTACTGCCTCGGGACGAACAGCCTCGATGACCTGACGGCTGACCAGGAGGAAATGATGTACACGACCAGATACTTTATCTGGGCGAACTACGACATCCCGGAGGCGAAGGACCAGACGATGTCGGCCAACTATCTGTCGAGCTACCTTCTGAGCCTCACAGGGCTCCAGTCGACAGGCTACAACGATTATCTCATGCAGCAGAGAGAGGATATCCCGGCGATGAACGCATACGGCTATCTGGACTCTGACGGTGAGGCCCATCTCTGGAGTGATGAGAACCTCGAGCAGACGGTTCAGAATGATATTGAGAATTACAAATGCCTGATTTACGATGAGCTGACGAACCACGACAGAGACGCGGACTTCTATGGGATATCGGACAACGGATAACCGGAGGAAAATGAGATGCTGCTTGCATTTGACATGGGCAATACACACACGGAAATCGGCGTTCTTGACGGAAAGAACATCGTGATGACGGAGCGGGTCGCGACGGACCTCGGAAAGACGGACACGGAGTACGGCGTGCTTCTTCACACAATTCTCGAGATCAGGGGCATCAGCCCGTCTGCCATCGAGGGAGCCATTATATCGAGCGTCGTTCCGCCGCTCACCGGTGTCTTAAAGAGCGCGGTCCGCATGGTCACGGGCCGCACCGCGCTTGTCGTGGGTCCGGGCGTGAGGAACGGACTGAAGCTTAAGATCGACAATCCGCGGGCCCTCGGGGCTGACCTCGTTGTCGATGCAGTCGGGGCCATCGCGCTCTACGGCGCGCCGGTCATCATTATCGATATGGGGACGGCGACGACCGTCTGCTATGTCGATGAGGACAGGGCGTTTCGCGGGGGCCTTATTATCCCCGGCGTAAATATCTCCCTGAATGCACTCTCGTCGGAGACGTCGCAGCTGCCCCGCATTTCCCTTGACGATCCCGGGAGGGTCGTCGGGACAAATACGATCGCAAGCATGAAGAGCGGCATCGTCTACGGGCAGGCGTCCATGCTCGACGGCCTGATTGACCGGATCCGCGAGGAAATGAAGAGCGACGCGGCTGTCGTTGCGACCGGAGGTCTTTCAGGCGTCATCACGCCGTTCTGCCGGCATGAGATCACGCTTGATCCCGAGCTGATGCTGCGCGGCCTCCAGATTATCTATGAAAAAAATGTAAGCTGATTCAGATTATGAATTGCACTATTTTACTCAATAATTTTAATATCGTATGAACATTCTTCAATTGTGTAGACATCCGGAAAATTTATGATATATTAAACCCGTTACCAGTTCCTGCTGCAATATTGAGAGAAAAACGAAGGGGACTTTTGTATAATGACAAATCCACTTCCTATGGCAACCGCACACCGGCAAAGCGGCAGTATTGCATGGGTTATCTGCAGGTATCATGGAAATGGCAACACGCTATGGTCATTTTTTCTACAGCGAAGGGAGAGGTAGGATGGAAAAAATCTATCATTACATCCTGATAACGGGGGAAGAAGAACTGTACAACAACATCACAAGGCAGCTGGCAGCTGCAGATGGAAATTCTGATGTTGTACGTGTGAATACCATTGAGGAAGCTCAGGCGGTCATGAAGAAATCGGGGCAGGGAATTCTTCTGACTGACCTCAGGGAATTGCAGTCGGGGTTCCGGGACAGCTGCGCGGAGGCTGTGGAGCTGAGCCCTGCGAAGAAGCAGACAGAGACGCTGATTTTCGGGGATGATGAAGAGGCCTTCTCCGGAAAGGGCGCGCTTCGGATGAAGAAGCAGGGAAAGGATAACCTGAAATATATCAAGATGTACATCAGACTTCATCTGGCGGACGATCTGTCACTGTCGGCGCTCTCGCGCCTCGTGTGTCTGTCGCCCAATTACATGTGCATGCTGTTCCGTGAATCGGAGGGCATGTCACTCGGTACATTCATCGAGCAGAGCCGGATGCAGCGGGCCGCATACCTGCTGATCACGGAGGACAGTCAGATGCAGGAGATCGCGGCCAGAGTCGGCTACAGGAGGGTCTCGTATTTCTGCCGTGCGTTCAAGTCGTACTACGGATGCACGCCGCGCACCTATCGATACGCGCACCGGGCAGAAGAGATTTAATTTCGCACAAATCTGCGGATAACGTCCTGATGAGTGCCGGCAATTGTCATCAGATAAACATATAGAGACGCCCGGGAGTGGAGGAATGAATCCACTCCCGGGCGTCTCTTGCTGCTTCGGACAGTATGAACGGAAATCCGTCCGACTGACGGCTGACCGGATCATTTCGGGATGGCTTTGGTCTGCTCAGCGCGGAGACCAGATCGCGATCGCTGTGTAGCCCTTCGGCTCGAATTTCGCGACGGCGTCCTCGAGATACCCGCAGACGGTCTCGTAGAATTCGGTGATGACACCGATGCGGCTCATGATTGCCCTGTATTTTTCAGAGGCGGAGGCATCCACGAAATGCTCGTCATAGTCCTCGGGGCTCACGAGCAGGTCGATCGCAAAGCCGCCTGTGTACGGACGGATGGACGGGGATTCGGGATCTGTCTTCAGCACGCCGATGACACGCCGCATTTCCCGGCACATGTCCGTCACATCTGAAAACGGCATTAGATTCAGTTCATTTTTCCAGCGGAACTTGCCATGAAAATACCGGCGGATGAACGGGTAGAGCAGCTCCTGCCCGCAGAGTGTGTCGCAGCAGAGCTCCTCCTTCTCCGGCCAGTCTCTGTCCGCGTTCATGATTTTCGGGCTTACCGGGCAGAAGCCGAACCTGAGCTTCCTGCTGTGGCCTCTTTTTACAGCGATGTGAAATTGTGTGTCCGCCATACGCGTGATCCTCCTGACGATAGCTGCCCTTATCTTAACACAAAAAAGAAAGAGCAGCCAGCACAGCTGCTCTTTCAAAGGAAGGAGTTACCGCTTAACGCGGAATATGAAAAAGAAAAAGGATTGGTTTCTGCTTCATCAACAATTAGAAGTATAGGGGGAAATCATGAGAAAGGAATGAGTGAACTGTGAATAATTCATGAACATTTACCCTGAGAAAAATGAACACTGGATATGACAAGACAACTGTCAATACTTCAATCCACTAATGCACTGAACAAAGTACAATATGAGCCAAATTGTTTCGATAAAAGCATTGTGTCATAAAAAACGAGGTGCTAGAATATCGGTCAGGTGGTAAAAACCCATTATAGGAGGTATGCAGCATGTCTTACGTTGATGAAGTCCTTGCTACAGTCAGGGAAAAGAACGCGCATGAGCCGGAGTTCATCCAGGCTGTAACAGAGGTTCTTGATTCGATCCGTCCGGTCGTTGACGCAAACGAGGAGAAGTACCGCAAGGTCGCTCTTCTTGAGAGAATGGTCGAGCCGGACCGCATCATTACATTCCGTGTCCCGTGGACTGATGACAATGGCAAGGTCCATGTCCAGAGAGGCTATCGTGTTCAGTTCAATAACGCGATCGGACCGTACAAGGGAGGCCTTCGTTTCCATCCGTCCGTATATCCGGGCATCCTGAAGTTCCTCGGCTTCGAGCAGGTCTTCAAGAACAGCCTGACAACACTTCCGATCGGCGGTGCAAAGGGTGGTTCCGATTTTGATCCGCACGGCAAGAGCGACAACGAAGTGATGCGCTTCTGCCAGGCATTCATGACAGAGCTGTACAAGTATGTCGGCGCTGACATTGATGTTCCGGCTGGTGATATCGGCGTTGGCGGCCGTGAGGTTGGTTTCCTCTTTGGCCAGTACAAGAGAATTACAAATAACTACACAGGCATGCTGACGGGCAAGGGCCTTACATTTGGCGGCTCCCTGATCCGTACAGAGGCGACAGGCTATGGCCTTCTGTATCATACACAGGAGATCCTGAAGCTGAATGGCCAGTCCCTTGAGGGTGCAACTGTTTCCGTCTCCGGCGCAGGCAATGTTGCGATCTACGCGACAGAGAAGGCTGAGCAGCTCGGCGCGAAGGTTGTCACGGTTTCTGATTCCACAGGCTGGATCTATGATCCGGACGGAATCGATGTCGCAGTCCTGAAGGACGTCAAGGAAGTCAAGCGTGCCCGCCTGACAGAGTACAAGGCACAGAGACCGAATTCTGAATATCATGAGGGCAAGGGCGTCTGGACAGTCAAGGTTGATTATGCACTTCCGTGCGCTACACAGAACGAGCTGAATCTCGACGATGCGAAGACGCTTGTCGCAAACGGCGTCAAGGGTGTCTTCGAGGGCGCAAACATGCCGACGACACTGGAGGCTACAAAGTATCTTCAGAGCCAGGGCGTTCTCTTCACACCGGGCAAGGCATCCAACGCAGGTGGCGTTGCAACATCTGCTCTTGAGATGAGCCAGAACTCCGAGCGTCTCTCCTGGAGCGCAGAGGAAGTTGACACGAAGCTGAAGAGCATCATGACAGGTATCGCAGATACGATCGATGCAGCAGCAAAGAAGTATGGTATGCCGGGCAATTACGTAGCTGGCGCGAATATCGCGGGCTTCGAGAAGGTTGCAGAGGCTATGCTTGCTCAGGGTGTCTACTGATTCCCGAATTGATTGATAAGCATTATGAGTGCCGCGCGAGGCAGAGATTTCTGCTCCGCGCGGCCTTTTTATGCGCGTTTCGTTGTGGGCGGACAGGATCTGACGTAATGATTCAGCCCCCGGACTCGGAACGCTTCGCGTTCCTCGTTGTGGGCGGACAAGATCTGACGTAATGATTCAGCCCCCAGACTCGGAACGCTTCGCGTTCCTCGTTGTGGGCGGACAGAGCGGCTTCGCCGCTTGTCCGCCCATCAGGAAACGAATGAAACCGTCCGGCGAACAAGTTCTCCGTCCGGATTTCATCTGTTTCCTGAGGGGTGCTGAATAAAAAAATAAAGGATTTTTGTATACGGCGCGGAAATAATATATAGACAGTTCTTTTGAGAGCGACAGATCATCGGATCGGAGGTGCTTTGCCATGCTTGTCAGAGAAGAGCTTGAGAAAAATGAATGGAAGATACTCAGTGCGTCCGCCTCTCATGCCGACACGTCGAGAGGACGCGCCAGGCCGGAGGAGGAGTGCGACATCCGGACCTGCTACATGCGCGACCGCGATCGGATTGTCCACTGCAAGGCGTTTCGCCGTCTGAAGGACAAGACGCAGGTGTTCCTGTCGCCGAAGGGCGATCACTACAGGACACGCATGCTCCATACGCTGGAGGTGTCGCAGACAGCGCGGACCGTCGCGAGGTGTCTGCGGCTCAATGAGGACCTTGTCGAGGCCATAGCGCTCGGCCATGATCTCGGTCACACACCGTACGGCCATGCCGGGGAGCGGGCACTGAATTCCGTCTGCCCGCTCGGCTTTGTCCACAGCGAGCAGAGCGTGCGTGTCGCGGAGGTGCTCGAGAAAAACGGGAGGGGCCTGAATCTGACATGGGAGGTTCTGGACGGCATGAGAAACCACGGCCTCTCAAGGCATCCGGCGACGCTTGAGGGACAGATCGTGAGACTCTGCGACAAGATCTCCTATATTCATCATGACATGGATGACGCGGAGCGGGCGGGCATTCTGAAGGAGGAGGACATCCCTGCGAACCTGCGCGAGCTGCTCGGGCGGTCAACGCGGGAGAGGCTGAATACATTTATTCATGATATTGTCAGGAACTCGCGCGGATCGGAGGAGATTGCGATGTCACCGGACATCGACAGGGCCATGCGGGACCTGCGGCGCTTTATGTTCGAAAATCTGTACTCGAACCCGACCGCTAAGAGCGAGGAGTCGAAGGCCATTTCCATGATTCAGCAGCTGTACACATATTACATGAGTCATCCGGAGAAAATGCCCGAGGAGTACATGCGGATTGCTGCCGGACGGGAGGAGCCTGTGGAGCGGGCTGTCTGCGACTATATCAGCGGCATGACGGACCAGTACTCCAAGGCAAAATTCGAGGACCTGTTCATTCCGAAGTCATGGAGCAAAATGTAAGGGCAGGTGAAAAGAGAAAAGGATTATGAGATATTCAGACGAGCTGATCGAGGAAATTATCCGGAGAACCAATATCGTCGACATCATCGGGCAGTATGTGCAGCTGAAGCATACCGGGTCCGATTACAAGGGCCTGTGCCCGTTCCATAATGAGAAGACGCCGTCATTCCATGTGACACCGTCGAAGCAGCTCTATTACTGCTTCGGCTGTCATGCGGGCGGAAATGTCATTACATTTCTGATGGAGTACAACAACATGACATTTGTTGAGGCTCTGAAATACCTTGCGGACAGGGCGGGCATAGAGCTCCCCGAGCAGGAGATCTCGGAGTCGGCCCGCAGAGCGTCGGACCGGAAGGCAAAGCTGCTGGAAATTCAGAAGAAGGCGGCCGAATTTTATTACTATCGGCTCTACAGCGAGGACGGAAAGCCGGGGCTTGACTACCTGCACGGCCGGGGACTCACGGATGAGACGATCCGGAAGTTCGGTCTCGGATATGCGGACCGCTTCGGAAATTCGCTCTACCGCTATCTGAAGGGCCGGGGGTATTCCGACGATCTTCTGAAGGACACGGGACTGTTCCTGTACGATGAGAAGAGAGGCGTGAGCGACAAGTTCTGGAACCGGGTCATGTTTCCGATCCAGGACGGCAGAGGCCGCGTCATCGGGTTCGGCGGCCGCGTGATGGGTGACGGCAAACCGAAGTATCTGAATTCGCCGGAGACGCCGCTCTTTAACAAGCGTATGAATCTGTACGCGCTTCATCTGGCGAGAGCCTCCCGCAGAGGATACATGATCCTGTGCGAGGGATATATGGATGTTATTTCCATGCATCAGGCGGGTGTCAGCTGCGCGATGGCATCTCTCGGGACGGCGCTGACGCCGGAGCAGTGCACGCTTCTGAAGCGCTTCACAAGCGAGGTCCTGCTGCTCTACGACAGCGATGGCGCGGGAATCGGTGCCGCTCTGCGGGCGATCCCGCTGCTGAAGGAGGCGGGAATTTCCTCGAGAGTTGTCAGCCTGAAGCCTCATAAGGACCCCGACGAGTTTATTCAGGCCGAGGGACGCGAGGCATTCGAGGAGCGCCTTCAGAATGCGGAAAATTCATTCATTTTCGAGATGGAGCAGGCAGCCGGAAAGTATACGCTCAGTGATCCGGGGCAGATGACACAGTTTCAGCACGAGGTCGCGGCAAGTCTTCTGGAATTTCCGGAGGAGCTCGAGAGAAATAATTACATCGCTGCTGTGTCTGCCCGGTTCGGCTTTCCGCAGGAGGCGCTGAAGAAGCTTGTGGCGAGAACAGCCGCGCAGGGAACGCCGGCAGCCGCCTACCGTCCTCCGAAATCAGGCAGAGAGAAGCAGGGGAGCGGAGAGAACGGGCTTGTCACATCACAGAAGCTGATGCTGACATACCTCATCGATTATCCGGATGCGTACCGCGTGACGAAGGATCTGATCGGGCCGTCCGATTACACGGACCCGTTCTGCCGGGAGGTTGCGGACATTCTGTATGAGCAGCTGCGCGAGAACCGCGTCAGTGAGGCTGCGCTGATCTCTCATTTTCCGGAGAGCGAAAGACAGACGGAGGCCGCGGCGCTCTTTCACACGACGATTCCCGTTGAGAATCAGGCAGAGCTCGACAGAGCCTTCACGGATACAGTCGCGCGGGTTCTTGCCTCCGGCAATGACGCACTGATGCGCTCGTGGAATGGGACGGACCTCGATGTGTACAGCCGCTACATCGAGAGGAAGAAGCAGCTTGATGGGTTTGCGGCCGGAAGGACATTGCACCTTGCGGACAAAACCATGAAGTGATAAGATAAGGCGTTATTCAGAGATCTGATTCTTTCGGAGGCCTGTCCGCCGGGAGCAGAAAAAGGAGAATTATGAAGACAAAAGAAGAAAAGGCCATGCTTGCCGAGAAACTCACAGAGCTTGTTGCTGAGGGCAAGAAGAAGAAAAATGTCCTGAGCTATGTCGAGATCGAGAACATTCTCAAGGATGTTTCGCTCACGCCCGATGAGATGAGCAAGATCTATGACTTCCTCGAGGCGAATGGAATTGATGTTCTCAAGATGGACGACAAGAACGACGAGGATGACACGCTTCTCCAGAACGACGACGATGAAGCGGGCGATATTGACGACTCGGAGGATATCGACGTGGAGAACATCGATCTCTCTGTCCCGGAGGGCATTTCGACATCTGATCCGGTCCGCATGTACCTGAAGGAGATCGGCCAGTATCCGCTGCTCACGGCGGAGCAGGAGATCGATCTCTCCAAGAAGATTGAGGCGGGAAATAAACCGGACGCGACAGAGTCCGAGAAGAACGCCGCGAAGTTTGCGCAGCAGCAGCTGACGGAGGCAAACCTGCGTCTTGTCGTCTCGATCGCAAAGCGCTATGTCGGCCGCGGCATGCCGTTCCTTGACCTCATTCAGGAGGGCAATATCGGACTGATCAAGGCGGTTGAAAAATACGATTACCGGAAGGGCTTCAAGTTCTCGACCTACGCGACGTGGTGGATCCGTCAGGCAATCACGAGAGCGATTGCGGACCAGGCGAGAACAATCCGTATTCCGGTCCATATGGTCGAGACAATCAACAAGCTCATCCGTGTCCAGAGACAGCTCCTTCAGGAGCTCGGCCGCGAGCCCACTCCGGAGGAGATCGGCAAGGAGATGAATATGTCTCCGGAGAGAGTCCGTGAGATCCAGAACATGTCCCAGGAGCCCGTCTCCATCAACACGCCGATCGGTGAGGAAGAGGATTCAAGACTCGGCGATTTTATTCCGGATGAAAATGCGCCTGTTCCTGCTGACGCAGCTGCATTTACGCTCCTTAAGGAGCAGCTGGTCGAGGTGCTTGACACGCTGACAGACCGCGAGCAGCAGGTGCTCCGTCTGCGCTTCGGTCTCGACGACGGAAGAGCGCGTACGCTCGAGGAGGTCGGCAAGGAATTCCATGTCACGCGTGAGAGAATCCGCCAGATTGAGGCCAAGGCGCTCCGCAAGCTCCGTCAGCCTTCGAGAAGCCGCAAGCTGAAGGACTATCTGGATTAACGATTGGAAAAGAGGGCCGGGGCTCCAGCAGAAAACCGGCCCGCAGTAAATATAGGGAGGCGTTCGTTGAAGCTCTCAAAGAGACTGATTCATGTATGTAATATGGTGTCCGCTGGCAATGCTGTTCTCGATGTCGGATGTGATCACGCGTATGTTCCGATCTATCTCGTCTCACAGGGCAAATGTCCGGAGGCGATTGCCAGTGATATTCAGCAGGGACCGCTTGAGCATGCACAGCAGAATGTTGACAGCTGTCATCTCGCCAGCAGAATCCTGGTCGAGCGGTGCGACGGAGTTCCGAAGCATTTCCGGCAGCAGTTCGGCGACATGCCCGTGACGCTTGTCATTTCCGGTATGGGAGGACTGATGATCCGGTCGATCCTTGAGGAGGCGGGAGGCTGCATCGAAGGAATCGATGAGCTCGTGCTGTCTCCACAGCGCGATGACGACATTGTGCGGTACTGCATCGGAGATCTCGGCTATGGAATCCGCGATGAAGTATTTCTTGAGGAGGACGGAAAATTTTATCCGATTATCCGGGCGACGAAACGAAGCGAGGGAGAGACTGCGGAGAAGCTGACATATGAGGAGGCTCTCTGGGGCCCTGTTCTGATCGAGAACAGAGACAAGGTCCTCGCCAGGTACCTTGAAAAACGGCTTGATGTTCTCGGCGGCATTCTCCATGATCTTGCGGTTGGTAACAGCACGGATGACAGAAGAGCGGCTGATATCTATCATGAGATCACAGCCGTGTCACGAACACTGGAAAGAATAGGCGGCTGATGATGAACATATCTGATTTTCTCGACGCAATGGAACATGAGGTTCCCGCGCGCTATGCGTGCAGCTGGGACCATGTCGGTCTGCTTGTCGGAGACAGAGACGCGGAGGTTTGCCGTATTCTTGTTGCGCTTGACGCGGGGGATGAGGCTGTCCGTCTGGCAGAGGAGAAGAAATGTGATCTCATTGTCACGCACCATCCGCTTCTCTTTCACCCGATGGAGCGCGTCATCGAGCAGGACGTCATCGGCCGGCGTGTCCGGAGAATGATCCGGGACGGGATCAGCTATTTTGCGATGCATACAAACTTCGATATCGTGAAAATGGCGGATATCAATGCGCGTGATCTGGGGCTCAAAGAGCCACGCGTTCTCGAGAAAATGGGCGAGGACGCAAGCGGGGTCTACGGCTTCGGGCGGGTCGGCGGGCTTGAGATGCCGCTGAGTCTTGCGTCATTTGCGGAGCAGGTCAAGAATGTGTGCCGTCTTGACGCGGTCCGCGTCTACGGAGATCCGGAGGCTGAGGTCCGGAGAGCGGCAGTTGCCTCCGGGTCCGGGAAGAGCGCAATTCCGGACGCAATCCGGGAAGGAGCCGGTGTCATTGTGACGGGCGATGTCGATTATCACACCGCGATCGATTCGGTGGCGGCAGGCATCGCCATCATCGATGCGGGTCACTATGGAATGGAATTCTGCTTCATTGACTACACGGTGCATATGCTGCGGCATATGTTTCCGGAGATAGAAGTCATCGGACAGGAAATCAGGCAGCCATATTCTGTCCTGTGACAGAACGGGAGGAAGAACGGACTATGCAGATCTGTGTGGACCAGAAGATGTATTCCTTTCCGGAGGAAACATCACTGTACGAGATTGCGAAACAAACAGCGGCATCATATCCGTGGCCGGTTATTCTGGCCGTAGCGGACGGCCGCCTCGAGGAGCTCGCAAAGCCTGCGCATGACGGAGAGAAGCTCTCCTTCGTCACAATTCAGGACAGGATCGGCTTCGAGACGATGCGCCGCAGCTATACCATGCTTTTCCTTACGGCCCTGCAGCATGTTCTGCGGAAGCCGGAGGATGAGGCAGTCCGGTGCAAGCTCCATTTTTCGCTCGGAGACGCGTTCTTCTTCACAATTGATGACTGCCTCGTGACAAATGAGCTGCTCGGAAGGGTTGATGCGGAGATGCGCCGGATGGCGGAGAAATCCATTCCGTTCCGGAAGGAGTCACTCGGAACGGAGGAGGCCAGACGGCTGTTCGCGGCGAGAGGAATGCTCGACAAGACGAAGCTGTTCCGCACGAGGCTTGCGTCCCGCGTCAATGTCTACCGGCTCGATGACTATATGGATTACTATTACGGATTTATGGCGCACGATACGTCGATGCTCGTCAATTTCCGGCTGTACCCGTATGAGAACGGACTGCTTCTGCAGCTTCCGAATCGTGAAAACCCTGTGCGTGTGCAGGAGCCGGGCGATGACAGCCGTCTGTTTCAGGCCCTGCAGAGCGGTGAGGAATGGGCGTCCATGCAGATGATCGGCAACGTCGCGGACCTCAATGAGCAGTTTATCCGGGAGGGATGCCGGGAGACGATCCTCATTTCCGAGGCGCTGCAGGAAAGTGAGATCGCGTCGATCGCCGAGAAGGTCGCGGAGCGGGAGACGGTGAAGTTCGTGCTTGTCGCAGGACCGTCGTCCTCGGGAAAGACGACATTTTCCCAGCGGCTGTGTGTTCAGCTGCGCGCGCACGGGCTCAGGCCGCACTACATCGGGCTCGACAATTATTTTGTGAACCGCGAGGACAATCCGGTCCGTCCGGATGGCACGCGGGACTATGAGAGCCTTAAGGCCATCGATGTCGGGCAGTTCAGCCGTGACATGACGGACCTTCTCGAGGGGCGGGAGGTTCGCATGCCGTCCTATGATTTTGTGGCGGGAAAGCGCTTTTACACAGGCGAGACGCTGAAGCTTGCAGACGGGGACCTGCTCGTGATCGAGGGCATCCACGGCCTGAATGACCGTTTGACATATGCGCTTCCGAAGGAGAGCCGGTTCCGGATCTATATCAGCGCACTCAGCATGCTCAGCATCGATGAGCATAACCGCGTGCCGTCGACAGACGGGCGGCTTCTCCGCAGGATCCTCAGGGACAGCAGGACCCGCGGCTACTCGGCGGCCCAGACACTGGCGATGTGGGAGTCTGTCCGGAAGGGAGAGGAGAAGAATATCTTCCCGTTCACGGACCAGGCGGACGTGATCTTCAACTCATCGCTGCCATACGAATATTCTGTGCTCAAGGCCTACACGGAGCCGCTGCTCTTCCAGGTGCAGCCGGACGACCCGCAGTACCTCGAGGCGAGAAGGCTCCTGAAGTTCCTCAGCTACTTCACGCCGGCACCGGCGGACGACGTGCCCATGAACTCGATCCTCCGCGAATTTATAGGAGGAGGGTGCTTCCGGCTGTGAGAGGGTGATCAGCTCTCAGAAAACTTCTGAAGCCGTCCGGGTTTCATCAGTTTCGTTACAGTTCACACGCTATCAGACCTCGGTAAGCGATCTGCGATATCAGGAGCGGTGAGGGCGTTATACGGAGGAGTCCGAAGATCACCCCGAGGAGCTGTAAGCGACGAGGGGAAGCTGAGGAGGACGGAGTCTGCCCGATACCGCCCTGATATTCGCGATCACATGCGATTCTGGATGCGTGTGAACTGTAACTCAGTTTCCTGAGGGGGCTGATTCTAAAAAAAGAGGGGCTTGCCTCAGCGGGCCTTATAGTAGTAGAATAGGTCGGGCAGGGCATACGGCCGCGGCTCCCTTTGGGAGACGAGGAAAGTCCGGGCTTCACAGGGCAGGATGCCGGATAACGTCCGGCAGGGGGAACCCTCGGGAAAGCGCAGCAGAAAATAACCGCCGCTCCTTGCGGCAAGGGTGAAAAGGCAGTGTAAGAGACTACCGCTCCGATGGCAACACCGGAGGCCGTGCAAGCCCCATCCGAAGCAAGGTCAAGTTGAGACGATACGGCTGCCCGCCGTGTCTCAGGTAGACCGCTTGAGCCGTCCGGCAACGGGCGGACTAGACAGATGGCCGTACAACGACAGAACCCGGCTTACCGCTCTGCCTGTTTAAAAATCTTCTTATACGCACAAAAAGAATGACGGAAGGCGTTTTTTAGCGCCTTCCGTCATTCTTTATATCGCAGTACTTATCCGGCTTACTGTCTTGCGAGCTTTCCGTCCCACTGCTCGTCGCAGTACATGCAGCGATAGATCTCCTTCTTCGGGTCTGTGAGAACGAAAACCTGATCGAGGTGGTTCTCCGTGGACGTGATGCACCGCGGGTTCTTGCAGCGGATGACATTCGTGACCTTCTTCGGAAGCGTGAGCTTCTTCTTTTCAATGATCTTTCCGTCCTTGATCACATTGACCGTGATGTTGTGGTCAATGAAGCCGAGAACGTCGAGATCGAGATAGTCGATCGGGCATGCGACCTTGATGATGTCCTTGCGTCCCATCTTGCGGGATTCCGCGTTCTTGATGATTGCCACTGTGCAGTCGAGATCTCCGAGGTGGAGATAGCGGTAGATTGTCATGGCGTGTCCCGCCTGAATGTGGTCGAGGACAAAGCCCTCGTCAAGACCGCCGATTGAGAGTGTTCTCTTGCCTGTCATTTCTGCCATCACTTATCCTCCTTGTCGAGACCGAGCAGCGTGAGAATGAGCGCCATGCGGGCGTAGACACCGTACTGGACCTGCTTGAAATAGGCGGCCCGCGGGTCCTTGTCTACCTCCGGAGCAATCTCATTGACACGGGGCAGCGGATGCATGACGATCATATCCTTCGGTGCGACGGCCATCTTTGCCGCATCGAGAATATAGAAATCCTTCATGCGCACGTAATCCTCCTCGTTGAAGAAGCGCTCCTTCTGGACACGAGTCATATAGAGGACGTCGAGATCTCTCATCGTCTCCTCATTGAGAGCGATGACCTCCTTGTAGGGGATACCCTTCTCTGTCATTTCCTCCGTCACATAGCTCGGCACGCGGAGCTCCTCCGGGGAAATGAGGACAAAGCGGATATTGCTGTAGCGGGACATGGATTCGATCAGGGAGTGAACCGTGCGTCCGAACTTCAGATCGCCGCACAGGCCGATTGTCAGGTTTTCGAGCCGTCCCTTGAGTGAGCGGATTGTCAGCATATCGGTCAGCGTCTGCGTCGGATGCTGATGTCCGCCGTCGCCGGCATTGATGACCGGGATCGTCGAGTACATGGACGCAACGAGCGGAGCGCCCTCCTTCGGATGACGCATCGCGCAGATATCTGCGTAGCAGGAGACGAGACGGATCGTGTCTGCAACGGTCTCTCCCTTCGACACAGAAGATGTGGACGCATCATGAAAGCCTAAAGCTTTGCCACCTAAATTCATCATCGCAGCTTCAAAACTAAGACGCGTTCTGGTGCTCGGTTCATAGAATAAGGTGGCAATTTTCTTCCCGTCACAGCGATGGGCGTATTTATCTCTGTTGTGCTCAATATCTACAGCCAGGTCCAGCAGCCTGTTGGTCTCTTCCACAGAGAGATCAAGAGGACTCATAAGGTGTCTGAGAGCCATACAACCTCCTTTAAAACAGTGCGGATTTCATTTTTACCGCCGCTAATCATAATATAAAATACAGGGTAAATCAAGGCGGAATCTCATTTACTTTGAGCCCCGGAATCCGTATAATTGGTTATATGCAGGATATAACAGAACTAAGGAAAGAAATCGATGAAATTGACCGGGAAATGCAGAGCCTGTTTGAACGGAGACTTGACATTTCCAGAAAGATCGGAGCGTACAAGGCATCCCGCGGGATGCCCATTTTCGATGCCGGAAGAGAAGAAGAAATGATTGGCACATTTCGAAAGAGGGCCGCGGATCCGGAGGCCGCGGATGGCATAGAAAGGCTGTACAGGACGATTTTTGAAATCAGCCGCGATCTGCAGAAGGAGGTTGTAGAGAATGGCAGTGACAGTGTTCGCAGCGATTGATATCGGCTCGTACAACGTGTCCATCGAGATATTTGAGCTCACGAAGAAGAACGGGCTCAGGTCTCTGACGCGGGTCCGCAAGGCACTCGAGCTTGGCAAGGACACGTTCTCTCTGAAGAAAATTTCGATGGAGAGGCTTGAGGAGCTGACGGACATCCTGAATGACTACAAGCGGATCATGAAGGAGTTTGGCGTGACGGCTTACCGGGCTTGTGCGAAGTCGGCGTTCCGGGAGGCGAAGAACCGGTACCTCGCGGTGGACCATATCCGCCGCGCGACAGGAATCACGATTGACGTTTTGTCCAATTCGGAGCAGCGCTTCCTCGGCTACAAGTCCATTGCGAGCCGCGGAGAGGAATTCCAGAAGTTTATCGAGAAGGGAACAGCGATTGTCGATGTGGGCGGCGGCAGCATCCAGATCTCGCTCTTTGACAATGACTCCCTTGTGACGACGCAGAACCTCGTTCTCGGGTCGCTGCGTGTCCGTCAGAGGCTGTCGAGCTTTGAGCGGGAGACGACACATTATGATGTGCTTGTGGAGCAGCTGTTCCGCAAGGAGATCTCAAGCTTCAAGCGCATGTACCTGAAGAACCGGAGCATCGTGAATATCATCCTTGTCGGCGATTACTTCACGAATCTCATTTTCCAGAACAAGAACGACATGAACAAGCTGGAGACGAGAGAGGAGTTTATGAAATGGTACGACCACTTCATGAAGAGCTCGCCGGCAGACCTCGCCGAGGAGCTCGGCATCTCCTCCGACATGGTTTCTGTTCTGATCCCGATGGCCGTGCTCTACCGGAAGCTGATCGAGGAGCTCCATGTCGAGACGATCTGGCTGCCGGGCATTCAGCTGACAGACGGCGTCGCGTACGACTACGGGGAGAAGAGCGGCATTATCCGCGCATCCCACGACTTCGAGAAGGACATCGTCATGTCGGCGAAAAATATGGCGTCCCGCTATTCGAGCAACAAGGCGCACACGGAGATGCTTGTTGCGGCAGCGGGGAAGATCTTCGACGTCGTGAAGAAGAGCGCGGGACTCAGTCCGCGTGACCGCCTGCTCCTTGAAGTCGCCTGCTATCTGCACGACTGCGGGAAATACATTTCCCTCGTCAATGTCGCGGACTGCAGCTACAACATCATCATGTCTACGGAGATCATCGGACTGTCCGACAGAGAGCGCCGCATCATCGCAAATGTCGTGAAGTACAACACCGCGGAGCTCACCTATTACAGGGATGTCGCCGAGAGCGATCTGCTCGACACGGATGACTATATGCTCGTCTGCCAGCTCGTCGCGATCATGCGCCTCGCGAACTGTCTCGATCAGAGCTATATGCAGAAAATGAAGTCCCTGACCGTCACGCGCAAGGAGAAGGAGCTTGTTCTGACAGTCGGGTCTGATGCCGATTATACGCTGGAGCGCGGCATATTCCGTGAGAATGTCGATTTCTTCGAGGAGATCTTTGATCTCCGGCCTGTTCTGAAAATGAAGAAAAAGAGGTGACGCACATGGCTTCGAAAATCAATGAGAAAGAGTCCGTGAAGACGGCCGGCACAAAGATCGGCAAGGGCGGAGAGCCTGATTACGGGGCGCCGTCCAATTTCTGCAACCGCGAGCTGTCCTGGCTCCTGTTTGACAAGAGGTGTCTGTCCGAGGCGCGCGACCGGCAGATCGTTCCCCTGTTTGAGCGCCTGAAATTTCTCTCGATCACGGCATCGAACCTTGACGAGTTTTTCATGGTCAGAATTGCGTCCCTGAAGGACCAGGTGCACGCCGGGTACAAGGGCTGCGACATCGCAGGAATGACGCCGGAGCAGCAGCTTCGGGCCCTGTCCGTCAATGTACATGAGTTTGTCCACGAGCAGTACAACACCTATTCGCGGATGCTGGTGCCGGCTCTCAGAAAGGCAGGACTTGTCGTGCTTCAGGACACGAAATCCCTGACTGATGAGCAGAGCGCCTATCTCGATTCCTATTTCGAGCAGAGCGTGTATCCGGTCCTCACGCCGATGGCGCTCGATTCGTCCCGGCCGTTTCCGCTTGTCAGGAACAAGACGCTGAATATCGGGGCCCTCATTTCTCCGAAGGACGGCAGTGAGGAGCTCGTGAAGAAGGGAAAGAAGAAGGACGGACTTGAATTTGCAACGGTCCAGGTGCCCTCTGTTCTCCCGCGGATTGTCGAGCTTCCTCCCATGGCGGATGGCAGAAGAGCCGTTATTCTTCTTGAAGAGATTATCCGCCGGTATATCGGCACGCTGTTCCAGCACTATGACGTTGTGTGCACGGCTGCATACCGCATCGAGAGAAATGCAGACCTCACGCTCGATGAGGAGGAGGCCGAGGACCTTCTCGTGGAGATCCAGAAGCAGCTGAAGAAGCGCCAGTGGGGCGAGGTGATCCGTCTCGAGGTTGAGGAAAATATTGACAAGAGGCTCCTCAAGATCCTGCGCAAGGAATTCGGAACGGGCGACGATGACATTTACTTCGCGGGAGGACCGCTTGATCTCACGTTCTGCATGAAGCTCTACGGTCTTGACGGCTTTGATGCCTACAAGACGCCGAAGTATACGCCGGCTCCGGTACCGGAATTCATGAACGAGCCGGACGTCTTCTCGGCGATCCGGAAGCAGAACATCCTCGTTCACCATCCGTATATGTCCTTCGACCCTGTCGTCGACTTCGTCCGTCAGGCGGCTGTGGACCCGGATGTCCTTGCAATCAAGCAGACGCTGTACCGCGTCAGCGGCAACTCGCCGATCATTGCGGCTCTTGCCAAGGCGGCCGACAACGGCAAGCAGGTCTGTGTGCTTGTCGAGCTGAAGGCGAGATTTGACGAGGAGAACAATATCGCGTGGGCGAAGATGCTCGAGAAGGCAGGCTGTCATGTCATTTACGGACTGCTCGGCCTCAAGGTCCACAGTAAGATCACGATGGTCGTCCGCCGCGAGGAGGAAGGGATCAGGAGATACGTCCATCTGGGAACAGGCAACTACAACGATTCGACAGCAAGGCTCTATACGGACTGCGGTCTGTTCACGTGCGACGCCGCGATCGGAGAGGATGCGACGGCTGTGTTTAATATGCTGTCGGGCTACTCCGAGCCGGACCGCTGGAACAAGCTCATTGTCGCGCCGATCTGGATGAAGAAGCGGTTCCTCGCGATGATCAAGCGCGAGGAGGAGTTCGCAAAGGCCGGCCGGGAGGCATTTATCCGCGCGAAGATGAATTCGCTCTGCGATCCGGTCATAATCAAGGCACTGTATGAGGCATCGCACTACGGCGTGAAAATTGAGCTTCTTGTCCGCGGAATCTGCTGCCTGAAGGTCGGGATTCCGGGCATTTCCGAGACGATTTCCGTGCGCTCGATCGTCGGAAATTTCCTCGAGCACTCGAGAATCTTCTGGTTCCACAATGACGGAGACGACGAGTTCTACATGGGATCCGCGGACTGGATGCCGAGAAACCTCGATAAGCGCGTCGAGATCGTGTTCCCGGTTGAGGATGACAGACTGAAGAAGGAGGTCGCGCATATCCTGAACACGGAGTTCGAGGACAATGTGAAGGCGCATATCCTGCAGCCGGACGGCTCCTATCAGAAGATCGACAAGAGAGGCAAGGTACTTGTCAACAGCCAGGAGCAGTTCTGCGCCGAGGCATGGGCAAGAGTGCCGAAGCTTCCGACGCCGCTTGAGGAGAGACGGTTTACGCCGGCGGAGCCGGTCGCAGACCCGGAAAATGAGGAAGAGCAGGAATAAGTACTTTGGCAGAGATTGCCATATGGAAACGGGACGCAGACCAGCTGCGTCCCGAAAATGAAGGAAGGCAGATACTGCATGGAATTTCAGATCAGACGGACAGATAAAAAGAAGGAGGAGATCTCGCCGGAGGAGATGGAACGGCGTCTGCTCACGTGGCCGGACTGCTACTACAGGGAGCGCTCCGCCTCTGTCCGGATGGCGCTTCTTGACGAGGCAGACAGACGGGGGCTCACGAAGGAGCAGAACCAGGTCCGGCGGCGTCTCTTTGCGCTGCGCTACAAGAAGGAGCCGGGAGGAGAAATCGCGGACCTCTATATGCGCCAGTGGATGAATATGCGCTTCCTTGAGCAGAGCAGCAGCGGCCTGTTCTCGAGAAAGAAGCCGGCGAAGGTGACGAAGCTCCTCGATGAGATGGGCTTTCAGGAAATGAAGACAGAGGAGGAGAAGCGCCTTCTCTACCAGGAAATCTATCACCTCGCCATGCTGTATATTGCCCTCTGCCAGGAGGACAAGCAGTTCGGCTCCGTGATCTTCGGGTTCGGAACCGTGAAGGAGAGCACGCTGATCGACCGCATCCGGAACGAGGTGCATATTGTCGCGGTCGATGTGCCGAAGGAGTTCGGCTGTGAGCAGGAGTGCAGGATCTGGTCCGACGCGATTCTTGCGGCCTATGAGGATACATTCGGCAAAGAGGGATGAATTAAAGAATCATCGTTGCATTATCCCGACTAAAATGCTAGAATTTAACCTTGTAATCTTCTAAACCGCATCCAAAGGAGGAAACACACATGTTAGATGGTAGAATCTACAACTTTTCAGCCGGCCCGTCCATCCTGCCGGAACCGGTACTTTTAAAAGTCCAGAAAGAGCTTCTCAACTGCGGCGGCTCCGGCATGTCCGTTCTGGAGATGAGCCATCGATCCAAGGTGTTTGATGATATTATCAACCAGGCCGTTCAGAACGTGAAGGATGTCATGAATGTTCCGGATAATTATACGGTTCTGTTCCTTCATGGCGGCGCCTCGGCTATGTTCGCGGCGATTCCGCTGAACCTCGGAACAAAGACGGGGACTGCGGACTACATCGTGAGTGGAAACTTCTCGGGCCTTGCGCAGAAGGAAGCTGCCAAGTACCTGAAGGAGGCAAGAATCGCCGGCAGCTCGAAGGATGATAACTTCAACCACATCCCGACACAGGAGGAGCTGGACCTGAATCCGAATGCGGATTATGTCCATGTCTGCTGGAACAACACGATCTTCGGAACGACGTTCAAGTACATTCCGGACACAGGCAATGTTCCGCTCGTTGCGGATATGTCGTCCAGCATCATGTCAGAGCCGGTCGACGTCAGCAAATTCGCGATGATTTACGCGGGCGTTCAGAAAAACCTCGCACCTGCAGGCCTTGCGCTCTGCATCATCCGCAATGATCTTCTCGGCGAGCCGATGGGTATCTGCCCGAAGATCTGGGACTTCAAGAAGGAAGCTGAGAAGAACTCCATGCTGAACACACCGGCATGCTTCCAGATCTACATGGTGAAGCTTGTCACAGACTGGATCAAGGAGACAGGCGGTCTTGAGGCCATGAAGAAGAGAAATGAAGAGAAGGCAGCCATCCTTTATGATTACCTCGACTCCCAGAGCTTCTACAAGACATCGGTCCGCAAGTCCGACCGCTCGATGATGAATGTCACATTCCGCACGGGAAATGATGAGCTCGACAAGGAATTTGTCGCAGGTCAGGCTTCCCACGGCTTCAGCAACCTGAAGGGTCACCGCCTTGTCGGCGGCATGCGTGCTTCTATCTACAACGCGATGCCGAAGGAAGGCGTTGAGGCACTCGTCAAGTATATGGACGAGTTCGCAAAGGCCCATCAGTAATTTCAGAGAAAATGCAGATCCGGTCCGCGGCCGCGCGCCGCGGGCCCTTTTATTTTCAGCTTAGGAGACAGCACATGGCAGTATTCAGACCATTTAAGGCAGTAAGACCGGCCCCGGAGCTCGCGAAGGATGTCGCGGCTCTTCCATATGACGTTATGAATTCCGCGGAGGCGCGGGAGATGGTCAAGGGAAATCCCGTATCGTTTCTTCATATCGACAGAGCGGAGATCGATCTCCCGGAGGGAACAGATCCCTACAGCGCGCAGGTATACCAGAAGGCCGCCGAGACAATGAACGCGCGCATCGCGGACGGAACATACATCACGGACGATGAGCCGTGCTATTACATCTACCGGCTCACAATGAATGGCAGAAGTCAGGCGGGAATCGTCGGCTGTGCGTCCATCGATGATTACATGAACGGCACGATCAAAAAGCATGAGCTGACGGTTGAGGCAAAGGAGCAGGACCGCATCCGCCATGTGGATGCGCTCAATGCAAATACCGGCATCATATTCCTGACATTCCGCGGCAGTGATGTGATTGAGAAGGCCATGGCCTCCATCATGGAGCATGAGACGCCGATCTACGCGTTCACAGAGGAAGACGGGATCCGCCATGAGGTCTGGAAGGTCGATGCGTCGAGAGATGAGGAACTGCAGGAAGCCTTTGCCGATGTCCCGTGCCTCTATATCGCGGACGGTCATCATCGCGCGGCCTCGGCCGTGAAGGTCGGCATGAAGCGCCGGAAGGAGGCCGGAACCTGGACAGGAGACGAGGAGTTCAATTTCTTCCTTGCCGCTGCCTTCCCGTCGTCGGAGCTTGCAATCTGGGATTATAACCGCTATGTGCATGACCTGAACGGCCTGTCTGAGCATGAATTCCTTGACCGCATCGGGACATATTTCGACGTAAAGAAATTCGATGCGCAGCCGGACGGCTCGTCTGAGGAGGCGCTCGCGGCGGTTAAGCCCGGGAAAAAGCACACGTTCAGCATGTATATGGACGGGACCTGGTATGGTCTTACGGCAAAGCCGGAGGCCTATGATGAGGCAGACGTCGTGAGCCAGCTCGATGTGACGATTCTTCAGAACAGACTGCTCGCGCCGGTGCTCGGAATCGGTGACCCGCGCACGGATGGAAGAATTTCATTTGTCGGAGGAATCAGGGGACTTGCGGAGCTTGTCAGGCTGACGGACAAGGGAGGCGGAGCTGCCTTCGCGATGTATCCGACGACGCTCGATGATCTCATGCGCATTGCGGATGAGGGAAAGATCATGCCGCCGAAGTCAACATGGTTTGAGCCGAAGCTCCGCTCGGGACTTCTGATTCACAGACTCGGTTAAGTACAAAAGGGGACGGAATCCGTATGGATGCCGCCCCTTTTCTGTGGTAAGATAGATGCATCTGATAATCTGAAGCCGGCAGATAGAGCCGGCAAAGGGGCGGGAGGAGCTTTCAATACATGGCGAGGACAAGAAACCGGCGCTTTCTGGGAATTCCCGATGAATTCTGGATCGGCTTTGTGATCATGGTCGGCTGCTTTCTGAAGCTGGTCTATGACACGAGAATCTCATACAGTGAGTTTACAATCAATGCCGGTTCCTGGACGGAATTTGTGAGCGGTCATCCGAACCCCGGACATATCGGTCTCATGCAGTATTATATGACGGTCATGCATCTGCCGGATTTCGATCCGCGGACCGTTACCTGCTATTCAAATCCCCCGTTTTACTATATCCTCTGCGCGGCGATTCTGAAGGTGATCCACCAGATGATGGGCTGGCAGATCGGGACGTGTCTGCACTGCCTTCTCTGCCTGAACGCGATTTATGTGCTGGTCGGGGAGATCTGCGGCATTATCATGGCGGTCGGGTTCGGAATCCGCGACAGAAAGCTTGTCATCACGATTCTGATTCTGACATTTTTCCCCGGATTCTACAACCTGACGAGCACACTTGACGGGACGGCCTTCTGCTATATGTGCATGATGGTCGCATTAAATGCGGCGAGATCGTGGTATGTATCGAGGCGGAGCAAGACGCTTAGGACCTGCGGCATCTGGCTCGGTATCGGTATGATGACGAGCTACTCGGCAATCATCACGCTCCCGGCCATGATTGTTCTGTTCCGGAACGGCTGCATTGACGGTCGGAGAAGTGAGGTGCCCTACAGAAAGCAGTTCCGCACCTTTATTATTCTGGCTGCGGTGCTCGGTCTGTGGTGGCCCATGTATCTGTTTTTCCGGTTTGGAATTCGTCCGTTTTATGTCGACAGGACTGGGATGACACGCGTACATGGAAATCTTTTGAGCCGGCTGCTTCTGCCTTCGTTCCATACGCTGACGGGCCACCTTCACACAATGGGAATTGCGTCCTCGGAGTCAAATATCTGGGCCCAGACATTCAAGACAGCCATCGTTGATTTCAAGGCGCTTGATCTGAGACTGACGGTGGTGAACGGCCTCGCCGTTCTCACGCTGCTTCTGTCTGTCGTGATCTGCATTCTCGCACATGTCATGTGGATCTGGTCTGACCTCTCGCAGAGAGTGGACCATGTGCAGAGAAATTTTCTTCTGATCGGGTATCTTGCGATGCTCGCAGGGTATGTTTACATCTGCGGGCGGTATCCGTATATTGAAACGATGCGGTTTGCATCAATTATGCCGGTGTTTACATTTCCCGTTATCGGAATGGGTCTGTGCGGGGAGGGAACGCCGGATGACAACATGTTTGAAAAAGTGACGACGGGCGTGATGAACGCGCTTGTCCTTATATTCTCGATTCTGGTAGCATTTCTGTTCGGATTTTATGCTGTATAATTCATAAGATGTCAGGGCAGAGGTCCCTGAAGCGTCTGTGCTCTGGCATCTATGGGTCTATATAAATAAAGGCATCATGCATATGGTTGACGAGGTGAACTGCTATGGAGCTGTATATTGCCGGAGGGTGTACGGAGCATGGAAGAAACTGTTTTCTTGTGAAGGGAAAGCGGGTGTCATTTCTCGTGGATGCGGGGCTCATGAAGGAGAAGGCAGGTACGCCGTACCCGCGTCTTACGGATGAGCAGATCGCGGGCGCGGACTATCTGTTTCTGACTCATTGTCATACGGACCACACGGGTGCGCTGCTGTGGCTCTACGAGCACGGCTTTCGCGGGAAGGTCTATGCGTCGCGGGCGACGCTCGATCTGATCAACGGGAATATCCGCCACGCGAAGGCTGTCGATGAGATCTGTGAGCCGCGCGAGCAGTTTCGCGTCGGCGACCGCCTCCGCGTCCGGTGGGGGAGAAGCGGACACTGCATCGGAAGCGTCTGGTTCAGGTTCCGCGTCGGAGACAAATCGATTCTGTTCAGCGGCGACTACACGGAGCATTCTCTGGCGTACCGCTGCGACAGGCTGCGGGATGTCAGTGCGGACATTGCGGTTCTCGACTGTGCCTACGGACGTGATGACAGCGACGGCAGGACACTGAAGCGCGAATTCAGGGAGAGAATGAGAGAGCTTGCCTCAGGAAATCAGCCTCTTCTCTTTCCTGTTCCGGCCCATGGCCGCGGCGCGGATGTCATCCGGGAGCTCGCCGCAAGCCGCATAAGGACAGCGGCAGATCCGGGACTGTGCGCGGAAATCCAGAATCCGGAGTACAGGAGATGGCTCCGGAAATCATTCCGTGAGGACCTGCAGGGGGTCTCATTTGCAGATCCGGGACAGACGGTGCAGACGCTTGCGGGGGCGGAGGACGGCCGCGTGGGGATTCTCGTGAGAGACTCTCAGATGCGGGACCAGGAAAACAGGGACATGGCCGCCCGGATTCTTGCTGCCGGAGGAAAAATTGTTCTCACGGGAAAGCAGGACCCGGCGAGCTACTCGAGACTTCTCTTAAAGAGCGGAAAGGCGGAGTTCGATCGCATTCCTGTTCATCAGAATACGGCGGACATGGAGAAGCTGATTAAGACGAACCGCTTCCGCTTTGTCATTCCGTATCACTGCAGGCAGGAGCTTGCATTTGACGACCGCCGTATTCTCACGGTGAGAACCGGTGACACCGTCAGATTTTAATTCTATGCATAAAAACATGGAAAATATCCGTCTGATGATCTATACTTTTATTAAGCCTGAATTATTCACCGCGTTGCGGTGCCAGCGGCTGAAAGCCGCATAGTTAATTTGATTGCCGGTTTTATTGCCTTCATCTGAAAAGTGAACATAAAAAAGAGCTCGATTTCTGGTAAAATGTGGTT
>JAZHVT010000020.1:0-37986 GCA_036453145.1 Eubacteriales bacterium
TCACCTCCGTTCGATGAACTTCAGCAAAGCCTTCCTCTTACCGCATTATTTGGATATATCTAATATATACAATATCTGTTACATTTTAATTTCTTATTTCTTAATTTTTCATATATTTTACGATCGTATCGGTCGTATTATAAGCATTATTGTTTGGTATTGGTGAGCTAGGAGAGTATAAATATGTCATTTTTTACAAGTCGACAAATAGTATCATGATACGATCATTTCTTCTTCATGCCGCAGTACGAAGTTACCATTATACAGTAGCCTTGACGGTATGCACTTAGTACCCAGTATTCAGTACATGTGCATTCAGATTTACAAACGAAGTGCCGAAAAGAGAACCTCTGTCTACAGAATTCTTCTTCCCGGCATATTTACCTTATTATTTCTGCTCTGTTTCTCTGATCGCCTCGATCACGGCCAGGCTCTTGAACGGCCTGTCGACGGTCCGTCTCATCTCCCGCCTGACAAAGGTGGTGAAGCTCTCCTCCGCGTCCTTCGTGAGCGCAAATGAAAACAGCCTAGGAAGCGGCGCGTACGCCGCGTACCTGACCGCATAGAACGCGCCCTCGCCGAGTCCCTTCTCCGACTCCGGAATCTCCGCCACGCCGTTGATTCTCAGCATACGAAGCTCATAGACCCGCCGGATGAGCTCCGGCTTCATGGCATTTCGCTCGAGCGCCTTCAGCGCCACGAAAACGAGATTCACCATCTCCTCCGCCTCGTCGCCCTCCTGCCCGAAGTACATCGCAAGCTCAAGAAAATAAAAGCCGTAGAAGGAGCCGGGCTGCATTTTCACGAGGTCCTGAAAATATTCGGCGGCGGACGCCGTAGCCAGCGTATAGGCGTCGCGTCCCTCGAAGAGGGAGAAGCGGGCAAAGACGAACGGAGTTGTCACCGCGATCAGCGGGCTCTTCGGCCGCCTCGCGCCGTGCGCAAATGCCGTGATCTTTCCGCGCTCGCGCGTCAGGATCACGACTCTCCGGTCATACTCCCCGACCGGCTGGGCCAGGAGAACAACTCCCGTCAGCTCAACTGTCTCTCTCATGCTTCACTCCGAAAGAAGGCCTTATGTCTCCTTCTTATCCTGATAGCCGTACAGCTTCAGGAGGTTCTGATTGTCTCTCCAGTTCGGGCGGACCTTGACGAACAGCTTCAGATAAACCTTTCCGCCCGTCATTTCCTCGAGGTCGCGCCGCGCACTCTGGCCGATGCGGCGCAGCATCGTGCCGCCCTTCCCGATAATAATACCCTTGTGACTGTCCTTCTCACAGATAATCGACGCCTCGATCTGTGTGAGGCCGTCCTCGCGCAGATGGTAGCGCTCGATCGTTACTGCGATGCCGTGCGGGACCTCCTCGTTCAGATACCGGAGGGCCTTCTCGCGAATGACCTCCGCTGCGATGTCGCGCATCGGCTGGTCCGTCAGTGTGTCCGCGTCGTAGAGCATCGGGCCCTCCGGAAGATTCCGGATGATCGCCTGCATAAGCTCCTCAAGATTCGTCCCCCGGAGTCCGGACACGGGAACAATCGCCGCGAAATCTCCAACCTTTCCCCAGCTCTCCATCAGTCCGCGGGCGGCCGTCTTTTCAACCGTATCCATCTTTCCAATCACGAGGATTACGGGCTTTCCGACTCCCTTCAGGGCCTCGGCGATTTCCCTGTCGCCCTCGCCGACATAGTCCGACGGCTCAACGAGCCAGAGGATCACGTCGGCCTCCTTCAGGGCGCCTGTGGACACGCTCAGCATGTACTCACCGAGGCGGTTCTTCGTCTTTCTGATAATGCCCGGTGTGTCGAGGAAGACGACCTGGCCCTCATCGCACGTATAGACCGTGCGGATCGCCTGCCGCGTCGTCTGCGGTTTGCTGCTTGTGATCGCAATCTTCTGACCGATCAGATGGTTCATCAGCGTCGATTTGCCGACATTCGGCCGCCCGATCAGCGCGGCAAAGCCGGATCTGAATTCCGTCATAGCTTCATGGCGGCCGCAAGGTACGCATGCCTTAAGCAGCCGCTCTCCTCCCTTCGGTAAATTTTTCCGTGGCCCCCTGCCATAATTCGCAGAATCCGGACAGGAGCCACAAGCATTGGCGGGCTTTAAAGAAGCCGCTCGATGTGGTCAAATAAAGCTGCGTCATGCTTCACGGCAGTCTCCCCGCCGACAACCGCGAAATTGTTCTGCGCGAGGATATCGCGGACGACCGGCGCGAGCGCGCGGATGTCCGCGTCCGTCGCACCGAGGATCTCATCTCTCGACTTCTGCGTATCCTCCTGCGTCACGCCGGAAAGGTATGCCCGCATCGAATACGAGCCGTCCATAAACGGCGTGAGCGGCGTATCGATCCCGCTCATCGTGCCGATGATATACTTCGTCATCTCGTCCTCGTCCGCCTTGAAATTCTCGAGGTAATCCGGAATGCCGAGATATACCTCCTTCGTCCTTGCAAGGTTCGGATCGCGGTAGGACGTAAATGTGCCGATCCCGTCTCTTCTGAGGCCCGCGCTGCACCCGTAGGCGCCGCCCTGCACGCGGATGTTCTGCCACAGGTACGCATAGCTCATGAGCGTCTTGTAGATCTGCATGACGCCGGTGTACGCGTGGCCCGCCTTCCGGAAGTCTCCGGCCATCGCGACATACTGAACCTGGCCCGGCGTCGTGAAGCCCTCATTCAGCCTGCCCAGAGGACTTGTGATATACGGGGATGAAAGCGCATCGCCCGACGGATATGCATTTGCCGTGACAACGAAGGGCAGAGCGGCGCGGAGAATTCCGCGGTCCACCATCTCGCAGCTTGCGCTCACAAGGAGCCTGTCCGGACGGAAGAGAATGCCCATGAGGCTTTCAAGCGCTGTGCGGACAGACTCCGCCTTCTCGTCGTAGTGCGCCTCAATGTCCTGAATAAATCTGAAAAATGAGATGCCGCTCACGAGCTCCGAGAACGCGCCCGCCGACGTGAAATAGGCAAGCGCCCGTCCCGCGGCCGCCGCATGGCCCGACGTCTGAATCGAGATTTCCGCCTGTGACCGGATCTGGGAGATGATCTCGCGGATCCGCTTCGCGTCGTCAAACTTCGTCTCCGTGATAATTTCGCGGATGAGCGACGCGGCCTTCGGGAGCTTCGAGTACAGAGCCTTCACGCGGACGCCGAAGAACGCCTGGTAGCCGTCCGGATTCTCCGGATCATCTGCCATCGTGATCCCTGTGAGGATTCCGCCCGTCTCCGCGTTGATCTCATTATTGAGGTCAGCAAAGCCGTGTTCCTTCGTGTCAACGTTCGCAAGGACTGCCTTGAGGATGCCGACATACGGGAGAAGCTTTTCGGGAACATAGCGAAGGTCCCACAGAAAGTCCGCGTAGAGAATGCCGTTGCTCGGCTCGTCGTGGTAGACGACCTTTACCTTCTGCCCGTCCGCATCCTCAAGGTGCACGTCATTTTTAAGCTTCAGGGCTTCCCGGCGGATATCAGAGCGCTTAAGGACCGGGAGTGTCTTCAGCGCCTCCGGACTCTCCGGCGCCGCCTGCCATGCCTTTAATTCCTTCGTCTCCCGGATCAGCTCCGCAATCTGCTCATCCGTGAGGCTTGCCTTAAGCTCCGCGAGCTTCTGTTCCGTCGCCTGCTCCTTTTTCTCCGTGAGGCCGTGCTCCGGAGTAAGGATAACGACAGCTCCGCTCGGGTTCGTAAGAAGCTTTTCCTTCACGAGCTTCTCAAAGTACCCGTGCTCCGCGTCGCGTCTCAGCTCCTCGTAGGCACGAAGCGGTTTCAGCGCATTGAACGGCGCTTCATCGTCATAGAGCCAGGTTCCGAGCACGTCGATGCTGTACATCAGTCCCTTCGGGTACGACGAGTAATCCGCCTCGCGGAACTGAAATTCAAGATAATTGAGGCCGGCCCGGATCGACTTCGGGTCGATGCCATGCTCTGCCTGCTCCGTCAGCGTCTTCTTGATGATCTCACGGAAGCGGTCTGCGTCCTCAGGATCTGCATTTTTCGCCGTGATCGAAAAATACGGCTGCGCGATCCCATCGTCATACTCCCCGTAGACGTCTCGGCCGATGCCCGCGTCGAGAAGAGCCTGCCGGACCGGTGCGCCCGGCATCGAGAGCAGGGCGTAGTCGAGCACATTGAATGCAATCGACTCCCTGATGTCGAGCGGGTTGCCCGCCGTCACGTTCCAGGTGAGATACGTGTTGTGCTCAAGCGGCTCCTCGTCAGAGACCGGATACGGCTTCTCAACCGTGACGATCTTCCCCGACGGCTTCTCAGTCCGGATCGCGGAGTCGACGTTCTTTCTGTCAAATGCAGACAGATACTCCCTGTCGATGAAGGCAAGCGTCTCCGCCATGTCCATATCGCCGTAGAGATAAATATAGCTGTTTGACGGATGATAGTACGTCCTGTGGAAATCGAGGTACTGCTCGTAGGTGAGGTCCGGGATGTGCTCCGGCTCGCCGCCGGACTCGACACCATAGGTCGTATGCGGATAGAGGGCGCGCATTGTCTCGCGCTCAAGGACCGTCTCCGCTGAAGAGTAGGCACCCTTCATTTCATTGTAGACGACGCCGTTTAAGCGGATCGGGTCCTCGGGTCTTTCGATCTCATAGTGCCAGCCCTCCTGCCGAAAGATATTCTTCTCCCGGTAGATGTTCGGGTAGAACACGGCATCCAGATAGACGTTCATGAGGTTCCGGAAATCCTGGTCGTTCGTGCTCGCGACCGGGAACATTGTCTTGTCCGGATAGGTAATTGCATTTAAAAATGTATTGAGCGAGCCCTTCACGAGCTCGACAAACGGGTCCTTCAGCGGATATTTCTTCGAGCCGCACAGGACCGTGTGCTCAATGATGTGCGGGACGCCGGTGGAGTCCTTCGGCGTTGTCCGAAACGCGATGTTAAACACCTTATTTGTATCCTCACAGGGAATGAGCACAACTCTCGCGCCGCTCTTTTTGTGCCGGAGAAGCCAGCCGTCGGCATGGATGTCCGGCAGCTGCTCATGCCTGATCACTTCATATTCCTTCAGATCTTCAATCTTCATTAATGCCTCCGATAGCTATTATCTCCCCACAGAAGATTGATAAAATCAGTCCGGCGAGCCTGCTCTCCGCCCTGATTTCATCAATTTTCTGTGAGTGCTGAATAGTTACATCTTAACACGAAACAGGGCCCTCCGCAATTGCGGAGGGCCCTGCCCCATATCATGCAGCACATAGGCTGTGCTTTATTTTGCCTTGTAGAATTCGATGAGCTTCGTGTAGTTCTCGTAGCGCTCCTTCGCCTCTGCCTCGGACTTTGCGAACAGCTTTGCCGCGCGCTCCGGGTTCGAGCGCTTCAGGGAATTGTAGCGCACCTCGCCCATGATGAAGTCCTGATACGAATCTGTCGGAGCCTTGGAATCAAGGATGAATGCGTCCTTGCCCTCGGCCTTGAGAGCCGGATTGAACCGGAAGTTCGTCCAGTATCCGCACTTGACGGCGAGCTCCTCCTCGGTGATGGACTTGCCCATGCCCTTGCGGATGCCGTGGTTGATGCACGGTGCATACGCGAGGATGAGTGACGGTCCCGGATATGCCTCTGCCTCTGCAATCGCGCGGACAGCCTGATTGTAATCAGCGCCGATCGCGATCTGCGCGACATAGACATAGCCGTATGTCATTGCCATGCCGGCGAGGTCCTTCTTCTTTGTCTCCTTGCCGGCTGCCGCGAACTGAGCGACCGCGCCGGTCGGTGTGGACTTCGAGGACTGTCCGCCTGTGTTGGAGTAAACCTCTGTATCGAAGACCATGACATTGACGTCATGACCGGACGCGAGGACGTGATCGAGTCCACCGTAGCCGATATCATATGCCCAGCCGTCGCCGCCGAAGATCCACTGGCTCTTCTTCGCCAGGAAATCCTTGTTGGCAAGAACTGCCTTCGCATCCTCATTGTCGACACCCTCGAGAGCTGCAACAAGTGCATCCGTCGCCGCGCCGTTCAGAGCGCCGCTCGTGAATGTCTCAAGATACTTCTTTCCTTCCTCTGCCGCGATACCCGCTTCGACGAGCTTCTCGACCTTCGTCTTCAGGTTCTTGCGGACTGCTCTCTGCGCGAGCTCCATGCCGAAGCCGAACTCCGCGTTGTCCTCGAAGAGGGAGTTGTCCCATGCCGGTCCCTTGCCATCGGCATTGACCGTGTACGGTGTGGACGGTGAGCTGTTGCCCCAGATGGAGGAGCAGCCTGTCGCGTTTGCGATGTACATCCTGTCGCCGAAGAGCTGTGTGACGAGCTTTGCGTACGGAGTCTCGCCGCAGCCCGGGCATGCGCCCGAGAACTCAAGCAGCGGTTTTCTGAACTGGCTTCCCTTGACCGTATTGATCTTGTACTTGCTGATAACCTCCGGCTTCTCCGGTGTCTTCACAGCCGCGTCGAAAACCGGCTGATCGATCGGTGTGCCCTGTGCCGCCGGAACCATCGTGAGGGCCTTCTCGCCCTTCTTGCCCGGGCAGACATTCGCGCAGGAGCCGCAGCCCGTGCAGTCCATTGCGGAGACAGCGATGCGGTATCTCATGTTCGGGAACATGAGAAGCGGCAGCGTCTCGGAGCCCTCCGGCAGTGTCTTCGCCTCTTCCTCTGTCAGAGCGAACGGACGGATGACGCCGTGCGGGCAGACATAGGAGCAGCGTGTGCACTGAATGCACTTCGTGGAATCCCACACCGGAACCATGACAGCGATGCCGCGCTTCTCGTAAGCGGCCGTGCCGGACGGTGTGGAGCCGTCCACATATGCTTCAAATGCAGATACCGGCAGGCTGTTGCCTTCCTGTGCGGAAACTGCATTCTGGATGTTGTTGACAAAGTCGATGACCGGACCTGTGCCCTCGCGCTTCTTGAACTCGAGGCCCTCGTCCGGGCAGTTCTTCCACTCGTCCGGAACCGGAATCTCGCGGACCTGCTTTGCGCCTTCCTCGATCGCGGCCCAGTTCTTCTCGACGATATCCTGACCCTTGCGGCCGTAGGAGCGCTGTGCGGCATCCTTCATGAGCTGGATTGCCTGCTCCTCCGGGATGATCTTCGCAAGCTTGAAGAATGCGGACTGCAGGATCGTGTTGATACGGGTCGGGCCCATGCCGACTGCAATACCGATCTTCACGCCGTCGATCGCGTAGAACTTGATCTTATGGTCTGCCATGTACTTCTTCATCTGTCCCGGCAGATGAGATGCGATCTCATCATCGGACCACGGGCAGTTGAGGAGGAAGGTTCCGCCGTCGACAAGCTCCTGGACCATGTTGAACTTCGTGACGTATGCCGGGTTGTGGCACGCGACGAAGTTTGCCTTGTGGATGAGGTATGTCGACTTGATCGGCTTCTTGCCGAAGCGGAGATGCGACATTGTGACGCCGCCCGACTTCTTGGAGTCGTAATCGAAATACGCCTGCGCGTACATGTCCGTGTTGTCGCCGATGATCTTGATGGAGTTCTTGTTCGCACCGACTGTTCCGTCTGCGCCGATGCCCCAGAACTTGCAGTTGATCGTGCCCTCAGGCGTGCAGACAAGCGGCTCGCCGACCGGAAGGGACAGATGTGTGACATCGTCGTCGATACCGATCGTGAATTCTCTTCTGTCTGTATTCTCAAAGACAGCCTTGATCTGGTTCGGAGCTGTGTCCTTGGAACCAAGACCGTAGCGGCCTCCGTTGATCGTGACGCCGTCGAACTTCGAGCCCTTGAGTGCCGCGACGACATCGAGGAACAGCGGCTCGCCCTCGGAGCCCGGCTCCTTCGTGCGGTCAAGCACATTGATGACCTTCACAGTATCCGGGATCGCATCGATGAGTGCCTTCGCGGAGAACGGACGGTACAGGCGGACCTTGACAACGCCGTACTTTCCGCCTCTTGCGTTGAGGTAATCGATTGTCTCCTCAATCGTATCGTTGACGGAGCCCATCGCGATGATGATGCTCTCCGCATCCGGCGCACCGTAATAATTGAAGAGCTTGTAGTTTGTCCCGATCTTCTCGTTCACCTTGTCCATGTACATCTGGACGATGTCCGGGAGCTTGTCATAGAACGGGTTGCAAGCCTCGCGCGCCTGGAAGAAGATATCCGGGTTCTGCGCGGAGCCTCTCTCACACGGATGGTTCGGATTGAGCGCGTGGTCCCTGAAGCGCTGAAGCGCCTCCATATCCATCATGTCCTTCAGGTCTGCATAGTCCCATGTCTCGATCTTCTGGATCTCATGGGATGTGCGGAAGCCGTCGAAGAAATTGATGAACGGGACAGAGCCCTTTAATGCCGCGAGATGAGCGACCGGTGTGAGGTCCATGACCTCCTGTACGGATGACTCGCAGAGCATTGCGCATCCGGTCTGGCGACATGCCATGACATCGGAGTGATCGCCGAAGATGTTGAGTGCGTGCGTCGCAACTGTACGCGCGGAGACGTCGAAGACGCCCGGCAGCTGCTCACCGGCAACCTTGTAAAGATTCGGGATCATGAGAAGAAGTCCCTGAGAAGCCGTGAACGTCGTTGTCAGCGCGCCGGCAGCCAGAGCTCCGTGGAACGCACCGGAAGCGCCCGCCTCCGACTGCATCTCGGTTACCTGTACTTCCTGGCCGAAAATATTCTTGCGTCCGGCTGTCGCCCACTCATCGACGTGCTCCGGCATGACAGATGACGGAGTGATCGGATAGATCGTGGCAACTTCAGTGAACGCATAGGAGGCATGAGCCGCAGCTTCATTGCCGTCCATGGTCAGCATTTTTCTTTTAGCCATTGATAATTCCTCCTGCTTTATTTGAAAATCCGTTTATTTTTCCGGTTTTCATATTGATCAGATTATAGCATGATCTTTGACAGATGTCCATTCGTCAGCCGTCATGTTGCATAAAAGATACAGGAGAAATTATCCTTATCACGAAATATTCACAGTTTTTTTATAAATGACCTGATCGTCAATCGTCACAATGGAGGTTTCGCCCGCCTGTTTCACGACAGACTCGAGATCGCTTCCCTTCTTCACGACATAGTAGTCTGCAGTATCCTCCGCGGCCGCCTTCTGAAACGCCTCCGAGGACTTCGCCGCCGTCCCGTCATGCAGAATATCCGAGAGCAGAATCGATGCGTCATAGTCGCGGACAGACGAAGCATAGTCTTCATTTTCAAAGGATACGGTCGGCGTGTCCTCCGGTGAGTGCTCATCCAGATAGTCACAGATCTTCACGAGAGTCCCATCGGCTGCGTAGACGTTCTCAGGGAGTCCCGCCGGCAGGACCTTCGTCAGCTCCGGCTCACCGGTGATCGCGAGAAATGCAATGACCGCGGCCGTCAGGACAAGCTTCACAGCCCCCGACTTAAACCGGAAAATGAGGGCCACCGCTCCGGCCGCCGTGAGCGCCCCTGCCGGCACGAGCCACAGCACCCGGTAGTAATCGCCCTCCATACCGCCCTGGACCTTGAAGAGTACCGGATAGATGTAGGGATTCAGCATCGTGAGCGCAAGAATCAGGGCCGGGTAGAGAAATACGAGCCTGCCCTTCCGCCTTCCGAAAATCATGACCAGAACGAGCGCGCACGCAGCTGTGTACAGCATCCACGACGCGCCCTGATACGTCAGCAGCGTCTTCTTCAGAAACGACACTCCCGTCTCCACCGCATTATAGATATCCAAGATAAACCTCCTTTACGCGCACGGAATGCCGGGAAAGAAATAGCAGAGCGCCATTCCCAGCGCCGGTACAATCAGGCAGAGGAACATGCGCAGGACATGGCGTCCCCTCTTTCCTGCGATCATTTCCGGGACAAGTGCCGCGACGAGAATGACTGAATAGAGCAGAATTCCCCACTTGCATGTCCCGACCGAGACGATGCCGGCAAGGAAGAGATGGACGGAAAGAGCTCTTCCGTCATGCTCATACATCATAAGCACGAGCAAAAGGACAGCCGGGATGACAACATTCGCAAAGACCGCCTCGCCGCTAAAGCCGCAGCCCTCGAGAAGACCTGACGGCGTGTACCTTGTCCGCGAGAACACCTCCGCAGTCACGGCAATCAGCGTGGCGGCGAGGGCCTCCGTCTTCTTCCCATCAAAGAGATGATAAAACAGCCGCCACAGAACTATCACAGACAGAATCACAACGAGCGTCTCCGTCTCAAAACGGGTGACCGTGAGCGGCTTAAGTCCCGAAACTCTGCACAGAAATGAAAGCCCCGCCGGCCAGCGGTTTAAAAGAACGGACGGTGACATCATCGTGAGCTTCTCTCCCGTCGCCGGATCATAGGTGCTCAGCGTATCGTTCAGAAGGTCCGTCGTCATCGTACTGACGGTCGAGCCGCTGTCCTCTGCGGTAAAGCCCGAGCAGATGCAGTACAGGGCAAGACCCAGTGTCACAAGGACGAGCACCGGCTCCGCCGCATGCCTTCTGTGGTTCTTCCGGAAATATCTGATGTGATCGGTCCAGGGCCCGACCGTCATCACAAATGACACCGCCGTCATGGCGCTCAAGACAACCGCCCATGTGCGGCAGAGCATCGTCATCGACATGCCGAGCCACGTAAAGGCAACGGCAATTCCCTCAAACACACCTGTATAAAGAAAGAAGCCGGCCAGAACGGTCTCAGAGACCGACCGCAGTCCGTCTTCCCTGTGATACGGAAGTCCTGATCCAAGAATGTAGAAAATCAGGAGCTCCGCGGCGAGCAGCGCTCCCGCTGCCGCTAATTCCTGCATAGCTACTCCCCCTGTAAACGTAAGTGACCGCGCTCCCCGCGCGGCAGCAAATTTTCTCCGGTCCCTGCTCCCCAGAGCTCCGGAAATGCAAAAAGGCCGGTCCCGGAATAGGCATTCCGGTCCGGCCCGTCAGTCTGTCAGTCGTCTGCTTCCTCATCCTCGGACGCGACGTAGACCTGGCGCTTCTTCGCCATCTCGTCGCTTGCGAGATACTCATCATAGGTGCCGACCTTGTCGATCAGCGTGCCATCCGGCAGGAATTCCATGATGCGGTTGGCCGTCGTCTGGACAATCTCATGGTCGTGCGTCGTGAACAGGATGACGCCCGGGAATTTCACCATGCCGTCGTTGAGAGACGAGATCGATTCCATGTCGAGATGGTTCGTCGGCTCATCGAAAATGAGGACATTCGCCCCGGAGATCATCATCTTCGAGAGAAGACACCGGACCTTCTCGCCTCCGGACAGGACCTTTACCTTTTTCACGCCGTCCTCGCCCGGGAAAAGCATGCGGCCGAGGAAGCCGCGGACATATGTCGCGTCCTTGTTTTCCGAGTACTGCGTCAACCAGTCCGCGATCGTCAGGTCGTTGTCGAACTCTGCATTGTAATCCTTCGGGAAATACGCCTGGCTCGTCGTGATGCCCCACTTGTAATATCCCTCGTCCGGCTCCATATTTCCGCTGATGATCTGGAACAGCGTCGTCTTCGCGAGCTCGTTGCCGCCGACGAATGCGACCTTGTCCGTGCGGTTGATGATGAAATTCAGGTCCTTGAACACAACCTGACCGTCAATCGTCTTTGAGAGGTGCTCGACGTAGAGGACGTCGTTGCCGATCTCGCGGTTCGGCCTGAAATCGATGTACGGGTACTTGCGGCTCGACGGGACCATCGTGTCGAGCTGGATTTTCTCGAGGGCCTTCTTTCTCGAGGTCGCCTGCTTCGATTTGGATGCATTTGCCGAGAAGCGGGAAATGAACTCCTTCAGTTCCTTGATCTGCTCCTCCTTCTTCTTGTTCTGCTCGCGGCGCTGCTTCTGCAGGAGCTCCGAGGACTTGAACCAGAAATCATAGTTGCCGGCGTACAGTCTGATCTTGCCATAATCGATGTCTGCCGTCTGCGTGCACACCTTGTTCAGGAAGTAGCGGTCGTGGGACACGACGATGACCGTGTTGTTGAAATTGATCAGGAATTCCTCGAGCCAGTCGATCGCGGCGAGGTCCAGATGGTTCGTCGGCTCATCGAGAAGAAGAATGTCCGGGTTGCCGAACAGGGCCTGTGCGAGGAGCACCTTGACCTTGATCGGGCCGTCGAGAGACGCCATCTGCCTGTGGTGCAGCTCCGTCTCAATGCCGAGGCCGTTAAGAAGCGATTCCGCGTCGCTCTCGGCCTCCCAGCCGTTCATTTCCGCGAACTCTCCCTCGAGCTCAGAGGCGCGGATGCCGTCCTCCTCCGTGAAGTCCGGCTTCGCGTAGATCGCGTCCTTCTCCTTCATGATCTCGTAGAGCCGCTTGTTTCCCATGATGACCGTGTCCAGCACGTCGTACTGATCATATTTGAAGTGGTCCTGCTCGAGAAATGAGATGCGGTTTCCCGGCGTCACGACGATGCTGCCCTGTGTCGTCTCAAGCTGGCCGGCCAGAATCTTGAGGAACGTAGACTTGCCCGCGCCGTTCGCGCCGATCAGTCCGTAGCAGTTTCCCTCTGTAAACTTGATGTTCACGTCTTCAAAAAGTGCCTTCTTGCCGACGCGGTATGAAACGCCTACTGCTTCAATCATGTATAATCTCCTTAAATATATTAGATGTTAATCATTCAGCGTCCCGGATTCAGAACGCTTCATGTTCCCTACTGCTTCCTTGCTGCAGGCGGACACAGCAGCCTCCCGCAGTCTCTTCTCCCTCCGTCCGCTCACAAACAGAAGGATGGTGATGACCGCCAGCGCGCCTGTCAGATCGACACACACGTCCTGAAAGCAGCCGTTGCGGCCCGGAATAAATGTCTGATGGAATTCGTCGAGCGACGCCCAGATTGCAGCCGTCCAGACACTCGCCGAGATCCGGCGGCAGAAGCCGAGATATGCCCCGTATGCCATGTAGAGCAGGACAAACAGGACCGCGTACTCCGTCATGTGCGCCGCCTTGCGGACATATGGATGAATCGTCTCCGCGAGATTATATGTATCATAGCCGCGCCCATAAAGCAAGGTGTGCCGGAGAAATGCGGCAATTTTCTTCGCGACCGCCATGGACAGGCCGGATGACTGACCTCCTCCCTGCTGGGAGAACCCGAAGATCACATACATCCAGACTGCCGAGGTGGCTGGCCAGAAAATTTTTCCGAATGTACTTCGACGATTGGATTTCATTTTTGCTAAATTATCCTATAATAAAATCATGCAAGAGGTGCCGCCGGTTCCTTCCGGGGCGGGCACCGTCAACGATTTTGGCACAAGGAGGAAACTATATGCCGGACTTTCTGAAACGCATCGCGGGGAAGAAGCGCCCGCAGAATGAGGACATCATCCTCGGCATCGCCTCACTGGTGTTCATCGCCGTGCTTGTCTTCACCAGTTCATTTGCAGACAAAAAGAACTGACTGCTGCTCTCCCAACAGCCCTCGCGTCACGCGAGGGTTTCTTTTTTGCGCTTTCTTCTCCAGGCCACACAGTAGATGGCGCTTGCGCCGAAGCCTGTCACCGAAATCAGAATACCTGTCTTCATGCCCGGCGTCGTGTAATGAAACTCGATCCGGTTCATCCCCGCAGACACGCGGACTGCCATGAACCCGTTGATATCAATGATCTCCGCCTTCTTCCCGTTAACCGTCGCGCTCCAGCCGGAGTCGTCCGGGATCGAGAAAAACGCGTACTTGTCCGCATCGCACGTGATCGTCGAGCTGTAGGAATCCGTCGTCCGCTCAATGTCCGTCGAGCACTCGTCAAGGTGGGCGCTGCTGATCTCCGTGAGGTTCGTCTCCGTCGCCTCGCCGTCAGTCGCCGCGTCATACTTTCTCAGATACTGAGACACCTCGTCTTCCTTGTCATCCGGAATCACGAGCGTCTTCAGCATGAGGATCGCCCTCGTCGCTGCCGCCGTCTCCTGGAAATCAGACTCCGTCATATACGTGTCATACGTAAAGCCGATCGGTGGAACGGACTGGTCCTGATAAATGTAATACGTTCTCGACTTGCCCTTGACTGTCTGTACGAGCACGCCGTCCGACTCCGGAGTCGTGCTGTAGGTGTAGGCCGCTGAGATCAGATTGTACATGCCGGCCGGCGCTTCCGGGGATTTGACATCCCGCTCGAGCCCGAGGTCCTCGTAGAATTTGAAGATCGAGCCGGACACCGTGCTGCAGAAATTCGCCGATGCCATGAAGCCGTGCGTCAGCGTCTCCGGGTTGTCCGTATTTGAAAACCGGTACGCCGTCGTATTGACATTGAAATTCGCGGATGTCTCAATCCGGTCGTGCAGTCCGTCCGCATCCTCGCCGTTTGCCATCTGATAGAGGAACAGCGTGCCGCCGAGCGTTCCGACGCAGAACAGGAAGAGAAATACCGTGAAGAGCTTCCTTCCGTGCTTTTTGATCTGCGTGACAAGAAGCCATGTGAGCAGCGTGCCCGCCGCACTTACGCACGTCCACACGATAAACAGGTCCGTCCGATAGATCTTGCTCGGCTCGGAGTCGCTCCACTTGAAGCACGCAAGGAAAATGACAAAACCGGCGAGCACACTGATCCAGATCAGTGTGCCCTTCGAGACAGCCCTCTCCGTCTCTGTCGGCCCCTCAAAGACGCGGTTCTCCTTCTCGATATCGTCGAGCACGACCGCGCCGCAGAGCGCAAACAGGAGCACCGGCATATAGTACCATCTGTGGTAGAGCCCCGCAAACAGCGAGAAGCTTGCGTTCAATATCGGGACGACTGCCATGATGAGGCACCACTTCAGCATCCTTGTGATCCAGTGCTTTTTATATTTCCTGACAGAGAGAAATGCAATCACAAGCACAAGCCCCGTCATCGGAATATATGCCGCGCAGGATGAGAAATTCCGGTTGATCACAGCGCTCTGATCGGACATGACCTCGCCCGGGAAGAGCAGTCCCTTCAGGATGAAGAGGTACCGCTCCGCCGAGAAGACGAGCGCATTGCTCCCGTTGTAGTCAAACTTGACGCGCGGGTTCTGTATTGTGAAGATCGCGGCCGGCAGAAGCAGCGCGCAGCCGCACATGACGCCGAGGACAGCCTCAGTCAGAATACGCCCGAGCTTCTTCCACTCCTTTCTTCCGTTTCCGACGACATATCGCAGAATAAAATACGCGGCAAGAAAGATCACATCGCCCACGAAGAAGAAATAATTGACGATCGCATTGAGGAGCACCGCGAATATGAACGGTCCCTTCTTATTCTTCTGCACAAGATCGTCAAATGTAATGAGCAGCAGCGGAAACAGAGCGACGACGTCATGGAAATGATAGAACAGAAGGTCCTCATTCATGAAGCCGCAGAACGCGTACATCATCGACGCGATGACTGCATTTTTCGGGTCCTTCACATAGCGCTTGAACCAGAGATAGGACGTGAGGCCGGCAAACGCGTATTTCAGCATGTACAGCCAGCCGACGATGTACATGAACATGTCTGACGGGAACAGAAGCGAAATCCAGAATGACGGATTTCCCAGAATGTAGAACGTCATGCCGCCGACGAAATTTGACCCGAGATCGAGCGACCAGTCCCAGACGACATGTCCCGACTTGATCGCATCGTTCGCGTACATGGCAAACGGAATCTGCTGGACATTGAAATCACCGGCGACCGAAAACAGTCCGCCGTGTCCGATCAGTGTCCACACAATACCGAAGAACGCCGCCGCGAAATTGATCAGGAACGCGGCAGCGGCATAATTGATTTTTCTTTTTTTCTTTGTCTGGATTTTTGGAGCCTCGTTTTTCCGGGATGCAGGTATGGTAACTTCAGCTGATATTGGTTCTGACATACAATCTCCAAAGATAGATGCTCCGGCACAGGCCGGAGCTTTACAGGTTAGGCATATTTCCGTTCCGGTTTCAGAACAGGAAGAAATAGCAGAGAAGGAACATGATGAAGAGCAGGTCCGCGATCACAAGCGCGATGATGACATTGCGCACCGCATGGCTTCCCGCCTTCCGCACCTGCGCCTCGGCCTCTTTCCGCTCCTCCACGTCTGTGCTCTCTCCGTCTTCACCGGACTTCTCACCGTTATCCGCCGTCTTTTCGTCCTCCTCGTCGAGAGCTCCCGGATCATTCGGAGCAGACAGGAGCTTTGCGATCTCCTCCTCCGTGATCGTCGTGATTGGCGTGCCACACTCATCGGCCAAGCGGTCGACATCCGCGATCCGCTCCTCATTTTCCTTGGTCAGGATGCGGAGCAGCATCAGCTGGTACGCCTCATCGTACCATTTTTCAAGCTCATCCGGTGACATCTTCGCGACGCGGTCCACATGCTCCTCGCCCTCCGCGTTGTTGTCCTTCCGGATATCGCAGTTGTCCTCGAGGAATTTGATACGGCTGTAGATGGCGTTGTTTCCCGCCTTATGATTGTCATCATAGGTATCGATCTTGTCGCCGAGCTCATTGAGCAGCTGCTTCTTGCGCTCAAGCTTTCCCTGCGCCGCAGAGCTTCTGTACTCTGTGATAGCCGCCGAGACCGGATCTGTCACTTCCTCCGTGACGGCATCGAGGGCCGGATTGTGCGGAACGAGATAGATATATTCCTTCTCGGGGACATACTTCACATCATAATGGAGTCTCCGGAGAAGCTCACGAATTCTCGAGAGAAGCTCCGTGTAATTGCGCACGTCGAACTCATATCCCTGGGCGTCCTCCTTGTTGAAGCAGCGCCTGCACAGCTCGGCGATATTCAGCGTATACTGCAGGTAGGTCAGCACCTCTCCCTCCGAGGGGTCTGAGCTGGCGAGAATCCCGTCGATGTTCTGTCCCGCCCGCATGGCATCTGTGTCCTCACAGCCCTCTTTTCCCTTCCAGGTGTCAAAGAACCGCTTGTCGACATATGTCTCGAGCGAATATTCCTTGAAGCCGAAGGAAAGGATATGACTCTGGAACAGCATCTCGATCTGAATTATGGCGTCATGATAATCGTAGCTTGTCGTATTGTCCATCTGGATCATCCTCTGAAAATCAAATAAAAAGAGATATGTCTCGTGGCTCACCGCCGCGCAGAGCTAATACAGTATATCACACTCCACCGGCGGTTTCCAGAATACTCTTCCGGACGATCCGGTAGCCCTCATACAGGCTGTCCTTCAGAATATATTCATGCGCTCCATGAAGGCCGGCGCCGCGGCACGTTCCGATCGTGACTGCCGGGATTCCGAGCGAGAGCGGAATGTTGGCATCGGTAGAGCCTGAGGACAGGGAAATTCTCCTGCCCGTCACGGCCGAGACCCGCTCTGCCGCCCGCCTGGCAAATGCACGCATCTCCTCCGTCGGCTCTGCGGTCCCGCACGGGCGCTGCCCGAGGAGCTCAAATCTTACCTTCACACCCTCCGGGCCCGCGCAGGCCTCATCCGTTCCTCCAGGTACTGCCCCGTACAATGCGGCCGCCTCCTTCGCCGCGTTCCGGAATGCGTCCCGCATGTACTGCCCCGATGACGGATTCGTAAACCTCGCCTCGCACAGCATCTCCGCGTGCCCGGCGATGGAATTGACCGTCGTTCCGCCGGCAATTTTGCCAACGTTATATGTCGTCGTCCCCTTCTCCGGGAGATGAATTCTATAAATCCGGCTGATCAGATCCGCAATAACTGCAATTGCATTCGGCTTTCCGAAATCATGGAGCGAATGGCCTCCCGGTGTCTCCACACGCACGCGGTACCGATCCGAGCCGACTGCCTCCGCGACAACGGTCTCCGTATACAGATCAAAGGAGGTCGCTGTGCGGATCCTTCCGCCAAAATCATGGAAGATCTGCCTTGTTCCGCGCAGGTTTCCGAGTCCCTCCTCTCCCGTCACAAACGCAAATAAAAGTCCTCTTCCCTCCGGAAGAGCCGGTTTCTCCGCAAGAATATCTGCTGCCGCCATAAGGAGGTTCACAAGATTTGCCGTGTCATCCCCGACTCCGGGGCCGTACAGCCTGTCTCCCTCCTCGCGAAGGCAGATCGGGTCTGTCCCCGGAAAGACGATATCCATATGCGCAGAGAAGAGGTCATAGGAGGTCTGCTCCTCATCCGGATAGTACATAAGCACATTGCCCGCGTCATCGATTCGGGCTTCCCCTGCGCCGCGTTCTCTGAGCCAGTTCATAATAAAGACTGCCCTCGCGGATTCCTGCCCGGTCGGGGCGGGAATCCGTGCGAGCTCCCGAAGAAGTGCAAGGAGGCGGCCGTTCATGTCCTCAGAGCTTGTCATACGCGGTCTGCATTTTCAAGAAATGCCTTGTACGCTCTGTATGCCTCGAAGATGTCCGCCTTGCTTGTCACCTCGTATGGTGAATGCATGCTGAGCACAGCGACACCGCTGTCGATCACATTCATGCCGTAGAGAGCCATGATGTAGGCGATTGTTCCGCCGCCTCCGACATCGACCTTGCCGAGCTCAGCCGTCTGTGTGCGGACATCTGCCTTGTCGAAAATGTTCCGGAGCTGCGCGATGTACTCGGCATTCGCGTCATTCGAGCCGGACTTGCCGCGGGAGCCCGTATACTTGTTGAAGACGACGCCCTCACCGATCATAGCCGAGTTCTTCTTATCGAAGCACTGCTTGTACAGCGGATCATAGACGGCGCTGACATCCGACGAGAGCATATCGCTTCCCGCAAGCGCGCGGCGGAGCTTCAGCTCGCTGTAGTCACCGGTCAGGTTCATGACCTCGGCGAGCGCATTTTCAAAGAAATGAGAGCGCATGCCTGTCGCGCCGACAGAGCCGATCTCCTCCTTGTCGACAAGAAGGCAGACAGATGTCCGGTCGCAGTCCTTCGTGTCAAGCAGGGCGCGGAGAGACGGATATGCGCAGACACGGTCGTCCTGCCCGTAGGAGAGCACCATGCTTCTGTCGAGGCCTGCCTCGCGCGCCTTCCCGGCCGGAACGATCTCAAGCTCTGCGGACTCGAAATCAGCCTCCTCGATGTCATACTCCTCCTCAAGGATCTTCAGGATGGCCTTCTTCACATCGCCCTCCTCCTGCGGCTTCTTGCCTTCGCTGCCGGCTGTGTTGTCTGCCGTGATCACGAGCGGTCTCGACCCGATCACGAGATCGAGATCCTCGCCCTCAACGACCTTCGAGCCCTCCTTCTTCAGCTGCTCCTGCGCGAGATGAATCAGGATATCAGACACGAAAAAGACCGGATCATCCTCGTCCTCACCGATATTGACGATCACTGTCTCACCGTTTTTCTTCACGACGACGCCGTGGATGGCCAGCGGACGCGCGACATAGTGGTATTTCTTGATGCCGCCGTAATAATGCGTGTCGAGATATGCCATGCCGCCGTCCTCATAGAGCGGGTTCTGCTTGACGTCGAGACGCGGAGAATCGATATGTGCTCCGAGAATATTCATGCCCTCCTCGATCGGCCGTGTCCCGATGCGGAACGCAGCGATCGACTTGTTCATCATGACACTGTAGACCTTGTCGCCGGGATGAAGCTCGCGCTTCTCCTCCTTCGCCTCCTCGAGATCGATGTATCCGGCATCCTCGAGAACATTGACGGCGTAATCGACGCACTCGCGCTCTGTCTTGCACTGATTCAGAAAATCAATGTAGGCAGCAGAGAGATCGTCGCACTCCTTCTGCATTTTCAGATCATATGTGTTCCATGCGTTCAGACGCTCCATAAATTGTTGTTCCTCCTTATTTGTCACACTGTGTCCTAGTATAGCATAGAAAAAGGCCGCGCACAAAGTCTGTGCGCAGCCTTTGTTGTTCACCTGCTGTTCAGATCGTTACAGTTCACACGCCATCCAAAGTCGCATGCGATCGCGAATATCAGGGCGGTATCGGGCAGACTCCGTCCTCCTCAGCTTCCCTTCGCCGCTGACACAGCGGCTCAGGGTGATCTTCGGACTCCTCCGTATAACGCCCTCACCGCTCCTGATATCGCTGACCGTTCACCGAGGTCTGGTGGCGTGTGAGCAGTAACGTTCAGATTCTTCCCGGCTTTACAGCGTCCTCATCATCGTCCCTGTATTCATCAGCTGCCGTCTCCGCGTGGATCCTTGCGGTCGTCTCCGCAGCCTCCCGGCCGCCGGCCGATGTCTCAGGCTTTATGCACGGGTCTGCCGGAGATGGCGGGACAGGCTTTGCTGTCCGGTCATACGGCATCGCATCGCTGATGCCCAGGGCCTCTCCCGCGACACCCAGTGAGGATATGATACTCGCGAGATCGGACGGCATATAGATCTTCGTCGCCCGGCCGTCCGAGACGTCCTTCAGCGCCTCAAGTCCCTTCAGCTTCAGGACATTCGTGCTGATATGGGCGTCATTCAGCTTCTTGATGCCTTCCGCCTCCGCCTCATAGACGAGCGAGATGGATTTCGCGCGTCCCTCTGCCAGCGCGATCTGCGCGTCCCTCTCCGCTTCTGCGGACAGGATCTTCGCCTTCTTGTCACCCTCCGCCCGGCTGACAACTGCCTCCTGATGCGCCGTCGCCTCGAGAACTGTCTGACGTCTCTCGCGCTCCGCGCGCATCTGCTTCGTCATGACCTCCTCGATCTCCTTCGGAGGAATGATGTTCTTGATCTCGACACGCGTGACCTTGATGCCCCACGGGTCCGTCGCCTCATCGAGAATTGCCTGCATCCGCGCGTTGATCGTATCGCGGCTCGTCAGTGTCTGATCGAGCTCCATGTCGCCGATGATATTCCGGAGCGTCGTCGCCGACAGGTTCTGAAGACCCTGAATCGGGCTCTCGACGCCGTACGTATAAAGTCTCGGATCAAAGACCCTCGCAAAGACGACCGAGTCGATCTGCATTGTGACATTGTCCTTCGTGATGACCGGCTGCGGCGCAAAATCAAGCACCTGCTCCTTGAGTGACACCTTCTTGACAATCCGCTCGACAAATGGTGCCTTGATATGAAGGCCGGCCTCCCAGACGCACTTGAATTTGCCGAGATACTCGATGACATAGGCATTCGCCTGCGGAACGACCCTGATGTTAGCTGCTGCAACGAGAATTACAATGACCAGAATAATAAGAAGAACATAGATCATGGCTCATCCTCCCTCCGGATCAAGCGGTGCAGGAAATAATGAATACATCCTGCTGGTTTCTGTTCATAACCATTATAGCATGCCGCATTTCATGCCCGCAACAGCGTCTGTCCCGCTCAGACAAGTCCCATGGATTTCAGAATAAAGAGCCAGAGTGTTAAGGAAAATGCAGACCCGAGCGTCGTCAGCGTGACGACCGCCGACGAGAGCGCCCCGTCGTGCTTCATGTTGATTGCCATCGTATAGCAGGTGACCGTCGATGCCGATCCCAGCATCACGAGGATCGCGACGAGCTCACTCTTCCGGAAGCCGAGGCGGATCGCAAGAGGCAGGAACAGCCCGACAAAGCCGAACAGCTTCATCGCCGTCGCGACGGCTGCCGGCTTTAATACCTTCCGGAAGCTGCTGAAGCGGAACGCGCCGCCCATGGCCATGAGTCCCATCGGCGTCGCGACTCTCGCGACATTTTCCGTCGTCTTGTCGAGGATCGCCGGAAACGGAAGGCCGAGGACCGACCAGATGAGCCCTGCGAGAATGCCGAGGATGATCGGATTTGTCGCGACACCCTTTAGGATCTTCAGAACCATTGCCGGAGTCAGCCTGCTCTGCCGGCCTTCCTCATCCGCCGTCAGCATCAGAACGATCACGGCAAAGATATTGTAGAGAGGCACCGTTCCGATAATCATGAGCGGGGCCATGCCGGAGTTGCCATAAATATTGGAAATGAACGCAATTCCGAGAATTGCGGCGCTGCTCCGGTAGGACGCCTGTATAAACTCACCCTTCATGCCACGGTTCTTCAGCGGAATTGCGATAAGAAAGGCGATAAAAATCGAGAGAAGCGTCACGACCGCGCAGAACACGACATACCGTCCGTCCCAGGCCTTTGAGAAGTCCTCAGTCGCAAGGTCACGGAACAGCATGACGGGAAGCGGGATCAGGAATACGAATGAGTTCATTTTACTGACAAAATGGTCGTCAAAGATTCCCAGCTTCCGGAACAGACCTCCGAGAACGATCATAAGAAAGACAGGGACAGTCGCGTTCAAAGAAAATATAAGATCAGCCATGATTCCTCCAGGCAGGAAAACCTGCGCATAAAAATGCCGCAGCCCTTGGCTGCGGCCATAAAAAATCGGGGTAACAAGATTCGAACTTGCGGCCTCTCGGCCCCCAGCCGAGCGCGCTACCAGACTACGCCATACCCCGATAACCGTACCCTCTAATTATGAGGGCACGGAAACTGTTTGTCAACCTTGAAAATGAATCCGCTCAGACGCTCTCAGCGACCGAATAGATCAGATTCTTTGAATCCTCCCAGCCGAGGCACGGGTCTGTGATTGAACAGCCGTAGACGCCCTCTCCGATCTTCTGATTGCCCTCCTCGATGTAGGACTCGACCATCAGACCCTTAACCATCCGGCGGACCTCATCGGAGTGGTTCCGGCTGTGCATAATCTCGCCCGCAATGCGGATCTGCTCCTTGAACTGCTTGCCGGAATTGCTGTGGTTCGTGTCGATGATGATCGCAGGGTTCTCAAGCCCCTTCTCCAGATACATATCGGACACGAGCTTCAGCTCCTCGTAGTGATAGTTCGGCATGTTCTGTCCGTGCTTTGTGACAGAGCCGCGGAGGATCGCATGTGCAAGCGGGTTGCCCTTCGTCTTGATCTCCCAGTTCCGGTAAATGAACATCTGCGGCGCCTGCGCGGCAACAATGGAATTCAGCATGACGCTGTAATCGCCGCTCATCGGATTCTTCATGCCGACCGGAATGTCAACGCCGCTCGCAACCAGCCTGTGCTCCTGGTCCTCGACTGACCTCGCGCCGACCGCCACATATGAGAGAACGTCGTCCATGAACGAATGGTTCTCCGGATAGAGCATCTCATCCGCCGGTGTGAGACCCGACTCCGTGATGACCTTGATGTGCATTTTCCGGATTGCGATGAGGCCGGCGAGAAGGTCCGGCTTTTTCTCCGGGTCCGGCTGATGCAGCATACCCTTGTAGCCCTTGCCCGTCGTTCTCGGCTTGTTTGTGTAGACACGCGGAATGACAAGCACCTTATCCTTTACATCCTCCGCCACCTTCGCGAGCCGCACCGCGTAATCAACGACAGCGTCCTCTCTGTCGGCAGAGCAGGGGCCGATGATCATGAGAAAGCGGTCGTCCCTTCCTGTCAGGATGTCCGCAATCTCGCGGTCTCTCTGCTTTTTGATTTCACGGTATTTCTCCGGAAGCGGAAACTCCGCCTTGATCTCGTCCGGTTCCGGCATCTCACTTACAAATTCGAAACTCATTTTTCTCTCCTGTTGGTAATATTAATTCTGTCCCTCTGTCTCCGGATACTGGACGCCCTCCGGCAGCACCTTCGTGCATGTCAGCGCGAGCGAGCCGGGGCCGATATGGCAGGCGATACTCAGCGGAAGCTGATCGAGGTGGATATCGTAGTTCGGGAAGACTTTTTTTGTCTCCTCCATGAACTGCTGCGCTGCCTCATAATTCTGCGTGTGCGCCATGCCGATCCAGCAGTTCGGATGCTCCGGATGGACACCTCCGAACTCGTTGACTCCATCCATGACAGCATTTGTCATGATCTTCTTTGCGGCCTTGATGCCTCTGCATTTCGAGTAGGCGTCGAGCTTCTCGCCCTGGATCTGAAGCACAGGCTTGAGATTGAGGACTGTCCCGATCATCGCGGCCGCCGGCGTGATTCTTCCGCCCTTCTTCAGATATTTCAGGGTATCAACCATGATATAAATGTGGGACTCAAACTTTGTCTCTTCCAGTCTCTTCTTAATCTCCGCCGCCGAAGCGCCGCTTTCAGCCATCACCTTCGCATCGAGCGCAGACTGCCGCTGCGTGATGGAAATTCTCTGATTGTTGACGACCTGGACCTTTCCGTCGAAATCCTCTGCATAGATCATTGCGCTCTGGCAGGATCCGGAGAGACCGCTCGACATTGGAATATAAACGAGCTCATCGTAGTCCTTCAGTGTCTTCTTCCAGAGATCAATCACATCTCCCGCGGACGGCTGTGACGTCGAGACGTCCGCGCCCTCCTTCAGCATCTGGTAGAACTGATCGTATGCGAGATCAATATGCTCCTTGTACTCTCTTCCGTTCACGATCACGGGCATCGGAAGCATGATAATCCCATGCTCCTTCGCGTCTTCCGGAAGCATACCGCAGTTTGAATCAACGACTATTGCTGTTTTCATACTCTTCCCTTCGGATAAACATTCATATAAGCCCGTCATACACGTCCGGGCCGGATTTCCGGCCTGCGTTCACTCCTGCAGACCAGCATTTAATGTAAAGTGTACCATAAAAAAAAACGCCGGACAACCATTTGAGGCAATCCGGCGCAATCCGGCAGGAATCACGGTTACTGTTCACACGCCATCCAAAGTCGCATGCGGTCGCGAATATCAGGGCGGTATCGCTGACCGCTTACCGAGGTCTTATGCGTGCGAACTGTAAGAGAATCACTCGTTCTGCGCGTTGATATAGTTCACAAGTCCCTGCGCGTCGATGATCTTCTGCATGAACGGCGGGAACGGCTGAGCCTTGTAGCTCTTGCCTGTCGTGTGATCCGTGATGACACCGGTATCGAAGCTGACCTCCACGTCATCTCCGTCCTGAATTTCACGGGATGCCTCCGGGCACTCCATGATCGGAAGACCAATATTGATGGAGTTGCGGAAGAAAATACGGGCAAATGTCTCCGCGATTACGCAGCTGATTCCCGCCGCCTTGATCGCAAGCGGTGCGTGCTCACGCGAGGAACCGCAGCCGAAATTCTTTCTTCCGACCATGATATCACCCTTGTGTACTCGTTTCGTGAATGTCGGATCGATATCGACCATGCAGTGCGTCGCAAGCTCCGCCGGGTCCGTGCTGTTCAGATAGCGGGCCGGAATAATGACGTCCGTATCGATGTTGTCGCCATATTTAAAAACTTTTCCATGTGCATTTTCCATAATCAGAGATCCTCCGGTGAAGAAATCGTGCCTGTGACCGCAGATGCCGCGGCAACTGCCGGGCTCGCAAGATAGACTTCCGATGTCGTATCGCCCATGCGGCCGATGAAGTTGCGGTTTGTCGTGGATACGCATCTCTCATGCGCCGCAAGAATACCCATATAGCCGCCGAGACACGGACCGCACGTCGGCGTGGAGACGACTGCATTTGCCTCGATAAATGTCTGAAGAAGCCCCTCCTTCATCGCCTCAAGGTAAATAGCCTGTGTCGCCGGGATCACGATGCAGCGAAGTCCCTTCTTAACTTTTCTGCCCTTCAGGATCTCTGCCGCCTGACGAAGGTCGCTGATGCGGCCGTTTGTGCAGGATCCGATGACAACCTGATCGATCGCGATCGGCTCTGCCTTTCTGATCTCAGACATGGTGTGTGTATTTTCCGGAAGGTGCGGGTAGGAGACGGTCGACTCAAGCGTGCTGAGATCAATCGTCACTTCTCTCTCGTATTCCGCATCCGGATCTGCCTCGTAAATGACAGGCGTCTTCACGGAATGCTCCTTCATATACGCCATCGCCTTGTCATCGACAGGGAAGATGCCATTCTTTGCGCCCGCCTCAATCGCCATATTCGCGATTGTAAAGCGGTCGTCCATAGAGAGCTCGCTGATGCCGTCGCCGACAAACTCAAGTGACTTGTACAGGGCGCCGTCAACGCCGATCTCTCCGATCAGGTGAAGGATCACATCCTTGCCGGACACATACGGACGGAACTTTCCCGTCACATTGACGCGGATCGCAGCAGGTACCTTGAACCAGGCCTTGCCTGTTGCCATGCCGGCAGCCATATCGGTCGAGCCGACACCTGTCGAGAATGCGCCGAGAGCACCGTATGTGCACGTATGGGAATCAGCACCGATCACAAGATCCCCCGCGACAACAAGCCCCTTCTCCGGAAGGAGCGCATGCTCGATGCCCATTTCGCCGACATCGTAATAATTCGTGACATCATGTGCCTTCGCGAACTCACGGACGCATTTGCAGTTTTCCGCGGACTTAATGTCCTTGTTCGGAATGAAGTGGTCCATCACGAGCGCAATTTTGTCCTTATCGAAGACATCCTTCACCGTCATCTTATCCATCTCGTGAATAGCGACCGGGGATGTGATATCGTTGCCGAGAACAAGGTCCAGCTTTGCTTCGATCAGCTGGCCTGCCTCAACGGAATCAAGACCCGCGTGGCTTGCGAGGATCTTCTGAGACATGGTCATTCCCATAATTAGTAACCTCCTGTTTCGCGGGCAGTGCCCGCATTTGCAGATACCGGATCAGTATCCGTAATAATAGTACGACGCTCCTCTGGCAAATCCAAGCACCAGAATAACAAAAATGAGCAGAATGATCAATGAAAGAACAACGCCGATAATGCCGGTCACAAGCCCCGCTGTCGTCGTTCCCGACTGCTCACCGCGCCTTCTTGCCGTTGCCGAGCAGACAATCCCGATGATGCCGAGAATGAGACCAAGAAATACGGAGAATGCGGCCGGAATCGAGATAATGCCGCAGATCATGCCGATAATGCCGAGTGTCTCCGGATTTCCTCCGCCCTGTCCTGCAGGCATCTGCCTGTGGTACGCCTCCTGCGGATCGCGGGCTGCGTAATTCTGCCAGTTTGCGTCCGCCTGGTACTGGCTGCTGTAAGACTCGCCCTGGTACGGCTGATTTACATAAGACTGATACGCACCGTTATCCATCCGGCTGCCGTCTCTGTACGACCGATCATCGCACGCTCTTCCGCCATCAGGCTGACCGTACGGCTGATTTCCGCAATCATATGTCTGCTGCGGACTTCTGACTCCTTCCGGCTGGTCTGCCTGTTCCTGTGAAACGCCCGCGGCGTACTCTGACCGGAACGCCTCGCGCCGCTTCGCAGCTTCTTCAGCCGGTGAGACTTTCTTCGCCGCCTCGGAAGGTTCCATCACTTCAGCCTGCAGAGGACGTGTCTCTGCGTTTTCGGAGACCGACGGCTCTTCCGTCTTCTCTGCCTGATCTGTAAAGGAGCTGTGTTCATTTCCTTCCATAAATAAAATTCACCCTTAAATGAACAGCCCCATAAATGTTTGACCATCTATGGGGCTGAAACCTGTCTCAAATATTATGCGGCTTTTCTAAACCTGTGCACCGTATTAGTTGTTGACAAGCTTGTCTTCCTCAGACCAGCTGTACAGAGCACGGATCTGTCTGCCGACTTCCTCTGACGGATGCTCGGAAGCGATCTTGCGAAGAGCCTTGAAGTGTGCCTGGCCACCTGCCGGGCTCATATCAAGCAGGAAGTCCTTTGCGAATGTACCATCCTGGATATCGGAAAGAACCTTCTTCATAGCCTTCTTTGTATCCTCTGTGATGATCTTCGGGCCTGTGATGTAGTCGCCGTACTCAGCTGTGTTGGAGATAGAATATCTCATGCCAGCGAAACCGGACTCATAGATGAGGTCGACGATCAGCTTCATCTCATGGATGCACTCGAAGTATGCGTTACGCGGATCGTAACCAGCCTCGCAGAGAACCTCAAAACCTGTCTGCATAAGCTTTACAACGCCGCCGCAGAGGACGCACTGCTCACCGAAGAGGTCAGTCTCAGTCTCTGTTCTGAATGTTGTCTCAAGGATACCTGCGCGAGCTCCGCCGATTGCAGCGCCATAAGCGAGTGCTCTGTCAAGAGCCTTGCCTGTAGCATCCTGCTGAACAGCGACGAGCATCGGTGTGCCCTTGCCCGCAAGGTACTCAGAACGAACTGTGTGGCCCGGAGCCTTCGGAGCGATCATTGTGACATCGACATCCTTCGGCGGGATGATCTGATTGAAGTGAATGTTGAAGCCGTGAGCGAACATAAGCATATCGCCAGCCTTGAGGTTCGGAGCGATATCCTTCTTATACATATCAGCCTGAAGCTCATCGTTGATGAGGATCATGATGATGTCAGCCTGCTTTGCAGCTTCAGCTGCTGTGTAAACCTTGAGACCCTGAGCCTCAGCCTTTGCCCAGGACTTGGAGCCCTTGTAGAGACCGACAATGACATCATAGCCGGAATCCTTGAGGTTCAGCGCATGTGCATGGCCCTGAGAACCATAGCCGATAACGGCGATCTTCTGGCCTTCCAGTAAAGACGGATCACAATCTTCCTGATGATACAGTTTTGCTTCTGCCATAATAATATGACTCCTCTCGTAAAAAATATTACAGAACTTGTCTGCGGCGTCCTCACACAGAAATCATGTAAGAACAATATGTAAATACCCGAGGCTGCTTCACGCATAAACGCCCCGCGGATCCGGGTAGTTACTAACGAAATAAGAAATGCTTCTGCTGCGGTTCTTTATACGTCTCAATAATACCGGACGTCCTCAGCACCGCGCGTCAGTCCTGTAATTCCTGTGCGCGCCAGCTCGGCGATCTGATAATCACTCAGCATATCAAGCAGCGCGGAAAGCTTGGACTGTGAACCGGTCAGCTCGATGATCAGAGAATCCTTCTGGACGTCGACGATATTCGCGCGGAAAATATTCGCGATATCGGTAATATCACGTCTGTTGCGGACATCAGCCATGACCTTGACGAGAATCAGTTCTCTGTCAACAGAGGATCCCGGCTGAAGGACCTTGACGTCTCTTACGTCCTCCTGCTTTCTGAGCTGAGCCAGAATCTGGTGGAGCACAAGCTCATCACCACGGCTCACAATTGTCATACGGGAAATATTAGGATTGGCAGTGACACCGACTGTCAGAGAGTCGATGTTGTAGGCTCGTCTTGAAAAGAGGCCTGCAATGCGTGACAGAACGCCGGATGTATTATCGACGAGCAGAGATAAAATGATTTTATCCATCTTCGGATCGTTGCCTCCATTTCAAAAGCGATTGAGTTCATTATAGAACGAAATCTTCATTTGTCAAACCATTTCCGGTCAAAAAAGAATCGAATTTCAGGCATGTTCACAGTTTTTTCACATTCACCCTCAAAAACGGCCGGAAATGCGTTGCGCGTTTCCGGCCGTTTTTGAATGAAAATGAAAAATTCATGACAGATCGCAGAGCATATCAAGAAACTTCACGGCGTTGCCGCGGTTCTTTGTCGTCGAGACAATGCCCGCGACCATCTCATCACTCGTGGTTTCTGCATACGAATTCCAGACAGACGAGCTCCCAAGATCAATTCCGTAATCGAGCGCCTCCCCCTTCGCCGTTCCGTCGAACGAATCATTATCCGACTCCTGATATCCTGCCGCGGCAACAAGCTTGTCTGACAGAGCCGTTTTCTCCTCATCAGAGAGCACATCGTCGAGACTCAGAAAATAGCCATACCCGGCAAACGTCTCAAACTGGTCCTTCGGGCAGATAATGACGTCGATCGCATTGTTAAAAGATAGGACACTCGCAATGGCCGTATCCTGTGTGTTAGAGGAACTGAGCCCGCTGCGGATCAGAACCTCCTCTCTCTTCCCTGCGCCGAGAAGCTTTTCCGTCTTCGCAGCCAGCGCATCCGACGCATCATCACCCAGATACTGATCGTAGACATAGACAGTCAGAATATCCTTCGTCTGCGGACGGACAAAATTCCATATAAGAAACACTGCCGCCGCACAGATCCCCACGATAATGACCGTCCGCAGGAGATAATAATCCCTGAAAAATCCCAGCTTCTGCCCGATCGTCATCGTCTTAAAGCGCTTCTTATTCTCCTCCTTCTGTCTTCTGAACTCCTCGCTCTCCATCCGCAGACCCTCTCGCAATAAACAGATAATGTAGTCATCCCAACGATTCACCCAGACAGCCTCCGGCAAATTCCGGCAGCACTCTGCCCGGTGGACACATCAGGCATACCTTAAACATTAATTCAGTATAACACGAACAAGTAGTTCGCACCCATCTGAAATTACTCAGGTCAAATCTGAAAGCGCGGGACGTCAAAAGCTCCGCTTCGGAAGCTGGGCGCAGGAGGCGATATCAGGAGCGGTGGAGGGCGTTATACGGAGGAGTCCGAAGATCACCCTGAGGAGCCGCAGGCGACGAAGGGAAGCTGAGGAGGACGGAGTCTGCCCGACACCGTCCTGATATTCGCCCCTGCTCCAGACCAATATGCGGAGCGCCCATTCTCTCGCGCTTACAGGTTTGCCGCCCCGATCATGCCCGCCTGGCTCCCGAGCTCGGCGACCGTGATCTCCGGCAGCGTGCCGCTCGCACCGCCGAACGCATCCGACGCAATCATCTCGCGAAGCGGCTCCAGCATATCCGCCGCATAGGCGGAAATTGCGCCTCCGAGAACGACAAGCTGCGGACGGAACATATTCACGATATTCACGATACCTGTCCCGAGCATCTGCTCATACTGCTCGACAACCTCCTGCATCGCAACATCCCCGCTCTTTGCTCTCGCGAAAATATCGCCGAGCGCGACCTTTTCTCCGGCCGCCTGCTCCGCCGCCTTGAGAAGAGCCGGCACAGACGCATAGGCCTCGAGGCAGCCCTTCCGGCCGCACGAGCACAGCCGGCCGTTCACGCGGATCACCTGGTGGCCGACCTCGCTGCCTCCCATGACACCGCCCTCAAAAATATGTCCGTTCAGGATGATGCCGCCACCGACGCCATTGCCAAGCGTAAACATGACGACGTCACTGAAGTCTTTGCCGGCTCCGGCGACCGCCTCGCCCATTGCGGCGCAGTCAGCGTCATTCGCGATGCGGACCGGGCACGGGATCACCTTGCCGAGCTCCTTCACAAGTGCGACATTCTCCCAGCGGATATTGTTTGAATAGATAACCTTTCCTGCCCTCCGGTCGATGGTACCCGGGACACCGACACCGACGCCGATGCACTGGTCGAGCGGCACGTTCTGCTCCTTCAGAAGATCGAGCGTATGCTGCGCAACCTCGTCGATAATTTCATTTGCCGGACGCTTCGCCTCCGTCGGGAAGGACTGTGACGCAATCAATGCGTTCTGATCATTGACAAGGCCGATCTGCGTCTCCGAGCTCCCGATCGTAATGCCCACGCGGACCGGATTTGCCTTCTCGCGGATCGTTGTGAGGAGAGCGTCACACGTACCTTCAATCTGCCAGTCTCCGCTTCCCGCGGAAATGAAGAAGCTGTCGCCCTTCTTGTAGTCGAGCTTCTCTCCCTGGCATGTGATCGTCCCTTTCCCGTCCAGAATCAGGATGCTGAGGAAGGACGTATCCTTCACGGTTCCCTGTGTGCGGTATGTGAGATTCCCATCGAGATTCAGCTTGTCGACCGTAAAATAGTCGCAGTCGGCGACGTGCGGATAGCTTGTCCCTCTCCGGACAATCGGCACGCGGTTTGTGACGGCGAGCGCCTTCTCAATATGGAGGTCTCTCTTCTTTCCGTCCTTGCCGACGCGGCCATAATCATACACGCGGTATGTGACGTTGGAGTTCTGCTGAATCTCGGCAATCAGAATGCCCTTGCCGATCGCATGGAGCGTTCCGGACTCAATGAACAGCGCGTCGCCCTTTTTGACCGGAACCGCATTCAGGACCTCGAGGAGCGTATTGTCCTTGATCCGCTGCGCAAACTCCTCCTTCGAAATCTCTCTCTTGAAGCCGTAGTACAGGAACGCCCCCGGCTCGGCATCCATCACATACCACATCTCCGTCTTGCCGTACTGCCCCTCATGCTGCAGCGCAAAGCTGTTGCCTGGGTGGACCTGCACAGACAGGTTCTCCTTCGCGTCGATGAACTTCGTCAGAATCGGGAAGTCACGAAACCGTCTGCAGTGCGTTCCGAGCACCTGACGGCCCTCGCCGTCAATGTATTCCCGCAGCGTCTTTCCCGCATACGGACCGTTCACAACTGTTGACGGGCCGTCCGGATGGCAGGAAAGCACCCAGGCCTCCGCACAGACATCTCCATCATACTCAATCCCGAACTCATCGACCAGTCTGTGACCGCCCCAGAGGTAATCCTTGCAGGCCGGCTTTAATTTCAATATTCCCATCATATCCTCCGCTGTCAAATACCTTGCTGCTGCGGCTGAACGTTCCTCCAGCCGCCTTCTTACTCAATATCCTGCGATTTACAGAGCATCCACGGCATCCCGCCATGTCAGCTTCATCGCATCAGACTCACTTTCCGGCATCTTCCGCCAGAATTCTGACCATCACCGCGCCGAAATCCATGTCCGGCCGTTTCAGAAGAATTCCGGCGTGCATAAGCGTATCCCCACCGAATGCTCCAAGCTTCTTTTCCGTAAGGTCCGGCCGCTCTGAGGAAATCTCCGTGAGGCTGTACCTCCTGTCCGGATCAAGCCCTTTGAGGCAGATTCTTCTGCTCTTTGCGTTCGGCACATAGAGACCCTGCACATACATAAGGAAGCCCTCCGCTTTATTCTTCGAGATCACACAGATCGCATCCCACTCGTGGTTTGTCCGGAATGACGCGATCCGGTAGAGATCGCCCTGCTGGATAAGAGGACGAATCTCCTTGTACAGCCTGACCTGCGCCGGAATCTCATTTCTCTCCTTCTCCGGGATCTTCGTGATATCGAGCTCATAGCCAAACGTCCCCGTCATCGCCATGAGGGCGCGTGTCGCAAATGGCACGACCCGCTTCGAGATATCGTTCGGCGACTTGCACACATGCGCGCCCATCGTCGACAGTGGATAGAGAAGCTCCGTCCCCTCCTCGATGCTGAGGCGCTCGATCGGATCCATGTCGTCCGAGCACCAGATCTGCGGGCTGTAGTAGAGCATGCCCGGGTCAAAGCGCGCGCCGCCGGACGAGCAGTTCTCGATCAAAAGCTCCGGAAACTCATTGATGAGCCGCTCCTGAATGGAATAGAGCCCCAGCACATGTCTGTGCCAGATCTCTCCCTGGCGGTCCGCCGGAAGATACTCGCTGCCTGCATCCGTCAGCGGCCGGTTCATGTCCCACTTGAGATAGGCGATGTCATACTTCCGCAGAAGTGCTGCAATCGACTCGAAAATGAAATCAGTCACTGCCGGGTTCGAGTAATCGAGTACCCACTGATCGCGGCAGAGCCCCGGCTCCCGGCCCTTCAGATGAAGCACCCAGTCGCTGTGTTTTCGGAAAAGGTCTGAATCCTTTGAGATCATCTCCGGCTCAAACCAGAGACCGAATTTCATTCCCCGCGCCTTCAGAGCGCCGATCAGCGAACGCATGCCGTCCGTTTTTTCCGGTCTTTTCTCATCTGACAGGCCGCATGCCGTTCCATTTTCCGGGACGGTCTCATAAACAGGATGAATTTTCTTCTCATTGACCGTCCAGTCGCCAAGCCCCGATGAAGGCTGATCGCGGTGCGCGCCGAACCATCCGTCGTCGCACACGAGCATGTTGATACCGAGACGCGATGCCGCATCTGCGATACTCACGAGCTTGTCGGAGTCAAAATCGAAGTATGTCGCTTCCCAGTTATTGATGAGAATCGGCCGCTCGCGGAACTGCCACGGACTCCGGATAAGGTGCTTTCTGTAAAAATCGTGGAGCACCCGCGTCATGCCGCCGAGTCCTGTGTCCGAGTAAACGAGCACCGCCTCAGGCGTATCAAACGCAGCTCCCGGCTCCAGCTTCCACTCAAACGTCTCCGGATGAATGCCCATGACCATACGGATCTGATCAAACGGGTCCTTCTGCACCTTCGCGAGGAAATTGCCGGAATACACAAAATGCATGGCGTAGACCTCACCGCTGTCCTCGCCGCAGCCTTCAGAGAGAATTGCGATAAACGGCTGCGAGCTGTGCCCGCACTCGCCGCGAAGCGCCTCGGCGCTGACGCCGCCGTAGCCGATCTCCTGCGTGCTGATTCTGTGCTCTCTGGCCCAGGTCCCGGAAATATGTGAGTGCCCTGAAATTCCTTCCCTCGTCCTCGACATGGAGGCACGCACTGAGCGCCCGCTCAAGAAAGACGGACCGATCAGCCCCGTTCACGATTTTTGCCGACCGGACAATGACGTCCGCATCGGCAAAGACTGAGTACCTGAGGAACACGGAGAGATGCTCGTGCTCATCTGCAAGCTCAATGACGAGCGCCTCGCATTTTTCTCCGAAAGAGGCCGGAAGAGCCGGAAGAGCCGGCTTCTCATGAAGAATTTCATAAGACTGATAGACGAGCTCTGTTCCGCGCTGTCCGTCTTCATTTTTCACATCGAGGCATGCCTCGCGGAAATCGCCCATGCCAAAGCACGAGTACTCCGGCTGCGCCGTCCCGAAGTATGAGACCTTCTCGGCGGGATTCACGGACGGAACATAGGGGTTCTCCCCGCAGCGCGTGAGCGCCATGAGATCCGTATCTGAAATCCTGCCGCCAAAATGCACGTGGACGAGATATTTCCCGTCCACAACTGCCATCGCGTAGCTCGTGTGCTCCGTATCGAGGCGGAAGACGCCATGCGTCTTATCTGCTGTAATCATCGTCTGCCTTTCCTTTCCTATGCTGTCAGCCGGCATGTGTCACGGGCCCTGAACCGGCCTGTTCAGTCGATATTGCCCATCGCCTCAAGGTCATTCATCAGCTTTTTCAGCTTCTCTGCAGAGTCCTCAAGAGACGTCCCGCGGACGCCGCAGTAGAACTTGATCTTCGGCTCCGTGCCGGACGGTCTCGCGCAGCACCACGCGCCATTATCAAGCTCATAGTAGAGAACATTTGACGCCGGAAGCGTAAGCTTTGTCTCCTCGCCCGTCGCCGCGTCCGTCCGGATGCCGCTCTTATAATCGCGGACAGCGAGCACGCGGTTTCCGCCGAGCGTCTCCGCCGGATGCTCCCGCATATCGGTCATGATCCGGCTGATCTTCTCCGCGCCGTCTCTTCCCTTGAATGTGAGCGCTGTGAGGCCCTCTCTGTAATAGCCGTACTTCTTGTACAGCTCCTCCATCGCGTCGATCAGTGTCATGCCCTTCGCTCTGTAAAATGCAGCCAGCTCGGCCAGCATCATGACAGCCGCGCACGCGTCCTTGTCTCTCGCGTACGTTCCCGGCAGGCACCCGTAGCTCTCCTCAAGGCCGAATACATAGTGGTGAGATCCCGTCTCGTCAAAGAGCTTGATCTGCTCACCGATATACTTGAAGCCTGTCAGAACCTCGATCAGGTCGACGCCGTAGGCCTTCGCCATCGGCTTTGCCATGTCCGTCGTCACAATCGTCTCAACAAGGGCCGGATTCTCAGGCATCGTGCCCATCTTCGTGCGCTCCCTTAAGATATACTCTCCGATCAGCATGCCGGACATATTTCCCGTGAAGCTGACATACTTCCCCGTCTTTGTATCGCGGCAGTAGACGCCGAGACGGTCCGCGTCCGGATCGGTCGCGAGCACGAGGTCAGCCTTCTTCTCCTCCGCGAGCGCAAGCGCCAGCTTCCACGCCTTCGGGTCCTCCGGATTCGGATATGCGACCGTCGGGAAATTTCCGTCGGGTACGGCCTGGTGCGGCTCCACAATCACATGCGTAAATCCGAGCTCACGCAGCACGCGGCGGACCGGAATATTGCCTGTTCCGTGAAGCGGTGTGTAGACGATCGTCATGTCCTTCGCCTGCTCCGCGATGATGTCCGGGTGAATCGAGAGGCTCTTGACGTTCGCGATGTACTCGTCATCAAGGTCCGATCCGATCACGTTGTAGAGGCCCTCGATTCTCGCCTCATCCTCCGCCATCGTCTTCGCGTCTGTGATGCCGACCTTCGCGACCTCGGCCATGATATTCTTGTCGTGCGGCGGCGTGATCTGCGCGCCGTCCTCCCAGTAGACCTTGTAGCCGTTGTACTCCCTGGGATTGTGGCTCGCCGTGATGACAATGCCCGCGATGCAGTGGAGCCGCCTTACGGCAAATGAAAGCTCCGGCGTCGAACGGAGGGAATCAAAGCGATAGGTCCTGATGCCGTTCGCGTTGAGGCACAGGGCTGCCTCCCTCGAGAACTCCGGCGACATGCGGCGGGAGTCATAGGCGATTGCGACGCCCTTCTTCTCTCCGCCCTGCGACAGGATATAGTTTGCAAGTCCCTGCGTCGCCTGACGGACCGTGTAAATATTCATGCGGTTTGTCCCGGCGCCGATCACGCCGCGAAGACCGCCCGTTCCGAATTCAAGCTGTCTGTAGAACCGGTCCGTAATCTCCGCCTCATCACCTTTAAGCGCGCGAAGCTCATCCTTCGTCGCCTCATCAAAGCACGGGTCACTCAGCCAGTACTCATAGCGTTTCTTTACGATATCGTCCATCTCACTTCTCCTTTTACGAATTCTCTTCATTTTCCGGCTTTGTGATCCGGTCAAAGATCTTTACAAGAAAAATCGAGCACACATACGCCGATGCCCCCTCGCCAATGAAGATCCAGATCCAGAACACCCGCGCAAATGACGAGGGCGCGAGCAAAAACCACAGAAACGGCGCCGCGTTGATCGCTGTGATCAGCAGCGTCACCGGCAGATTTGTCGCCGCAATTCTCCATGCATTGTTAAACGTGCCCTTCACGGTGTTGACGAAATGCGCCAGCAGCGGGTATGCGTAGCTGAAGACAGCGACCGCGAGAATCGCGGCAAAGAGAAGGATTCCGTAGCTAAGCGACGCGCCGGCCGTATTCACTGTCTTTAAATAATGAAAATCAAAGACGAGCACGGCCATGATCGCAAGCTCGATCAGCGTAAACGGCACGCTCTCCTTGAAGTTCTCCTTAAAGGACTTCAGGAAGCCCTTCGAGACGCTGCTGCCCTCGTCGCGGACGAGCTTCATCGCCTCATAATAGAGGGCCGTCGTCGATGCGCCGATCGTGATAATCGGGAGACAGAAAACGAGCCAGAGAATGCTGAGCTCCATCATGTCAAACACAAGCGTCATAAATGAATTGAACGGATTGTCCGACTGAAACAGCCTCTTTCCTTCATTTCCTTCTCCCATAGCAGAATCCTCCATCCCATGGTTCATGGCTGCAGCTCATCTCCCGCAGCCATGACCTTACATATATACTGTGTGCCCGTCAGCAGCAAATGAATTCACTCCTGTGAACATAGCAGGCTTTATTATCTTCTGCCGAGCTCTGTGTCATCCTCGCGGGTCACACTGTTTTCCTTGATGTAATCGACGATTTCATCGACCGTCGTAAACGCAAGCGCGACATAGCTGTCCGCTGCTCCATAGTATACCGCGATTCTTCCTGTCGCAGAGTCGTGGATCGTCGCGCACGGGAAGCAGACATTCGGCACGAAGCCGCGCTCCTCATACCAGTTCTCCGGTGTGAGCAGGAACGTCTTGCAGCGATATTTCACGCGGCTCGGCTCATCGATGTCGAGGATGGCGCCGCCGATCGAATAGACGAAGCCGTTGCACGTCCCCGTGACGCCGTGATAGAAAAGAAGCCAGCCCTCTGAGGTCTCAATCGGAGCTGCGCCGGCGCCGATCTTGACGGATTCCCACCACTCCGGTGCCTTGCCCATGACGTGGCGGTGCTTCCCCCAGTACACGAGGTCCGGGGACTCGCTCACATAGATGTCACCGAACGGCGTGTGGCCGCTGTCCGACGGTCTCGAGAGCAGCATGTAGTTGCCATGGATCTTCCGCGGGAACATGACCGCGTTCCGGTTGAACGGAAGGAACGGGTTCTCAAGTCTCGTAAATGTCTTGAAATCGGTCGTGACAGCCATACCGATCGAAGCGCCGTACGCGTCCTGGCACCAGATGATATAATACTTGTCATCGATCCGGACAAGTCTCGGATCATACGCATAGAGCGGCATAAAGGACTTGCCGTTTTTATCGACGAAATTGATCCGGTCCTCCTCAAAGCTCCAGTGAATGCCGTCCTTGGAGCGGCCGAGATAAATGAACGGAATTCCGTCCTTTCTCTCCGCGCGGAACACGCCGATGAAGCCGTCCTCATACGGGACAACTGCGCTGTTGAAGATTCTTGCGACATGCTTCACCGGATTTCTTCCGATGATCGGGTTCTCTGTATATCTCCAGACCGGGATGTCTCCGAGGTCTGCCGGTCTTTCCTGCCACGGCATGTTCGGAACAGCCGGGCTGTTTAAAATCGTATATTTGGCCATTTTTCTTACTCCTTTATT
>JAZHVT010000021.1:0-34464 GCA_036453145.1 Eubacteriales bacterium
CCATTTTTATACTATAAATTCATGAAGTTCTCAAGCGGACGTATTGCAGTGATACCGCGTTAATCTTGTAAAGTTTCTCTGAAGCGTACAAAGGTCTTTCTAAAAGAAACATAAACTGACGAAATCGCTGTTCATTTTCCGAAATGGCTGCGGTATGATTAAGGTCCCGAAATTTACAATTTCCGGAATTTCGATCTGGCTGCTTCATAAAGAAAAGGATATATAATGCTTCAAATCAGGGATATAAGGAAACAATACAAGACCGGCGGCTATGTCCAGCAGGCGCTCGGCGGCGTGAGCCTTAACCTCCGGGACAATGAATTTGTCGCAATTCTCGGCCCGAGCGGCTCCGGCAAGACGACGCTTCTCAATATTATCGGTGGACTCGACCGCTATGACAGCGGCGATCTCATCATCAACGGCGTCTCGACGAAAAAATATAAGGACAGGGACTGGGACTCTTACCGGAACCACACGATCGGCTTCGTCTTCCAGAGCTACAACCTGATCATGCACCAGACAGTCCTCTCAAACGTCGAGCTCGCCCTCACAATCTCCGGCATTTCCGGGGCAGAGCGGCAGAGGCGTGCCGAGGAGGCCCTGCGGAAGGTCGGACTCGGCGAGCAGATGCACAAGAAGCCGAACCAGATGTCCGGCGGACAGATGCAGCGCGTCGCGATCGCGCGCGCCCTCGTCAATGACCCGGACATTGTGCTCGCCGATGAACCGACGGGAGCTCTCGACAGCGACACGAGCGTGCAGGTCATGGACCTCCTGAAGGAGGTCGCGAAGGATCGCCTCGTCGTCATGGTCACGCACAATCCGGAGCTTGCAAAGCAGTACGCGACAAGAATCGTGAATATTCGCGACGGCAAGATCGAATCCGACTCCGATCCGTACATGCCGGAGGAGACAGAGGCCGCGCCGGTCCATAAGAACCTCGGCCGCGCGTCCATGTCATTCCTCACGGCGCTTCACCTTAGCTTTAATAATCTGAAGACAAAGAAGGCGCGGACGCTGCTGGTTGCATTTGCCGGATCAATCGGCATCATCGGCATCGCTCTCATTCTGTCGCTCTCAAACGGCGTCAATCACTCGATCGCGACGCAGGAGGAGGAGACGCTCTCCGAGTACCCGCTCCAGATCGAGCGGACCGGCTATGACCTCTCGTCTCTCATGAGCGGCATGAACGGATCCGATAGTGGCGGCACAGAGAGCACGAAGAGCGGATCGGTCGGCGTCACCGACATCGCCTCAAGCTTCTTTCAGAAAATGAGCAGCAACGACCTTGCGTCGCTGAAGACCTATCTGGACAGCGGAAAGAGCGGCATCGGCCGCTATGTGAACGCGATCGAGTACACGTACGATATCACGCCTCAGATTTTCCGGAAGAGCACCGCAAAGGACGGCTCCACAGCATACACGCAGGTCAGCCCGAACAAGGTCTTCCAGAATGCACTCTCCGATTTTACGGGCGATCAGGTCACAAGCTTCATGAGCAATGCCATGAGCAGCGACATTTTCTATGCACTCCCGAAAAATGCGAACCTCTACGAGGGCCAGTACACGGTGAAGGCCGGTCACTGGCCGAAAAATGATCATGAGCTCGTCCTCGTGCTCGACTCAGGCGGCCGCGTGAGCGACATCACGCTGTATGCGCTCGGCCTTCGGGATGAGTCGGAGCTGACCGCCCTCATAAAGGGATATGTCCGGAACCTGACCGGCTCAGGCTCCGCTTCCGCTGCAGCCAGCGCGGGCTCCACAGAAAGCGTCACCTCCAACACGGATGACACAGCTCTCAGCTACAGCGACTTCATCGGCCTTACGTTTAAGCTCGTAAAGAACAGCAGCTACTACACATACGACAGCGAGTACGGCGTCTACACCGACAAATCTGACAACGATGCGTATGTGCAGAGCCTTGCCGATAATGGCGAGGACCTCACAATTGTCGGCATCGTGCAGCCGAAATCCACGACCGGCGCCGCTATGTTAAACAGCGGCGTCAACTATCCGCACTCCCTGATCGACAGCCTGATCAAAGAAAATGCGGACAGCGACGTCGTGAAGGCCCAGCTGAAGACGCCTGCCACCAACGTGCTCACCGGCAAGAGCTTCGGCACTGAAGACAATGCGGACACACTCGACATGAGCAAGCTGTTCACCGTGAATACGGATGCCATACAGAAGGCCTTTACCGCTGACATGAGTAAGGTGGACCTCTCCTCCATCGACTCGTCGCAGCTGTCAGATGCATTTTCAAATATTGATCTTGGCAGCATGGACCTCGGCAGTCTGATTGATCCGTCGACGCTCGCATCCGCGCTCCCGTCCGCCGATTCACTCGATGTCGGAAATCTTCTCTCCGGCGTGAAGCTGAACGTGACGCAGAGCGACCTCGAGACCCTGTTCCGGAAAATTCTGTCAGGCTATCAGGCCTACAGCGCCCAGGACCCGTCGACTGATTATTCGAAGCTCTCGGACGCCTTCGCGCAGTACTTAAACTCAGACGATGCAAAGCAGCTGATCCGGGACCAGGTCATTTCGATCGTGAAGGAAAAGGCGGATGGTCTCATTTCTACGGATGACATTACATCCATGCTCGAGACAATCATGAACGGCTACGAGCAGTATGTGACGGACAACAATCTCGATCCGAGTGCCTTTACCGAAAATCTCAAAAAATATCTCGCGGATGAGGCAACGCAGAAGGCAATCAGTGACGCCGCCGCCACAATGATCGGAAAATTTCAGAATATCGAGATTTCATCAGATGATATAAACGGCCTTGTCTCCGCACTTGCAAGCGGCTATACCACGTATGCAGAGGCCAACAGCCTGCCGGATCCGACGAAGCTCACGCAGTCCTTCGCCTCGTATCTGTCATCGAGCGAGGTCCAGACTATGCTGACGGAGTCCGCTGCCTCCATGATCGACACAAGCGCGCTCGAGTCAAAGCTTGAGTCCGAGCTCAGCTCCGCAATGAATTCGCTCGCGTCCGCCCTCAGCACGCAGGTCGGAAATGCAATGAAGACAGTCATCGCCTCTGTCAGCGCGCAGCTCGAGAAGACGATCAGCGCCGCCATGACGAATTATATGAATTCGCTCCAGAGCAGCCTGTCCGGCATGTTCCAGATCGATCCGAATACATTCGCGTCCGCGATCTCGATGAATATGTCCGCCGACGAGATCAGGGACCTTCTCTCCTCCCTCATGTCCGGCGGGTCCGATACGACCTATGAGAGCAATCTCGCGGATTTCGGTTACGCGGACACAGCCAATCCGTCGGAAATCAGCATTTATCCGAAGGACTTTGCGTCGAAGGACAGTGTGACCGGCATTCTCGACAGCTACAACAAGAAAATGAAGGACGCCGGCGAGGATGACAAGGTGATCACCTATACCGACATGGTCGGAACCATGATGTCATCCGTGACAAGGATCGTTAACATGATCACATATGTGCTCATTGCATTTGTCGCAATCTCACTCGTCGTCTCATCGATCATGATCGGCGTCATCACGTACATCAGCGTGCTCGAGCGGAGAAAGGAAATCGGTATTCTGCGCGCGATCGGCGCGTCAAAGCACAACATCGCGCAGGTCTTCAACGCCGAGACGTTCATCACCGGGCTTCTCGCCGGCATGATCGGCATCGGCATGACACTGCTCCTCATCCCGGTCGTAAACAGCGTTATCCGCCACCTGTCACAGGGCATGACGGTGACAGCCGCCCTGCCTGTTCCGGCGGCACTTGCGCTCATCGCGCTCAGCGTCGCGCTGACGCTGCTCTCCGGTCTCATCCCGGCGCGCAAGGCGTCAAAGAGTGACCCGGTGACTGCGCTCAGGACAGACTGAGAGCCATGGACAGCCCCGGAAGCAGGCAGGAGCCTCCACCGGCTTCTGCCGTACATAAAGAAAGACCAGGAAGGACAGGCCGCTGCCTGCCTCCCTGGTCTTTCTATCTGAGGGGGGATAAGCTTACTTTCTCTTTTTCAGTGTTTTTGCCGCGATGCCGGCCGCTGCGGCGATGCCGGCCGTGACAGCCGCTGCCGTTCCGGCCTTCTTTGCCTTGTCGCCGATTGTCTCGTCCTCATCCTTCGAGCGGTCAAATACCGACTCGAAATCAGACTTCTCAGCTGCGCCGCAGTCAATGAGGAGCTTCTCGATATCCGTGTTCTTCACGAACTTGAGTGCGGTCATGATGCCGGCCTTCTCTGCGCCGCTGATCGGCCAGTCCTTGATCATCTTGCCGTCGTTCATCTTGACGCCTGCAACGATGAGGTCACGGACATCATAGATGCTGCCCCAGACCTCCGGCACGCCGCGGTCGACGTTGCAGAGTGTATAGACAGCCTCCATCGCCGTACGGATCGAGTACTCCGTCGTGAAGACCGTATCGCGCGGTGTCTCTGCGTACTGGCCGAGGAACGCGAGGTTGACAGAGCCCTTCGGGACGACGAGCGGACGGTCGCCGTATGCACGCGGCTCAAAGAACGACGTGACGTACGGCATCATGCACGGCGTCGTGTTGCATGCATTTTTCGCGAGATCATCAATCTCGTCAACCGGAATTCCGATGTGGTACAGCCACTCCGCGCAGAGCTCCTCGCCCGTGCACTCGTACATCGGCTTCTTCACATAGTCGCCGAGATCATCCCAGCAGTTGAGGCCGTATACCCAGATGAGGCAGTGGTCGTCCGGCTGGTCCTCGAACTGTCCCTGGCGGTTGATCGTCCAGCTGATGAGCCAGCTCGAATCCTTTGCGGTGACAATGCCGCCTGTCACAACCTTACCGGAGAGCGGATCGCGGTGGCAGATTCTCTGGATCGCATCCAGAATCTTCTTGTCCGCCGTGTCGACGGTCCAGGACTCCCAGCTCGTCTCCTTGATGCTGCGGAAGAACTTGTCCGGATGGCCGAAGGCATCGTCCTGCGCCGCGAGCTTCTTCCAGAGCTCAATCGACGGGCCCTCACCGTTCTTGATTGTAATGACCGGCGCATGCGTCTGATCGCCGTAGGCAGAGCCGTCGCCCTGGCAGCCGTTTGTCACGAAGACCAGATCATCCTCGGTGAGATCAATTGATTTCTCCTCACCGCCCTGCGTATACTCGATGCGCTTCGCCAGCTTCCGGTCCGGTGCACAGTCGCAGACCACATTGGTCACCTTTGTGTCAAATTCAATCTTCGCGCCCGCGTCCTTGATGTACTTCACCATCGGAAGGATCATCGACTCGTACTGGTTGTAGCGCGTGAAGCGGAGCGCCGACAGGTCCGGCAGACCGTCGATGTGATGGACATAGCGTTGCATGTATTTCTTCATTTCGAGGGCGCTGTGCCATTTTTCAAATGCAAACATCGTCTGCCAGTAGATCCAGAAGTTCGTCTTGTAGAAGTCCTCATCGAAGACGTCATCGATCGTCTTGTCCGCGAGCTCCTCGTCGGATGCGAACATGAGCTTCAGGAGCTGCTTCTCCGCGCTTTTATTGAGGCCGTACTTCTTGTCCGTGTGCGCGTCCTGTCCCTGCTTCTCGGTGACGCGGCAGAGCGAATAGTTCGGATCCGCCTTGTTCAGCTTGTAATACTCAGAGAAAATCGTCTCTCCCGGGTTCACGATCGACGGGATCGAGCGGAACAGGTCCCACATGCACTCGAAGTGGTTGTCCATCTCGCGGCCGCCGCGCATAATGTAGCCCTTGCGCGGATCGTGAATACCATCGCAGGACCCGCCCGCGATATTCAGTGACTCAAAGAGGGTGATATGCTCGCCCGGCATCTGCGCGTCGCGGATCAGATAGCAGGCCGCCGACAGACCGCCGAGACCCGTTCCGACAATATACGCGTGCTTCTTCTCAATGCCCTCCGGCTTCTCCGGTGTGGCAAACGCTTCGTAATTTCCAGCAGAATAGTACATACGTAAACCTCCGTCTCTTATTTTCTTGTAGCGCTCGGGCATCCCCGGATCCGAAACACCCCGCGTTACATGTTCAGGATCTCAATCCCTGCCCTGCATTCTGAAGAGTCTTCGTGAATTCTGTGTGTCTCGCACATAAAATCTTTCGAAACTCTCCGTGTTCTGCCTTCAGTATGCCATAAAGTTGTGCTCATTTACCAACGACAATCTGCCCTCGGCGTCGGAAGTCCTATACAACCTGACGAAAACGTCGTTTATAAAAAATAAAAATCCGGCAGAATTTCCCTCGGTGAAGGGAAGTTCCACCGGACACATACCATGTGCAAGACTTTACACCGCCATCCCCCGCCTTCTTGCAAGAACCGCCGTAACCATCACGAGTGCGGCCACGAAGGCGGCCTGGATGAGGAAGGCGCTGCGGACCTGCGCCATCGCCTGTCCGCTCAGGGAAGCGGAGTCTCCCAGCAGGTGCATTGTGCCCGCGCTGAAGGCCGTCGCCTCCGGCCAGACCGTGTTCGGAAAGGATATCAGCGATAAGATCCCGGAGCTCATGAATCAGAAGTCCGAGGCAAATCTCAATGGTCTTCCGCTCAGCGACCGCGAGAAGACGGTCATCGCGCTCGTCGCGGACGGACTCTCGAACCATGAGATCGCAGAAACCATGCACTTATCTGAGGGCACAGTGCGGAATTACCTCAGCGTTATCTTGGACAAGCTCGAGCTCCGCGACCGCACACAGCTTGCGGTCTTCTACCTGCGCGGCGGGCGGAGGTGACCTGACTGCCGCGCGGATGTCACCAGGAGATGCTGACAGCCGCGAATATCAGGGCGGATTTCGTCCGGGGCTTGACAGCATTTCATTTGATGGCTAATATGTAAGTATGCTTACAAATGAAAGGAGCACAGATTGCGTACACCGTATATCAGTCTCAACATGGGCGTCGTCGTGAACCAGTACCAGCGCCGGATTAATCAGGATATCAGCCGGACGGAGGGCGCGCTCACGATCCATCAGTGCTGGATTCTGCAGTATCTGACGGAGCATACGGACCACGCCGTCCGCCAGAAGGAGATTGAGCAGATTTTCTCGATTCGCCGCTCAACCGCAAATACCATGCTGATGACCATGGAGAAAAACGGCTATATCCGCCGGGAGGACGACCCGGACGACGCGAGAGCGAAGCAGCTCATCATTACCGAAAAGGGAAGAAATGCCAGCGAACGGATGACGGATCGCCTGAAGGAATATGACGAGCTCATGCTGAGGGGCATCAGCAGTGAGGAGCTGCAGATCTTCTCGGATATTCTGGACAGGATGGAGCGCAACATTCGAAAATAAACATCCCGAACGCACACAGAGACTTCTCGAACCGGGCTTATTCCAGACAGGAATAAGCCGAGAGCACACAGGGCTTCGTGCCGGAAGTTTCCATAATCGTGTCATCGCATTGTAAGTATGCTTACTTTTCTGTGGAAGACTCAGTGATTGCATAAGCTTCTGCAGTGACCAAGGGACAGAAAAACCACCAGGAATGACTAAAGACAGAAAGAAGGAATATCATGAAACGTTTTGAAGGTAAGGTCGTCGTCGTAACCGGCTCAGGCCAGGGCATCGGCCGCGGCATCGCCTTGTATTTTGCAAGAAATGGCGCGGCTATCGTCACAAATAACCGGAAGCCGCTCGATATGAATAAGGTGCGCGCATCCTACGCCGATCTCCCGGAGGCGGAGCAGGAGAAGCTCATCGCGATGCGCGGTGACGCGCAGACGACGGCGGACCAGATCCGGAAGGAGGGCGGACAGGCCGTTCCCTGCTACGCGGATGTTAGCAAGGCAGACGACGCAAAGCGCCTGATCGATACCACGATCTCCGCCTTCGGCCGGATCGATATTCTTGTCAATAACGCGGCCGGTCTCGGCCAGGGCACCGTCCTCTCCACGACTGAGGCGCAGTGGGACATGATGACGCAGGCGAAAATGAAGGGCGCCTTCCTCACGATGCACAATGCGGTCCCCTATATGATTAAGCAGGGCGGCGGCACCATTTTAAACAGCGCCTCAGACGCGTGGGTCGGCATTTCCAATCTCTGTGCATACAGCGCGGGAAATGCAGGGATCGTCGGACTGACGAAGTCTGCCGCCGAGGAGCTACTGCAGTACAACATCACGGTGAACGCCTACTGTCCGCAGGCCGCATCGCCGGGCCACGAGGTGGAATTCACAAAGACTGTCAACACGCTGACGAAGGCAACCGGCGAGACGCTCGACCCGAAGAAGCTCGCGTCGATTAACCGCCAGCACGGAGATCCGATTTATCTCGCGCCGTTCCTCGGCTACCTCTGCACGAAGGACTGCAGCGATATCACCGGGCAGGTCTTCGGCGTGACCGCGGGCGGCCGCATCGAATTTTACTCAGATTCCCGCGTCATCGACCGGATCGAAAAGGACGAGGGCCACTGGACCATCGAGGAGCTTGCAAAGGAGCTCCCCGGCACACTCCTTAAAACGGTGCGGAGTCAGCCTGCCCACAACACCTGGGCGAGCGACACCGACAAGACACCGGAGGCTGAGGATACACCAGCCACGAACGGAGACTCCGGCGATACCTTCACATCGCCGGAGACAGCTCTGTTCGGTCCGGGTGAACCTGCTCCGGAGGACAAATTCCACGGCAAGGCCTATCTCAATATGATTCTCGGCTTCAATCATCCGAGCCACTGCTCTGTCGGCGCCGTGACGCTCGGCCCGGGCGCGCACAACAACTGGCACACGCATTTCGGATACCAGGTACTTCTGGTCACAGACGGTGAAGGCTGCTATCAGGAGAAAGGCAGCCCTGGCCGGAAACTTAAGAAGGGCGATGTCGTCGTGGTCAAGCCCGGCGTTGAGCACTGGCACGGCGCTGCTCCCGGCAAATGGTTCTCGCATGTCGGCATGATTCTGAATGAGACGAAACCGACCGAGGGAGGTCCGGAGATCACGCCGGAGGAATATGAAAAGCTGACGAAGGGTATATGATTTTCACAGCTCATCATGTGTATAGCGGAGGAACCCCTCGCCGCGGATTTCCTCCGCGTCCGTGATGATGCAGAAGGCCGTCGGGTCGATATCCGCCACAATGTCCTTCAGGATCACACTCTCCTTGATAGAAACCGCGCAGATCAGCATGTTCCGGTCCTCGGACGTGTACATGCCCTTCACCGGCACAACAGTCGCGCCGCGGTCGAGCTCCTTCATGATTTCATTTCCGATGGTCAGATACTTGTCGGAAATGATATACGCAAGGCATGCATTTCTGTGACCGCTGACGAAGCGGTCCGCTACAATTCCCGAGAGAATAACCGATACAATCGCATAGCCGGATTTTTCCACGCCGAAAATGAACACCGACATCAGGATGACGACGCCGTCAACTGCCGGCAGGATTTTCGCGACCGGCAGATGCGGGACCTTCCTCTGGATCAGCGCGGCGAGCGTATCCGTTCCGCCCGTCGTCGCGCGGCCGAGGAAGACCATGCCGCAGCCGACGCCCATAAGCAGTCCGCCCAGAATCGCGGCGAGAAAGAGATCGCTCCCCGAAATCGCAAAGTCCGGGATAACCGCGAGCCAGAGTGAGAAAAATGCAGACGCAAAGAGCGTCCGCCGGATATAGCGCCAGCCTCTCATTTTCACGGAGGCAATCATCAGCGGAATATTGAGGACAATATTACTGACCCAGACCGGGATGCCGCCCCTGACAAGCGGCTTCGTCAGATGCCGGATAAACATCGCAAGGCCCGTAAAGCCTCCCGCCACGACGTCAGCCGGCACGAAGAAGAGATTTGTCGCCGCTGCCATCACAAATGTTCCCGCGACGAGCCAGAGAATCGTCGCGCGCCGTTCATGTGTCATTGAGAAGAAACCATCCTTTCCATCCATTCTTTCCTGTTCTTATCCTATCAGTCCGAACAATTTCAGTCAAATTAACACAGCTCCCACCTGCTTGCTCACCCGGACATAATTCGTTAATAAATTCTTCATCTGGTTTTTAAAACCACATGTTGACATAGTTGATGTTCTGGTGTATGGTATATGTAGTTTTAAAAACCACATCGTACATTCTCACTGCCGGATGGTGTTTCATTTCAGTAAGCTCTTCCATCCCACGCAGCAGGTAAGGAGGCCGCTATGACAGCAAAAGAACTCAGAAAATATTTCAAGGAGCATCTCGTCCCGAAGAAGCTGTACGCACTGAACGGCAGCCACAATAAACGCATCTGCCTGTCAGGATCCGAGAAGACAGGCTGGGACGTCTACTTCAGCGAAAAGAAGCAGAAGGTCGGCAACATGCATTTTGCAAGCGAGGCAGATGCATGCACGGAAATGAAAAACCAGATCCGCCGGATCATGGAGGTCATGTACGGCGTCACATGGGCAGGCGTCGCGGGATAACAGAAATTTCATAGTCGAATGTATGGAAATGCCGTATAATGTAAGTATACGGACGTTCCGAAAATAAAAAGTATACAGGAGCCGGGTCCGTCAGAATCCGGTTCCTGTATTTTTCGTTTCAGCCCGCAATACAGAGTTGGAGATAAATTATGTTTGGATTTGGTAAAGCAAAAATCAAGAAAACAAAAACCATTGTCATCGGCGTGAACCTGAGCCGCGAGACGCCCGGGGCGAGACTGATCGACCTGCGCCCGTCCTACGATTTCAAGGACGGCCACATCAAGGGCAGCATCAACCTCTCCCCCGACCGGAAGGACCTCATCAAGTCAAGGATCCGCGAGATGGACGCACCGCTCTTCCTCTACGGAAATGCAGGCACGAAGCTGAAGAAGGACGCGAAGGAATTCCGCGATCTCGGCTACACAGACATCACAGTCATCGGATATATCGAGGATTACCGCGGCCAGCTGCAGCGCGGGAAGGTGTAAGGCTATCACTCCTGCCCGATCTGCCGGACCAGGTTAATCATCTCGATCGCGCTGACCGCGCAGTCGTATCCCTTATTTCCGGCCTTTGTCCCGGCGCGCTCAATTGCCTGCTCGATATTTTCCGTCGTCAGCACACCGAATAATACCGGGATGCCACTCTCAAGAGACACGGTCGCAATGCCTTTGGAGACCTCATTGCAGACGTACTCATAGTGACCGGTCGCGCCGCGGATAACCGCGCCGAGGCAGATCACCGCGTCATAGTTTCCGCTCTTTGCCATCTTTGAGGCGATGAGCGGGATCTCAAAGGCTCCAGGTACCCACGCGACGGTTATGTCACTCTCTGATACGCCGTGACGAACGAGCCCGTTCATAGCGCCGCTGAGCAATTTCGACGTGACAAATTCATTGAACCTCGCGACAACGATGCCGATTCTGCTGTGATCACTGACAAGTTTTCCTTCAAGTGTGTGCATTTTCGTATCCTCCTGTTAATAATTTAAAATATGTCCCATCCGCTTCTGCTTCGTCCGCAGATAGAACAGGTCGTGCGACGTGGCGTGCATCTGGATCGGCACGCGCTCCTTGATCTCGAGCCCGAACTCCTCCAGCTGGTACACCTTGTCGGGGTTGTTCGTCAGAAGCCGCATGCTGTGGATGCCAAGGTCCCGCAGGATCTGCGCGCCGATATAGTACTCGCGCTCATCACCGGCAAAGCCGAGCGCGAGGTTGGCATCGAGCGTATCCATGCCCTGCTCCTGCAGCTCATAGGCGCGGAGCTTATTGAGGAGGCCGATTCCGCGTCCCTCCTGCCGCATGTAGAGAAGAACGCCGCGCCCCTCCCGGTTGATCTGCGTCATCGCCGCCGCAAGCTGCTGCCCGCAGTCGCACCGGAGTGATCCGAAGACATCTCCGGTCAGGCATTCCGAGTGCACGCGGCACAGAACGTCCTCGCCGTCGCCGAGATCTCCCTTCACAAGCGCGACATGGTGCTCGCCGTTCAGCAGGTTCCGGTAGCCGTACCCGATGAAATCACCGTATTTTGTCGGCATTTTCACCTTTGCGACCCGCTCAATGAGGCGGTCATGGCATTTCCGGTAGGTCTGCAGGTCCTTGATTGTGATGAATTTGATTCCATGCTGCTGGGCCAGCCCGGAAAGCTCCTCCGTCCGCATCATCGTCCCGTCATCCCGCATGATCTCGCAGCAGAGGCCGCACTCCTTGAGGCCCGCGAGCCGGCACAGATCCACGGTGGCCTCCGTGTGCCCGCTGCGCTCAAGCACGCCGTTCTTCCTTGCAAGTAGCGGGAACATGTGGCCGGGTCTCCGGAAATCCTCCGGCTTTGCGTCCTCGCTTACGCAGGCGCGCGCCGTCATGCCCCGCTCCTTAGCGGAAATGCCGGTCTTCGTCCCGGCATAATCAATCGACACAGTAAATGCCGTCTCATGGTTGTCCGTATTCTGCGCGGTCATCGGCGGAAGATTCAGCTTCTTCACATATTCCTCCGACATCGGCATGCAAATGAGCCCCTTCCCATACTTTGCCATGAAGTTCACATTTTCCGTCGTCGCAAATTCCGCGGCACAGATAAAATCGCCTTCATTTTCCCGGTCCGGATCATCCGTCACCAGAATGATCTTTCCGTTTCGTAAGTCCTTAAGCGCCTCTTCAACCGTGTTAAATGCAGCCATCTTCTGTCCTCCTTGTTAAACTCATATTAAAGTCCCGGCGGATTGCTTGCCATTTTCCGCTTCTGCCTGAAACCGAAATTCATATTGTGAAGCCGCAGGTTTCCAGAAATTCTCTTGTGAGACCCGGTTGTTTCTGCCCGCCTGCAGGCATCACAAATCGCTCCACATATTTTCCGATCATGTCCGTCTCCAGATTGACCTTGTCTCCCTTTCTCCGCTCCCGCAGAACTGTGCGGCTCATCGTCTCCGGAATCGTGGAGACGGAAAAGCTGCCGCCCATCACGGTCGCGACCGTGAGACTGATGCCGTCGACCGCGATAGAGCCCTTCTCAACGATATAGCGCATGATCCCAGAACCTGCCGCAATCGTAAACCAGACCGCATTGTCGTCGCGCCGGATATCCGTGATTCTCCCGACACCGTCGATGTGTCCCGCGACGATGTGGCCGCCGAACCTGCCGTCAGCCCGCATGGCGCGCTCGAGGTTCACATGGCTCCCCGGTGAAATAGAGCCAAGATCTGAGCGGTCCAGCGTCTCATGCATGACATCCGCGGAAAATGCATTTTCCTTCAGTGCTGCGACGGTCAGGCAGACGCCGTTCACCGCGATGCTGTCACCGGGCTTAGCATCCGCAAGAACAAGCTCTGCCTTGATCTCAAGCCTCGCGGAATGCGATCCGCGCTGCACACGCTGCACTGTCCCGATTTCTTCAATGATCCCCGTAAACATCCGGATATACCACCTCACTTTCAATCAGAAGGTCATCGCCAAGCCTCGTCACACGGCTGTTCGCAAGCAGAATGGCCTGCGACGGGTCCGGGACACCTGTTCCTTCGATGGGCGTCTTCGCCATACTTCCGCCGAACAGCTTCGGCGCGATATAGGCCTCAAGCTTCTGCACAATTCCGCAGGAGAGCGCAGCGGCATTGAGCGTTCCTCCGCCTTCAAGCAGGATGCTGTCTATCTTCTGCCTGCCAAGAAGCGTCATGAGGTCGTTTAAATCGACATGCCCGCCGTGCTCATTTGCCTTAAGAACCCGGCAGTCCTTGTTCTCGTACTGCCTGATTCTTGCTTCATCCCGGCAGCAGGTGGCAAGGATCGTTGGTACAGACGCCGCCGTCTGCACGACTCTCGCCTCAAGCGGCGTCCTGAGATGCGTATCGCATATAATCCGGATCGGATCCTTCCCGCCCTCCATCCGGCACGTAAGGAGCGGATCATCGGCAATGACCGTTCCCACGCCAACCATGATGGCGGTTAAGCGGTGGCGCAGTTCTGCCACCGAGGCCCTCGCATCTTCCCCTGTGATCCACTTTGAGGCTCCCGTGTATGTCGCAATCTTCCCGTCCATCGTCATCGCGTATTTCATCACAACATACGGTCTGCCTGTCCGAATAAAATGAAAGAAGCTCTCATTCAGCCGGTCGCACTCGTCCTTCAGCACGTGCTCCGTCACATCGATGCCATGTTCCTTAAGGATCGCGATTCCCCTGCCATTTACCAGCGGATTCGGATCGTCAGAGCCGACAACCACGCGCCTGATTCCAGCCTCGATAATCGCATCGACGCACGGCGGCTGTTTTCCGTAGTGGCAGCACGGCTCGAGCGTCACATACATCGTTGCTCCGGCCGGTGACTCCCGGCATGACGCAAGCGCATCGCGCTCCGCGTGTAGATCGCCGTATTTCCGGTGCCAGCCCTCACCGATCACCCGGCCGTCCTTCACGATGACCGCTCCCACACAGGGATTCGACGCCGTATAACCGATGCCATTTTTCGCGAGCTCAAGGGCCCGCCGCATGTACTCCTCGTCGCTCCTCATGTTCCGCCTCCGTATAATGGTGCAAAATGGCTATTCAGCACCCAGACTCGGAACGCTCTGCGTTCCTCGTTGTGGGCTGACAGAGCGGCTTCGCCGCTCGTCCGTCCCTCAGCAAACTTCTGAAATCGTTCGGAGAGCTTGTTCTCCGCTCGGATTTCAGAAGTTTGCTGAGGGGTGCTGAATTATACAAAAAAGTCCTGAACGGAAATCGTCCAGGACAAGGATTAGAAAATATTAAGATCAGATCTGCCAACAAAAAAAGCTCCGGAATACACTATATTCCAGAGCAGTCTTTGCAAAACACTTCTACTATATCGTAATTATTCAGCACCCAGACTCAGAACGCTTCGCGTTCCTCTTTGTGGGCTGAATAATTACATATCTTCTTTCATCCAGACTGTACTGTCGGCCTCGGAGTTTCACCGAATCATGCCTTGCGGCTCGTGGGCTGTACCACCGGTAGGGAATTGCACCCTGCCCTGAAGATCTCTATTCAACTTATGGAAGTCATATTAAGCTTGTGAAATCGAATTGTCAAGACTGATTTTCAAAATAATTGAAGCAGTTACGACAAATCATGAAAATAGAAAGAGCAGCGCGATCGCGAGTGCGGTCAGGAACCCTCCCACAAAGCCGCCCGCGTGCGCCGTCATGTTGATTCTCCGGTTGAGGAACCCGTACACGAGATTAATGACGATGCAGAGCAGAATATTCTGAATTCCGGTCCTTGTCAGAAAGCCGTACATCGCGGCAACCAGATACGCCCCGAGCAGTCCGAACACAGCGCCGGAGGCCCCCGCCGAGATGCCTCGCCGGTTTTTCATTTTCCAGAGAAGCTGCGTGAGAAGACCGCCGGCAAGTCCGGACACAAAGTAAATAAGAAGAAATCCCTTCTCACCGAAGATCACCTCAATCCCGGGACCGAGGCAGTACAGGGCCCAGATATTGCATATGAGGTGCACGCCGCCGAAGTGCACGAACATGCTCGTCAGATACCGCCAGCTCTCGCGCGCCGGCATTCCGCTGTACATCGCGCCGAAGCGCTTTGCGACGGACGTTTTTTCGCTGCCGCCCGCCATCGTCTCCATCAGAAACACGATGACATTCACGGCCATCAGTATGTAAGTCAGATACCCTGCTCTCATGAAAATCTCCTGCGAATCGCGCCAAGCTAATTGATACGATGCCGCCCGACAGCCGGAACTCACCAAATTTGATGCACGATCGAATTCTTATCAATGTTCCTCACATCTTCAGCATCTGGTAGCCGACGCCGACATGCGTCTTGATAAACTGGTCGCCGCCGGACGCCTTCTCGAGCTTCTTCCGGAGCGATGCCATGTAGACGCGGAGCGACGCCATGTTGTTCTCCCAGGAATTGCCCCAGACCTCCTTTGTGATCATGCGGTACGTCAGGACCTTGCCGGTGTGGCGCGCAAGGATGCAGGCCAGCTTGTACTCGCTCGGCGTCAGATGCACCGGCTGTCCCGCGACCGTCACCGCTCCCGCAGCATAGTCGATGCTGAGCTTCCCGTTCACATAGACCGACTCATTCTCCTCCTGCGCATTCCTTAAAAATGCAAGGCGCCTGATCGTCACGCGGATCCTCGCGAGCAGCTCCTCAACGGAAAACGGCTTCGTCAGATAATCATCAGCACCCGCGTCGAGCGCGTCGATCTTGTCATTTTCCTCGGAGCGCGCACTGATCACAATGATCGGCAGATTTGACCAGGTCCGGACGCGGCGGATCACCTCGATCCCGTCGATATCCGGGAGCCCGAGGTCGAGCAGCACAATGTCCGGATTGTGCGTCGAAATCTCCATGAGCGCTTCATTTCCATTGTCCGCCGTCATGAACTTATAGCCGTGGGTCTTTAATGTCGTGGAAATGAGATGCCGGATCGGCGGATCGTCCTCCACGATCAGAATCGTTGTCTCATTCATTAAGTACTACCCTCTCCTCCGGAAGCGTAAAGGAAAATACCGTTCCGCGGGGACTGTTGTCCTCCACAGTGATTGTACCACCGTGCGCCTCGACAATCGACTTGCACAGCGCAAGACCGAGCCCGAGACTCCGCCGGTCATCGGCAATCTTTCGCTTCGCCGTATAAAACATTTCAAAGATATGCTTCTTATCTTCATCTGATATGCCGGGCCCGTCGTCCGCGACAGAAATGCGGACCATCCCGCTGCCTGTCTCGGCAGAGCTGATGCTGATCTGTGAGCCCTTCTGCGTATACTTCACCGCATTGTTCACGAGATTAATAATCACCTGCATGATGAGCCGCGAATCCGCCTTCACGACCTGCACATCGTCGCCGAGCGCAAGCACAAGATGGTGCTCGCTGATTTTCCGGTCGACATGCTGGACCGCCTCCTGCACAATGTTCTCGACGACCTCCGCCTTCATATTGATACGCAGTCGCCCTTCTTCAATCCGCGTGATCGAAAGCAGGTTTTCGACCATATCAATGAGCCACATCGAGTCGTCATAAATATCAAGATACACACGATGCCGCTCGCTCTCGCTCATCTCCGCCTCATTGGTCAGGAGATTGCTCGCATTGCCGGAAATGGACGTGAGCGGCGTGCGCAGGTCATGCGAGATGCTCCGAAGAAGGTTCGAGCGGAGCTTTTCATTTTTCATGAGAAGGTCCGACTCCTCCTTCTCGCGGATGCTCTTCTCATTTTCCAGGGCGAGCGCGCACTCGCCGAGTATCGCCAGACAGATGCTGTACGCAAATGAACTGATCTCATCGTGACCGAGGTCGATACCGACGACCCCGTAAAAGCCGTTCCGCGTACGGATGGCGAGATACTGATAGCTCGCGCCGGAATAGCGGTCCGTCTCCGCACCGGCCTTCTTCTGCGTCTCGCGCGCAAGCGCGGCAGCTCTTCGGTCCTCCTCACCGGGATCTGCCGGCCTCGGCGTATCATCCGGCCAGTACACCTGCAGCTCTCCGGGAGTGCCCGCGTCCGTCTCCGGGTACACGATGACGGCGCGGCCCGTCAGCTTGACGAGCTGGCCTGCCGTCTCCTTCAGAATCTCCTTCTGGTTATGCACCTTCTGAAGCATCTGATTCGCCTCGAGCAGGATCTTCATGCGGTAGGCGCGCTTCGCCGACTGCTCCGCGAGATCCTTCAGGCGCGAGGCGAGCAAACCCGCAATAAATGCCGCCGCGAACATGACCGCAAACGTCAGCATATACCCCGTGTCATAGGCGTGAAATGAAAAAACCGGCTCTGTGAACAGGTAGTTGAAGATGATGACGCTCGCACCGGACGCAATCACGCCGTAAATCCACTTGGATGTCACAACGGATATAATGAGGACCGCGAGAATGTACAGCGTGATGATATTTGCCTCCTGGATATGAAACGTCCGGAGCCACATCCCGCCGAGCGACACGCCCGCGAGAATTCCGAGAGATACAAGGGAATCCCGGATCCAGCTGTTCTTCTCCGCGCTCTGCGGCATTTCCCGGAGCGGGCGCGCGCCCTTGTCCGGAATCACGACAACATCGATGTCCGGCAGGTAGGCGACGAGCCGGTCCGAGAGCAGCCCCTTCGACAGGTGAAAACGGCCCGACGGCGCGCTCTGCCCGATGACGACCTTCGTCACTGCATTCATGCGTGCGTACTCCGCGATCCGTGAGGCGACATCGCTCCCGTACACCGTCTCCGTCCGCGCCCCGAGATGCTCGGCCAGCTTCATATTTTCAGAGAGCCGCCGACTCTCTGAATCCTTCATCGTCCTTCGCTCCGGCACCTCGACGTAGAGCGCCGTAAACTCCGTCTGCGGCGCAGCCGCAAGGTCCGACGCAAGCCGGATCACCCGCGGATTCGTAAATGAAGAGGAAAGACAGACCAGCACATGCTCACCCTTCATAAAACCGCCTCCATTTAGCTGAATCGTTACGAAATATATACAAAATATACCACAAAGAAGAGTCTTTATCCATTCCCTGCGCAAGACGTACAGGCGCCATTCGCCCTGTACCAAATTGTACGTTAAAGCAGCATGGCGCAAATTCAGCAGGATCGCATAAGACAGCCGGCCCCCGGAGATCCGGGGACCGGCTGTGATCATGCCTCAGTATCCGCGATAACTCTTCCGAAGGTTAATGACAACCGGTTTTCCGGAACCGACGTTCACATGGCCGTTTCTCCTGTCATGCGTCTGCCCTTCAGAAAATGCAATGCCTTTCCGCCAGGACTCCCTTCTCCGGAGTAGGTCCTCCCAGTGCTCGCGTCTTTCCTTCTCCTTCTTTGCCTTCGCGGCGGCCCGTACTGCCTTCGCCTCCTCCATGCGGCGTCTTGCGGCGAGCGTGCTCTCCTCTTCGCCGCTGTCGATCAGTCTCATGAGCCTGCCAAGCCCGAGATACACGACACCGAGCTCAAACACGAAGCCCGCGCATAAAATGATATTCAGTAACATAGGTCACACCTCCCTTGCTCGTGCCCTGCCGGGGCGTTTTATCCGTTTTCCTCACCTATAGAATGCGCCTTGCAAAGCAGTTATCCGTTATTAATGGAAGCACTTCTGTACATCGCTCTGCCTGCCGAGCACAAGCATCGTCTCGCCGGGCTCGAGCACATAATCCGTACCGACCGCAATCTCCATATCGCTGCCGCGCTTCACGGCCATGATGTTCAGGCCGTAGCGGCGCCGGATGTCGAGCTGTCCGATCGACTTCCCACACCACGCGTCCGGGACCTTCACGTCGAAGACCGCGTACTCATCGTTCAGCTCCAGGTAATCAAAGATGTTTTCCGTCCCGCAGCGGAGCGCTGTCCAGTTTGCCATCTGCTTCTCCGGAAATACAATTTCATCCGCCCCGTTCCGGAGGAGCAACCGCTCGTGGATGTCCTTCGATGCGCGGGCGATAATCCGCTTTGCGCCGAGCTCCTTCAGCTGGCACGTCGTCTCGATGGACGCGAGGACATCGTCACCGATGGCCACGACGCACTCATCGAAATTCCGCACGCCGATCGTCTTCAGGAATTCCTCACTTGTGCTGTCGCCGACGACACCGCTCGTCACATACGGCACAGCCGCCTTAACCCGCTCCTCATTTTTATCGACGGCCATCACCTCGACCTTCATCTCAGCAAGTCGCATCGCAATCCGAAGTCCGAAGCGGCCGACACCGATCAGAAGTACTGTTCTCATACTGTTCCCTTCTTTCCTTAATCTAAATAACCACTCAGCCTACCGTGACCTTCTCCGACACGAACCTCGCGTTCGCCTTCCGTGTTCCCGGAATCGTCGCGAAGATGAGTGTGAGACCGCCGACGCGCCCGATGTACATGAGCACAATCAGGATCACCCTTGACACGGCGGAGACCTTTGTCGTAAGGCCTGCCGTGAGACCGACCGTTCCGATCGCCGACGCTGTCTCAAACAGACAGTCAATCAGTGGAAATCCGTCCAGCCGGCTGATAATGAGTCCGCCGGCAAGGAACAGGACGATGTACATGGCGCAGATTGAAACTGCGTACCGGATCGTCTCGATTTCAACCCGTCTTCCAAAGCACCCGGTCTCACTTTTTCTCGCCATGACAGCGACCGCCGTCATCATGAGAACGCCGAATGTCGTCACCTTCATGCCGCCTGCCGTTGAACCCGGCGCACCGCCGATCAGCATAAGCAGGATCATGAGCGCCTTGCCGGTTTCACTTAAGGAGCCGATGTCCGTCGTGTTAAAACCGGCCGTCCGCGTCGTCACGGACTGGAAGAACGAGGCCAGCACCCGCGTGCCGCCCTTCATTTGTCCATACTCGCCAAAGTAGAAATAAATGGCAGGAAGGACGATCAGAAGAAGCGTCACGGCAAGAATGATCTTGCTCTGCAGGCGGTAGCGGCGGACACGCCATTTCCAGTGCAGGATGTCCTCCCATGTCAGAAATCCGAGACCGCCGCTGATAATGAGCAGCATAATCGTGATGTTGATGACCGGATTTCCGACGAAGCCGGTCAGTGAGCTGTACGGCTTCCTGACGCCCATGAGGTCAAATCCCGCATTGCAGAATGCGGAGACGGAATGGAAAATGCTGTACCAGAGTCCGCGCCCGATTCCGAAGATCCTGGCAAATACAGGCAGCATCACGACCGCGCCCAGAAGCTCCGCCGTCAGCAGAAACCTGAGGATAAACCGCGCGAGCCGCACAATTCCGCCAACCTGAGGCGCCGACATCGCGTCCTGCATGCGGCTTCTCTGCATGAGTGAAATCCGCCGGCCGGACAGCATCGCAAGCCCGGTCGCAATCAGCACGACGCCCATGCCGCCGATCTGGATCAGGGAGAGGATCACAGCCTGGCCGAATACGGACCAGCCGGTCGCCGTGTCCCGCACGACAAGTCCCGTCACGCAGACGGCCGATGTCGCTGTAAACAGCGAGGTCCCGAAGCTCGCGCTATGTCCGTCAGCTGAGGCCGCCGGAATCATCAGCAGCAGAGTCCCGACCAGAATCACGGTCAGGAACCCGAATATAATCACCTGAAATGAAGACATCTTCTTCATATGTAGGCGTTTCATATCAGTCACCCGGAGAACGCCTCGCGGACGCTCTCGCTCCTTTCATTTGTCTATATTATGGCAGACAGGGCATAAAGCTCCCATTAAGATTCAGCGCGTGATATTAAGATTATATAAAGATCTGTCACGGGAAACCACCGGTTTTTCCTGTAAAGTCCTTGTAACCTCCGGCCTGTCTGTACTATAGTAATGGATTGGAATATGATAAAAATTTTCTGAGAACTGGAGGTTTTTATGAACGACGTAAAAGCAATTGATGATGCCCGGGCTCTGGGCGTGCCCAAGATGCTGCTCCTTGGTCTTCAGCACATGTTCGCCATGTTCGGCGCCACGATTCTTGTCCCGATTCTGGTCAATGACTACTTCAAGGGCGAGGGCCTGAATATCCAGGTCACCCTCTTCTGTGCCGGGATCGGCACGCTGCTGTTCCACCTGCTCACGAAGGGAAAGGTCCCGGCCTTCCTCGGGTCTTCATTTGCCTTCCTCGGCGGATTTGCGACGGTCGCCAGCCTGAAGACCGGCATTTACAAGAACATGACGATGGGAGAGAAGCTTCCCTACGCCTGCGGAGGTGTTGTCGTCGCCGGTCTTCTCTATCTGGTTCTTGCCCTGATTATCAAGCTTGTCGGCGTAAAGAAGGTCATGCGCTTCCTGCCTCCGGTCGTCACCGGACCGATCATCATCTGTATCGGTCTCTCCCTGGCTCCCTCGGCAATCAGCAACGCAAAGACGAACTGGGTTCTGGCACTCATCGCGCTCGCCACTGTCATTATCTTTAATATCTGGGGAAAGGGCATGTTCAAGATCATCCCGATCCTCATGGGCGTGATCATCTCCTATATCTGCGCCGTGATCTTCCAGGCCTTTGGCATGACCAACGCAGACGGATCTTCAATCATCGAATTCGGGGCGATCGCCAAGGCTTCCATCATCAGCTTCCAGCCCTTCCAGATCTGCAAATTTGATCCAACCGCGATTATGGTCATGGCGCCGATCGCCATTGCGACCATGATGGAGCATATCGGCGATATTTCCGCCATTTCCGCTACGTGCGGCAAGGACTTCATCACAGATCCCGGTCTCAACCGGACGCTGCTCGGCGACGGACTTGCCACTGCCCTGGCCGGCTTCATCGGCGGACCGGCGAACACGACATATGGAGAGAACACCGGCGTCCTGGAGCTTTCCCACGTCCATGATCCCCGCGTCATCCGTCTCGCGGCCATTTACGCTGTAATCCTCTCCTTCTTCCCGAAGGTCGCTGAGCTGATCGGCACGATGCCCTCCGCAATCATCGGCGGAATCAGCTTCATTCTCTACGGTATGATTTCTGCGATCGGTGTTCGGAATGTTGTTGAGAACCGCGTTGATTTCAAGAACTCACGGAACCTGATTGTGGCGGCTGTCATCCTTGTCACAGGCCTCGGCTTCTCTGACGGACTGACATTCCAGATCGGATCGACGTCCATCACGCTGACAAGCCTTGCCCTTGCGTCCATTTTCGGAATTGTGTTAAATGCAATTCTTCCATATAAGGACTATGTCTTTAATGAGGAAGAGGCCGGTGAGCTGAAGACGGAAGACGGAGTCGCAGAGGACGACAAATAACTCCCTGTCATCTCATCTTCCGATTGTCCATGAAACTCTGTCCGGGCAGAAGGCGGCACACGCCGCCTCCTGCCCGGTTTTTCGGTTGCCGTCCGCACGTCACGCAAGCCTCGAGAAGCGGCCGACGAAATCAAGAGCGGTGAGGGCGTTATACGGAGGAGCCCGAAGATCACCCCGAGGAGCTGTAAGCGACGAAGGGAAGCTGAGGAGGACGGAGTCTGCCCGATACCGCCCTGATATTCGCGACCGCATGCGACTTTGGATGGCGTGTGAACAGTAACACGGCAACAGGTTCTGCCGAAAAACCACCGGATTGCATTTATCGCGGGACGTGCTATTATGGTAGGGTAACTGCCCAGAGGTACCCGGCCCGGTACCGGCGGGCGAAACATGAAAAAGGGATACAAGCATGGAAGATACCAGAAAGCATAAGAGGGATATCCGCCGCAGGGTGAAAAAGAAAAAGCCCATGAGCGAACAAGCTTCAGCCAAAGAACAGGCTGAGATTGATGCCCTCCTCGCGAAGAAGGAGGCCAAATGGCGCCGGAAGAATACGCCGGAGCGCCGCGCCAAACGGAAGAGACGCAACCGGATCCTTCTTGTCCTTCTCGCCATCATTGTCGCTGTATTCGCCTTTCTCTACATCAAGATTCATCCGCTCTACGTGGAAGCGCAGAGCCAGATGTACGATATCCTGTCGGAAATGAACTACGGCACGTTCAAGCGCGCCTCGAACACGACCGTGTACGACAAGGATGGGAACCTGATAGGCAAGGTCGGATACGAAAATTATGAATACGTCGATATCTCCAAAATTTCCGAATATATTCAGAAGGGATATATCGACGTGGAGGACCAGCGGTTCGAGACGCACCACGGCGTCGACTGGATCGGCACGCTCCGCGCGGCTCTGATGTATATCAAGAACCGCGGGCGGATCACACAGGGCGGCAGTACGATCACACAGCAGGTCGTCAAGAACAATGTCCTGACGCAGCAGAAAACCTTCAGCCGAAAGGTTCTCGAAATCATGCTCGCGCTTGAGATCGAGAAGAAGTACAACAAGGCTGAGATTATGGAGTTCTACTGTAACAGCAACTACTACGGCAACGGCTGCTACGGCGTGCAGGGTGCAGCGAAGTACTACTTCGGCAAGGACGCGAAGAGCGTCGACCTCGCGGAGGCCGCCATGCTGGTTGGCATTTCCAACCGGCCGAGCGCCTATGATCCGGTCGCGCACTACGACGCGTGCATGAAAAAAAAGAATTCCGTCCTCAAAAAAATGTACGATGCCGGCACGATCTCCAAGGATGAGTACACGGCGGCAGTCGCCGAACAGCCGGCGATTGTGCAGCAGTCGAGCAGCGTCGGAAGTCAGAACTACATGACGACCTACGCCGTCCACTGCGCAACACTGAAGCTCATGGCATATGACGGCTTCCAGTTCCAGTACACGTTCGACTCAAAGGACACCTATGACGCCTATGAGGCGAGCTATAAGGAGGCCTACGACACAGCCTATAACGCCATTGAGAGCGGCGGCTACGAAATCGACACCTCGCTCGACCAGAACATTCAGTCTGAGCTCGAGGATTCGATCAATGAGGTGCTCGCGAATGAGACCGATCTGCAGGATGACGGGCGCTATGACATGCAGAGCGCGGCTGTCTGCATCGATAACTCGACGGGACTTGTCGTCGCCTCAGTCGGCGGACGCGGAGGCAATGACTCCTACAACCGTGTCTTCCAGGCGAACCGTCCGGCGGGTTCCTCGATCAAGCCGCTTCTCGTGTACGGACCGGGCCTCAACGAGGGCGTTGTCACGCCCGCTACGGTCATGACCGATCAGCCGATCGATATCAACGGCTACTCCCCGTCAAACGCCGACGGTCAGTACATCGGCGATGTGACAGTCCGCGAGGCGCTCGCGCGCTCGATCAACACGATCGCGGTCCAGCTGTTTAACCAGGTCGGCGACACGACAGCCCTGTCCTATCTCGGAAAGCTGAACTTCTCGACGCTCTCCTATGCGGACAATTACGACACGGCGGCCGCCCTCGGTGCGCTGACCAACGGTGTCACGGTCGAGGATATGGCGCGCGGCTATGCGACCATTGAAAATCAGGGCCAGATGCGGGACAACACCTGCATCCAGAAGCTCGTCTCCGAGAAGAACGGGACGATTTACTCCTACGACAAGGGCTCGGCGACGAAGGTCTACACCAAGGACACCGCCTACATGCTGACCAGCATGATGGAAGGCACCTTCCGCAAGGACTACGGAACCGCCCACGCCTATGAGGACGACTCCCAGATCTACGCCGGCAAGACCGGTACGACCAATGACAACCACGACGCGTGGTTCGGCGGATTCAGCACCTATTACACGACGGTCGTCTGGACCGGCTGCGATACGCCGAAGTCAAATGAGAACCTCGTCGGCAATGGGTACCCGCTCGCGATCTGGTCTTCATCTATGTCGAAGCTCCACAGCGGACTTGCGAAGACGGACTTCACGATGCCGGACACGATTCTCCTTCAGGACGGCTCCGGCAATCAGAAAACGCAGGACGAATCGGACGACTACTGGGCGACGCGCCCGGACGGCTGGGACTATGTCTCCAAGGAGCTTGAGCAGACAGTCGAGGAGAAGCAGCGCCAGATCCGCATCGAGCAGGAGAAGGACGCTGCGGAATCGGCAGTCAGCGATTTCGAGAGCTTCCAGATCACGAGCGTCGACGACGCGAAGGCGCTCGACTCGAAATACCAGTCCGTGCTGAGCACGATCTCGGATATCGAGGACGCAAGCGAGCAGTCCTCGTATCAGGAGCGGGCAGCCTACAAATACCAACTCCTCAGCGGAGACGTCTCCACAAAATGGGAATCGGTCATCGAGGAGCAGGAGAAGGAGGCACAGGCCAAGACCGACAGCGACAATGCGGCGGCGGCACAGAGCTCCGCAAGCGAGGCCGAGTCTGAGGTCAAGTCGCTCCGCATCTCGGCGGTCCAGTCCTATATCGACGCGCTGAACTCGGTTGAGGTCTACATTTCCAATGTCGAGACGCTGTACACGAACGGCAAGGCGGCGCTTGAGAACTGCAGCGATTACTCAGAATACAGCACACTCTCGAGTGAGCTTACCGACGCGTACAACTCCGCGAAATCGAAGCCGACGCAGGCCGATTACCAGAGCCAGCAGGCCGCGGCCCAGTCCGCGGCGGCGAAGGCGGCCAGCGACGCGGCGGCAGCCCAGGCGGCTCAGAACAGCGCGAAGGGGTCGACAACAACCGGCGGGACAACCGGCGGAACGACCGCGAACAACACGACCAAGGCGACGACGCCCAACAACGCGGCGGCAGCAACAAACTAAGCAGAAAATGCAGGAAAGAATGAATCACTTTCCCGAAACGCAGCAAAAATTCTCAGCAAAAGCAGAAAGGGTGCGGCACAAAGGAAGTGCCGCACTCTCTTCATTTATGGAGGCGGTTATGGAAAGAGAATTACTATATGTAGAGCTGAAAACAGGTTATTCCGATGACGGCCCGGCCTGGATCGGATACGTGCAGCGGTCGAAATCCGGGAAAACGCTGTACTTCAACGACCACGCATTTCAGAAGCAGACAGGGCCTTACTCCAACTACATAGACATCGAAAATGGAGATGCCTACTGGATCTCCGGCGTAAAGCGCTATGAGACCAACCGGCACTGGGACGGGCACGGCGTCATCAGAATCGACAAGCGGGCTGTCGGTGAATTTCTGCAGCTGATCAGGGAAAATAAGCTTCCTCACGGGTATGAGCCGGTTGATATCGAGGATAAGTACCCTGTCGAGCGGATCAGAAATATGTGCAATTAGCAAGGCGGGAACAATGATCAAAGTAACAAGAATCACCGATCTTCAAGATCAGGGCCTGTGGCCCTACACGATAAAAAATGAAAGGCAGCTGCTCCGCTGCTTTGAGCCAAAACCAGGCCTCTTCATCGCGGAAAGCCCCAAGGTCATCAGCCGCGCTCTGGATGCGGGCTACGAGCCCTTGTCCCTTCTGATTGAAGCGACGGGGCTGACTGCTGAATTGGACTCGGATGATTGCGCGAATTACTGCACGACCGGCTCCGACTCGGGCGGAAATGGCGACGCAGCCATCTCTGACATGTCAGCATCTGCAGGCCACGCCACCGTTTCGGCAGGAGAAACAGAGTCTCTTCTTCAGAGGCTGGATGCTTCAGGACGAAATGTCCCCGTCTATGCCGCGCCTCCCGAGGTTCTGCGTCAGCTGACCGGGTTTCAGCTGACCCGGGGCGCTCTCTGCACCATGCGGAGAAAGCCACTGCCTTCCGTACAGGAACTGCTTGGCGGACAAAAAGTACCCGACACACCCTCTGTCGAGTTTTCATGTGATGCAAAAACTTCAAGCTCATCGGCCACTCCTTCCGAATCTGTTCCTGAATCAAAAGATGCAGCTTCTTCAGACTCAAAGCCCATATCCTTTGAATCTGATTTCTTCTCGAAAGATTTAACAGATCCAGACTCAAGAACTGTTCATCCCGCTTCCAGTCCGGAGATCATAAAGGGCATCCCTTACCAAGAAAATATCAGCCGCATCGCCATTCTTGAAAATGTAGTAAACCCGACAAATGTAGGTGCTATCTTCCGCTCCGCGGCCGCCATGGGGATGGATGCCGTTCTTCTCACGGAAGGATGCAGCAATCCCCTCTACCGACGTGCCGCAAGGGTCAGTATGGGAACCGTATTTCAGATTCCCTGGACCTATATCCCTGACTGGCCTCATCCGGCCATTGAGAGACTCCGTGAGCTCGGTTTTCAGACCGCGTCCATGGCACTTTCTCACGACACCGTGTCGATTGATGACCCGGCCCTGCGTAAAGCCGAAAAGCTTGCCGTCATCCTGGGCACAGAAGGCGACGGACTGTCGCAGACAACGATAAATGCCAGCGACTACACCATTCGTATCCCTATGACGCCTGGAATTGATTCCCTCAATGTAGCCGCCGCCAGCGCAGTGGCCTTCTGGGAGCTGGGGAACCTGAAAAGGCAGAAATGAATCCCACTTTCCTACTCACTCGGCGAATTACTTCTCTAGTTGGTTCTGTAGTAGTGGGTATTTCTGCCGCTTCCCTCACGTTTCAGTTCACCGGAAGCTACCAGCCTGCGCAGCGCCCCTTCTACAGAGCTGACGCTAAGAGACGGACAAAGCTCCCGAATATCTTGTTTATTAAAACGGCCTATTTTATTTTGCGTTGCAAGCCGTACTGTTTCCAGTGCGGATCTCTTGGTTTCTACAAGAGCAAATCGATCTTCAAAATCCTTATAAGCCGCTAGCACTGTTCCCAGCAGGTATTTGATAAAGGGAACAGGATTATCTGTACCTTCATGCCAGCCGTCTTGTGATGCATACAGGGCCTCATAATACAAATCCTTATTCTTTGCGATCTTTGCTTCCAAGGAGATATATTTCCCGACATAAAATCCGTTTCTGTAAAGAAGAAGCGTCGTAAGCAATCTGCTCATTCGTCCGTTTCCGTCATTAAATGGATGGATGCAAAGAAAATCATGGATAAAAACAGAGATCGCAATCAGCGGTTCAAGTTCCATATTTCCAATAACCCGATTATATTCCTCACATATTCTATCCAGTGCATCCGGCGTCTCATAAGGTGCAAGAGGAGTAAATAGAATGGCCGTATGCCCATCCGGATAAGTCACACTGATATAATTTTGCACTGTCTTAGTCCTGCCGGCCACGGGATTATTCATGTGACTAAAAAGAATTTTATGCAGCTGCAAGATGTAATTCCTCGTAATGGGAATCGCATCAAAGCTCTCATGAATAATATTCAGCACATCTCTGTAACCGGCAATTTCCTGCTCATCACGATTCTTCGGCGTCGTTTTATTTTCGACAAGCTGTCTAATACGGGTGTTCGTAGTAACAATCCCTTCGATGGCATTTGACGCTTCCGTACTCTGCACCTTGGCTATTTCTACCAGCTTTTCCAGATCCTCCGGCCTCTGCTTTAAATACAGCTCCTGCTTTCCGGCCTCTTTGTATATAGCGGCAATAAGCTCAAGCAGTTCGGAGTCCCATTTTCGCTCCCTGATCAACGAATAATTGAATTCTCTCATTCCCTTATCTCCTGGTGTCTTGCCTTAAATATTAGTACTATTTAAGGGAAAAATCAACTGCTTAAGGGATCTTCATCATATTCCTGATTCCACAGGACCTGCTGCCAAAAAGCAACGTAGTCTGGCTCTGCACTCTACGCATCAGAAAATTTTTAGCGCTTCGCGATGGAATCCTGTTTTTATGTCCTACTCAAGTAGCGCATCGCCGCGATGGATAACCACCAAGCCCTGCCATTTGACGTCCGTCGATTTCTCGGCTATACTGTATACAACATGCGAGGGCGCAGTGAAGGGAATCTTCACCGCGCCCTCTTTTTTCACAGCTATCAGCTGTCAGACAGGATTTCGGAGGCGACCTTTATGAAGACAATCCAGCCATATTTTGCGCTGTCCAGCACTCACTATTTCAAGCGGGTAATCGGCCGCTACGGCATCACGCACCTCTACGAATATGTCAATAATACCGACGGGAATCTCCCGGCCATTCCGGACGGATGTCTCGATATGCTGTTTGACCTTGACCCGGAACGGCCAGTCGCTATCCTCGCCGGCTCCGTACTCGCGTGCACGAATATTCCCTCCGTATCGGGCCACCGGTATTTCGGTGTGCGGTTCCAGCCGGGCTTTATCCCTCCGTTCTGCGATGCGGCCATGAGGGACCTCGTCGGAAACCAGATCGCACTTCATGACTGTCTTTCGCCATCGATCGCCGCTTTTGTTCCCGGAACAGCCGACCTTGCCGGAATTTTGGCCTCGCTCCCGGACTTTTCCGCAAGAGCCGACCGGTTCATGGAATTGTATCTGGCCGCCCTGCGAAAATCAGATGTGCCCGGCATTTACACAAATGCAGAGAGCTGGCAGAGCGGCACCGGAAGCTTTCTTCTCGCGATGCGCGAGATCTTCCTTCAGAAAGGACAGGTTTCTGTCGAGACACTCGCCTCAGATGTCGGATATTCAACCCGTTACCTGAACACCCTCTTCCGTGAGCACGCAGGAATCTCACCGAAGCGCATGTGCCAGATCATCCGTTTCCAGACCGCAATCGATGAGCTCGATCACGACAGTGATATTTCGCTCGCCGACCTCGCCGCTGACCACGGTTACTTTGACCAGGCGCAGTTCACGCATGACTTCCGGCGCTTTACGGGTATGACGCCGGGCGCACACCGGAAGAAAATTGAGCGCAGCCACTACTTCAGCCGGTTTATCCTCGCGTAAGCAGCACAATCAGTGCGGCACCAGATCTTCATCTCATGAAGCCGCCATCTGCTTTTCAATCCACTGCATGAGGACATCAACCACGTACTTCTGCTCCTTCTCTGTCAGCTCGCGGCCTGCAGGAATCCCATGCCATTTGTAGAGGCACCCCCGGCAGCAGCAACCGGTCGCATGCTGGGCAATGAAGACCGGATGGCCATGCATCGGCGTCTGCCTCCCATCATTGGGAATAACAGCCGGGGCAAGCCGGCGGGAAATGAAATCCTGCGCGTGAGAGCGGATTGTATCCATCCCCTTCTGCCGGACGTACGCCTTATCCTTTTCCGAGAGATGGAACCGGGACCGGAACGGAGATTTGGCGAGACGGGCGAAGAGATCAATTTTGAGCCATTCCTCGTGGGTCATTTTCTGATCGTTGCTGCTCTGTCCGTAGCTTGCGGCAGGCTCTGCAACTCTCTGCCCGCTTTGTTGCGGCAGATATGGCAGATCTGATGCTTTGGGAAGACTGTTTTTCAGCCGCTCTTTCAGAAGTGTGTTTCGCTTTGTCACTGTCACGTTTCTGACTGCATAGGCCAGAGCCTTCCTCGTTCCGACGATAACAAGAATTTTCTTCGCGCGCGTAATGCCCGTATAAATCAGGTTCCGCTGCAGCATAACAAAATGGTTCATCAGAACCGGCATAACCACAATCGGGTATTCCGATCCCTGCGCTTTGTGAATCGTCGTCGCATAGGCAAGGACAAGCTCATCGAGCTCAGAAATATCATATTCCACATTTCTTCCGTCAAAGTCCACCGTGAGGCTCCGATCCTCCGCATCGACAGAGCTGATGACACCGATATCTCCGTTGAAAACCTCCTTGTCATAATTGTTGCGGATCTGCATCACTTTATCGCGGAAGCGATACGTAACCCCGCCTCGTTTCAGACCGATGCCTCCCGGATTGAGAGCCTCCTGCAAAATGAGATTCAGATTCGAAGCGCCGACGACGCCTCGCTGCATGGGAGTGAGGACCTGTATGTCAGAGGGCGGCGTTTTGTAATACCGGCTCAGCTTCGTTTTTACAAGGTCAACGATGGTCTTTGCCGACAGCTCCGCGATAGCCGCCGTGTCATCATTTGTCAATCCGTCCCGCTCTCCCGCCTTTTCCATATCCATAAAAAAGAAATCGGTATCTCTTCCGTTGCTGATATCCGGCATGATTCCCTCGTTAATCCGATGGGCATTCATGATGATCCGGCTGGTCTGTGCCTGACGGAAAATGCGGGTCAGCTTGACGACCGGAAAGCACTCACTGTCAATCAGATCCCGAAGTACATTTCCCGCTCCGACTGAGGGCAGCTGATCTACGTCTCCGACCAGAATCAGCGTCATGCTGTCCGGCACGGCCTTCAGCAGATTGTACATCAGCATGATATCGATCATGGAGCATTCATCCACAATCAGCACATCGCCCTCCAGCGGGTTCTCCTCATTTCTCTGATAACCTTCCGGCGGCTTGACCTCAAGCAGGCGGTGGATGGTCTTCGCCTCCATCCCTGTCGCTTCTGACAGGCGTTTTGCGGCGCGGCCGGTCGGTGCGGCAAGCAGAATACTTGCTCCTGCTTCGCGAAATGCCGTAATAATGCCAAGCGTTGTCGTGGTCTTCCCTGTTCCGGGGCCTCCGGTCAGAATCAGAATCTTATGCTGCACAGCGGACAGAATCGCCTGCTGCTGGACCTGATCATAGATCGTCCCGGTCTTCTCACGGATGCGCTCCGCCAGACCATCCGTACGAATCCGGAAGCCGGCCGGATTCTCAAGGATAGCCTTCATTCTTTTCACGACGCCGACTTCAGAAAAATAAAATGGCGGCAGATAAATGGCCTTTTGCGGCGGAGCAACTGCTGCCTGTTCCGGTGGCGCGGGAATTTCCTCAGTAATTACATCCTCTGCACGGATCATCTCGTCAAGGGACATGGACAGGAGGCTCTCATCCACATCGAGTAATTCCGTGCCTGTCTTAAGAAGCATCTCCCTTGTCGCAAAGCAGTGACCGCCCTCTGACAGCTTGTTCAGGGTATACATCAGTCCGCTGCGAAGACGCGCATATTTCTCATGTCCGAAGCCCATTTTTTCCGCAATCGTGTCGGCCGTCTTAAACCCGATTCCCCAGATGTCATCCGCCAGCCTGTACGGATTTTCCTGAACCGTCTTGATGCTGTCATTTCCGTATGTCTTATAAATTCTGGTCGCATGAGCCGTAGACACATCATGTCCCTGAAGAAAGAGCATGATATTCTTGATCTCCTTCTGCTCTGCCCAGCTCTTCTTAATCCGCTCCACGCGGGTCTTCCCTATGCCGGGAACAGACAGGAGTCTGTCAGGCTCCTCCTCAATGACAGTAAGCGTATCCTTGCCGAATTTTTCTACAATTCGTTTCGCAAATTTCGGACCGACTCCTCTGACAAGACCGCTGCCGAGGTACTTCTCAATCCCATAAGCTGTAGCAGGCAGCGTCTCCTCGAAGGTCTCCATCGCGAACTGCCGGCCGTATTTCGGATCCACACGCCAGCTGCCGCCAATATAAAGAACAGATCCGACATGCACCTCCGGCATAGACCCGACCACGGTGACAAGGTCGGCATAATTCTTCACACGGCATTTGATCACCGAATATCCATTCTGTTCATTTTGATAGGTAATTCGCTCAACGACGCCCCTGATATGTTCCATGAAACCGTACTTTCCGCAAAATGAATGCTCTCTGCAAACTTCAAATTCCAGTAACGATTCAGCACTCCTTCATCTTTTCAGTCTATGCCGAGTGCTGAATAATCGCAAATTCGTAACTATTCTATAGATACAGTATATACGGCAGAGCAAGAGCTGGCATTGGGAAATGCACATTTCTCTGCCGCACCCGGCGGTATATTCATTTTCCATAGCGATCGCAAGCTCAGGATGCTTTTATTGTGTGTCAATGGGCTTGACTCCCCCCCATATGCAGTATCTTAAGGAATAGGATTGGATTTGCTTCTACAGGTGGAGAAGGCCGTAAGAGGACTTGAACCGGCTTGATGTGCCTTCCGGCAGATAAAATCCAATGCCTATCGATTGATGACAGATTCTGTGCAAAACACATATGAGGGGGGAACTAAGAACATGAGAGCAAAATGGGAAACGCCAAGAATCAAGGTGGAGACATTTGCGCCGAATGACTATGTAAGCGCATGCTGGGGTGTTGCCTGTAATGTAACTGCAGCCAATCAATATGAAACATCAATTGGAAAGTATGATCCGACGAATTTATTCCATGATGCGAACAACTGCGGTCAGGCTTCCAACCAGTATATCCAGGACAAGAATGGTGATGGAACCATCGATACCATGACAGAAACCGGAACAAAGGGTCTGGGCAATCTGAAGTGCACTCTTTATACGGATGGGACCTACACAACTCAAGAATCTTACGGTAGCGTTCATCCTGGTGACTACATTTATTGGACAACTTCAGCAGGAAGTCGAACCTGGCATCATCAGGGACAGGCTGTAGCGACAGAAACAGCTCATCCAAACCGCTCATAAAAATTCAGACCTGCAGGCAAGAGCTGCAGGTCTTTTTTGAATTCAAATTGGTTTATTTTCTTAAGCAGTGCCTTGTCGGTCTGAATCTCTACATACTCTTTCCAGGCATCGGACTGCCACAACAGATCCCGCGCGCTTAATCCTCCACCACCTCGTGATGCACGGCATCGCCTCTTCTCACTTCCCGTATCCTGCGCTTAAGCTCGGATGCTTCCGCCGGAGTAAATCCATTCTCATCACGTTTTCATGTGTCAAGTTACTGTTTACACCGCCTTTTTGTTACGATTTGACAAAGAAAAAACAGGTTGCATATCTCCCGAAATCTGCTACACTGTTAGTGACAGAGCCCACCACGCATAAGGCGGAAGCTCAGGTGCAAACCACCTGCGCAACAAACGTACTGCGGACCACGGTGGGACTTTTTTTATCTTTGGAGGACTGAAATGGTTAAATTAAAACCGGCCCTTACTTACGAGGAGCAAGTTGAACGCCTCATCACAGTACATAACCTTTCCATAGATGACACAGAAAAAGCGATCCGGACCTTAAAGAGAGTTAACTATTATCGTCTGAGTGCATATGGTATCGGACTCACACAAAAGGAAGATCCTGAAAAATACATAGATGAGATTTCTTTAAGGCACATCCACCGGCTTTATAAGTTTGACAGTCTGTTCCGCAATAAGCTCATTCATGTTATTGAGCAGATGGAAATACAACTCAGAGCTCAAATTTCAAATTATATTGCCCTTAAATATGGTCCCGAAGGATATATAGACGTTAACAACTTTGCCGATAAAAAGACCAGCTCTGGCGAGTCCGTGCATGCAGCTATCCTGAGTAATTTCAGGAAGGAATGTGAACACCAAAAGAAGGTTCCCTTTGTGAAGCACCATATGATTAAGTATGAAGGTCATTTTCCCATATGGGTCGCTGTTGAGTTATTTACTTTCGGTAATCTTTCATCCCTTTACAGCATCATGAAAAATGAAGATCAGCAAGCAATAGCTGATTTATACCATACAAATCGTAAGCACCTA
>JAZHVT010000022.1:0-31780 GCA_036453145.1 Eubacteriales bacterium
GATGCCCCTCTGCACCAGGCAGACTGCGTTTCTCACCCGATGCCCCTCTGCACCAGGCGAATCATCACAGCTTTGTGTCCCCGGCACTTTCAGCTTTTCATAAGCTGCCTCTTGTGCCCTCCAGGCCTGTATTTACAGGCCGAGCGCGTTCAGCTCATCAGCAGTCAGATCAACCAGCTTCTCGGCCGCCTTCGCGTTGCTTCCGGCGATGCCTTTCCAGTTCGTCAGACCGCCTGTGAAATCACTGAGCGCCATGTTGACGGCCGCATTGCCCGCACCGGCGAGCTCGTTCTTTGAAATCTGGAATTTGCTTGCCGTCTTCTTAAAGCCTGTCACCGGAATAATCCAGACCTGATTGTGTCTGTCAAGAGGCGGAAATGTAATGATCGTGCTGAAGCCATGCTTCGTCAGAGCCGGTGCGCCGGCCGAGAATGTCTTGTCCTTGATGGCCTCGTAGAGCTGCTCGATCGTGTACTCATTTTTCGTTTTGATATTCTTAACCTTGACTCCCAGCATGCCGGTCTCCTCCTCTGCTGATATATCACCGCTGTCTGTTGTTGAAAGCAGGCAGCTCTGACTTATGTCCCGGGTGTCTGCAGAGCTTTTCGCTTTCTGAACATATCTTATCAGACAGAGCAGACCGCCGACAGCACGGAAAGATGAAGCCTGTGTGCAGAATCGGCACTTGACAATATCGATGGTTTATGCATAGAAATCCCGAACGACGCTTGCGCACGTCCCCCGGCATAAATGCGCACCATAAAAAAGCTGCAGGGCAGAAAATTCTGTCCCGCAGCTGCTGTGCATATCCTGTAAAATTGACTGATTTGAAGCTCACCGGACGCTTTCGCCCATCGTCTCCGCAAAATTCTTGAGGGCCTTCTTCTGCTCCCTGTTCATCTTCGTGGGGACAGAGACGACCAGCGTCACATAGTGATCGCCGCGGCGCTCTTTGTTGTGGACGGAGGGGACACCCTTGCCGCGCAGACGGATCTTCGTGTCTGTCTGTGTTCCCGGCTTGACCTCGTACTCGACATCGCCATCGACCGTTCTGATCCTGATCTTTCCGCCGAGAGCGGCAACTGAGAACGGAATTGATGTCGTTGAATAGATATCCATGTCGTCTCTCTGGAAGACCGGATGACGTGCGACACGAACCTCGACGAGCAGATCTCCTCTCGGGCCTCCGTTCGTACCCGGCTCACCCTTCTCGCGGATGCGGACACTCATACCGTTGTCGATACCGGCCGGAATATCGACACTCAGCTTCTGGCGGCGCGTAATATAGCCGGTTCCGCGGCAGTCCGGGCACTTCTCCCGGATGATCTTGCCTGTTCCGCGGCAGTCCGGGCAGACGGTCTCTGTCTGCATCATGCCGAAAATCGACTGCTGCGTCTGAACAATGCGGCCCGTGCCATGGCACTTCGAGCATGTCTCCGGCTTAGTTCCCGGCTTTGCGCCCGTGCCTCCGCATGTCGGGCACGGCTCACGGAGATTGAGGTCCAGCTCCTTCGTACAGCCGAAGACAGCCTCCTCGAACGTAATGCTGACGGACGTGCGCACGTTGGCGCCACGCATCGGTCCGTTATTCGTCCGGCTTCCGGAGCTTCTGCGGCCGCCGCCGAACAGATCGCCGAACAGATCACCGAAAATATCGCTCATATCCTGTCCGCCGAAATCGAAGCCGCCATTATAGCCGGTTCCGCCGTTCTCAAATGCGGCCATACCAAACTGGTCATACTGCTGACGCTTCTTCGGATCAGAGAGCACCGAATACGCCTCAGATGCCTCCTTGAACTTATCAGCTGCCTCCGGAGACGGATTGACGTCCGGATGATATTTCTTAGCCAGCTTTCTATATGCCTTCTTCAGCTCATCAGCGCTCGCGTCTCTGCTGACACCGAGAACCTCATAATAATCTCTCTTCTGTTCTGCCATGATTGTTTCCTACTCTATATCAGACTGATTCCGTTCGTGTGCTGTCAGCACCCGCCGGAATCGATTGTTAATACAGCCACCTCAGAAGTGTATCCGAAAAATGAAAGAATGGCAAGTGTTCGGACGCACTTCTCAGGCTGCCCGGCCTCTGCTTCTGTAAAAAAATGACGTAAAATGAAAAACGGGGGCTGATTGTTTGTCAGCCCCCGCGTCAAGCCTAAAAGGCTTTTTTCTCTCTGAAATTATCCTTCAGCGGATCAGACTTCCTTGTAATCCGCATCAACAACGTCGTCATTGTTATTGCCGCCGTTATTGCTGCTGCCTGTGGACTGGCCGCCCTGAGCTGAGCCTGTCGGGCCCTGCTGACCGCCGCCCTGGTTATTCATGTTCTCATACATCTTTGTGAAGAGAGCCTGTGCGCTGTTCATCAGCTTCTCCTTGGCAGCCTTCAGCTCATCGAGCTCAGCATCTGTCATCGGCTGGTTCACATCCGGATGCTTTGCAAGGATGTCCTTCAGTGCCTTGAGATCGCTCTCAACGCCGGCCTTCTGGTTCGCGTCGATCTTGTCACCGACGTTCTTCAGAGCATCCTCAACCTGGTTGACCATGGAGTCTGCCTCGTTGCGGGCATCAACAGCCTCCTTGCGCTTCTTATCCTCAGCCTCATACTGCTGAGCTTCCTTGACAGCCTTATCGATATCCGCATCACTCATGTTCGAAGACGATGTGATTGTGATATGCTGCTCCTTGCCTGTGCCAAGATCCTTTGCGGAAACATTGACAATGCCGTTCGCATCGATATCGAATGTAACCTCGATCTGCGGAACACCTCTTCTTGCTGGCGGAATTCCGTCGAGACGGAACTGGCCGAGGGACTTGTTGTCCCGTGCGAACTGACGCTCGCCCTGCAGGACGTTGATATCAACAGCCGTCTGGTTATCTGCCGCTGTCGAGAAGATCTGGCTCTTCTTTGTCGGAATCGTCGTATTTCTCGGGATCAGGACTGTGGAGATACCACCCATTGTCTCGATGGACAGTGAAAGCGGTGTGACATCGAGAAGAAGGATGTCGCCGGCACCTGAATCGCCTGCGAGCTTACCACCCTGGATGCACGCACCAAGTGCGACGCACTCATCCGGGTTGAGGTTCTTGGAAGGCTCCTTGCCTGTCAGCTTTCTGACCTCTTCCTGAACAGCCGGGATACGTGTAGAACCACCGACCAGAAGGACCTTTGTCAGATCACTTGCTGTAAGGCCTGCATCACGCAGAGCATTCTGAACCGGTGCAACCGTTCTCTCAACGAGACCCTTTGTCAGCTCATCGAACTTTGCACGTGTCAGGTCCATATCGAAATGCTTCGGCTCACCATTGACAGCTGTGATGAACGGAAGGTTGATGTTTGTCGTTGTTGCAGTAGAAAGCTCCTTCTTTGCCTTCTCAGCTGCTTCCTTGATTCTCTGAAGAGCCATGTTGTCCTTCGAGAGATCAACGCCTTCCTTGTTCTTGAAGTCCTGAATCATGTAATTTGCAATCGCGTTATCAAAATCATCGCCGCCGAGATGTGCATCACCGTTGACAGCCTTGACCTCGATGACACCATCGCCGATCTCGATCAGAGAGACATCGAATGTGCCGCCGCCGAGATCGTAGACCATGATCGTCTGGTCCTTCTCGTTATCAAGACCATAGGCAAGGGCTGCTGCCGTCGGCTCGTTGATGATACGCTTGACATCGAGACCAGCGATACGGCCTGCATCCTTTGTTGCCTGTCTCTGTGCGTCATTGAAGTACGCCGGAACTGTGATGACAGCCTCTGTGACCTTCTCACCGAGATAAGCTTCTGCGTCTGCCTTCAGCTTCTGAAGAATCATAGCGGAGATTTCCTGCGGTGTGTAGGACTTGCCGCCGGCTGTAACCTTCTCGTTTGTGCCCATCTTTCTCTTGATGGAAGAAATTGTATTAGCTGCATTCGTGACTGCCTGGCGCTTAGCCGGCTCACCGACAAGTCTCTCACCTGTCTTTGTAAATGCGACGACAGACGGTGTTGTTCTTGCACCCTCCGAGTTCGCGATAACTGTCGGCTGACCACCTTCCATAACAGCTACGCAGCTGTTTGTTGTACCAAGATCGATACCAATGATCTTACTCATATCTGTTACCTCCTCATCCAATTCGGAATCTGTACTAAATTTCTATATATGTAATGATTCAGCCTGCAGCAGGGAACGCGAAGCGTTCCGAGTCTGTAATGCTGAAGATTTAACACCCGCGGCCCGGTCAGTTGGCGACCTGAACCATCGAATGTCTGATGACTGTATCCTTATAGGTGTAGCCCTTCTGGAGGTCCTTCGCCACGACATTTTCGCCGAGGCTGTCATCCTCCACGTGCATCACTGCGTTGTGGTAATTCGGATCAAACGGCTTTCCCTCCGCCTCAATCGGCTTGACGCCGATATCACTCAGCGTCTTCTGGAACTGCTTGTAGATCTTCTCCATGCCCTTCGCGACTGCTCCGTCCTTCTCATCGTCCGGCACCGCCGCCAGGCCTCTCTCGAAGCTGTCAGCCACAGGAAGGATCTTCGTCAGGACATCCTTCACAGCGTATGTGTAAATGTCCGATTTTTCCTTCTCTGTGCGCTTCCGGAAGTTTTCATACTCGGCAAGCGTTCTCTTGTAGCGGTCTGTCAGATCAGCGATCTGATCGTCTTTCTTTTTCGCCTCAAGCTTTGCTCTCTCGACGAGAGATTTGAGGTCGACGTCCGCCTTTCCGGATTTATCCGCCTTTTCGCTCTTGCCGGCCTTCTTGTCTTCCTTCCGGCCGTCCGCATCTTTCTTCTGTTCTTCAGCCGCCTTGTCCTTTGCGGCCATATCCTCCGGAGTCTTTGTCTCCTTCAGATCTTCGGCTGCTGTCTCCTCCGGAGTTCCTACTGTAATCTCCTCGGTGCCGTCAGCCGTCTCCTTTACATGCTTTTCACTCAACTTGTTCCGTTATCCTCGCTTTCCTCATGTTTTTCCGGGATACCCGGACTCGTTCCTCCGTCAAACACCTGGTTCAGTGTCGCCTTGACGGTTTTCAGATTGTTCATGACCTTCTCGTAGTCCATACGTTTCGGTCCGATAATGCCAATCGTTCCCTGCATGCCGTCGCCCAGCTCATACGTCGCTGTGACAACGCTGCAGTCTTTCATAGACTCCACAGGACTCTCGTCGCCGATGTAAACCCGGACGCCGTTATCATCCTTCTTGCCTTTATCGTCATCCTCGGGCTGCATGAAATCAGCCAGAAGATTTTTCTCTTCTAACGTAGAGATCAGCTTGCTTGCATTTTCAGAATTCGAAAGCTCCGGATATTTGAAAATGTTGTTTGCGCCGCTCGTGTAGATCTCCATGTTCTCATCGGTCTCGGCCCGGATGACCTCAGCGATCGTATCGAGAACTTCATTGACGATCTGACTGTGGACTCCTGCCTCCTCCTTGATATTGGAAATGAGACCAAGATTGATGTCCGCGAGACTAAGTCCGTTCAGCCGCGTATTCAGCAGCAGATTCAATTTCAGGACCTGCTGCTCCGTGATATCCTCATTCAGATCAATGATGTGGTTCTTGACGATATTGCCGTCGATGACAACTACATTCAGGATCTGTCTCGGATTCAGTCTGGAGAGCTGAATGAACTTGACCTTGTTGTGCTTATAGTTCGGCGCGGAGAGCATCGCCGTGTAGTTCGTATTGTTCGCGAGGAGCTTTACGACCTGCTTCAGGACCTCTTCCATACGCGTCGTCTTCGCGATCATCAGAGAATTCATCGCAGTGACCTGCTGTGTCTTCTCGTTGACGAGATGATCGACATAAAGACGATAGCCCTTGTCGGTCGGGATCCGTCCCGCCGAGGTATGCGGCTGAATGATATAGCCCATCTCCTCGAGGTCCGACATCTCATTGCGGATTGTAGCGGAGCTCAGATTCAGGTCCGTATACTTGGAGATCGTCCGTGAACCGACCGGCTCGCCTGTCTTCAGGTAAGTCTGGATAATCGCGTCCATGATTTTCTGCTTTCTCGAATCCAGTTCCAAAGCTTCCGCTCCTTTCTTTCTTGTTTCAGGTTGTTAGCACTCGATATATTGGAGTGCTAACATCTGACTATATTTATACACCGGGTCGTCAAGTATGTCAACTAAATTTATAATATTTTTTTCAATGCTCGAGTATGGGGTTACAGTTCACACGCCACCAGACCTCGGTGAACGGTCAACGATATCAGGAGCGGTGAGGGCGTTATACGGAGGAGTCCGAAGATCACCCTGAGCCGCTGTGTCAGCGGCGAAGGGAAGCTGAGGAGGACGGAGTCTGCCCGATACCGCCCTGATATTCGCGACCGCATGCGACTTTGGATGGCGTGTGAACAGTAACAGTCTGGGTGCTGAACACGATCACATCTGATGGCGGACAACCGCGTACTCATCGTCCGCGCGGTAGTACTGACACTCCGTCTCCGGCGATGTGTAAAATCTCACAACCTCATCCTCGTCCATATCGATATTGCACACATAAGCGTCCTCATCCTCATCGTATGCGTAATTTGCGCAGGTATCACAGATCATGCCATTCCTCCACGATTATATTTTTTCTTCCTATTATATTTTTTCGGGGCCGTCATTCCGGCCAGCGCGTTCTTCGCAATCGCATCGCTCTCGCGTCTCCGGTTTGCACGGCGAACCCGGTGCTCCGTATCCTTCGCGTCGTCCAGGTTCTTCTTCAGCTCAACCATCTCATCTCTGAGCTGGGCCGCCATCTCGAAATTGAGCTCCGCAGCCGCCGCGCGCATCTGCTTCTCCACCTTGTCAATCAGCTCCTCCAGCTCGCCGCGGTCCATGTCCTCCGGAGCCTTGCCGATCTTCTTCTCAGTCTCGGCCGCCTCCTTCGATGTGGAAATGAGGTCCCTGACCGCCTTGTGGATCGTCTGCGGCGTGATCCCGTGTTCCTCGTTGTACTGCATCTGGATCTTCCGGCGCCGCTTCGTCTCATCGATCGCCCGCTTCATGGAATCAGTCATGACATCCGCGTACATAATCACGTGTCCCTCCGAGTTCCGGGCCGCGCGGCCGATCGTCTGGATCAGCGATGTCTCCGAGCGAAGGAAGCCCTCCTTGTCCGCATCGAGAATCGCGACGAGCGTGATCTCCGGGATATCAAGACCCTCACGGAGCAGGTTGATGCCGACGAGCACATCGAAGACATCGAGACGCATATCGCGGATAATCTGTGTCCGCTCAAGTGTATCGATATCGGAGTGGAGATAGCGCACGCGGATATCGAGCTCCTTCAGATAATCCGTCAGGTCCTCGGCCATCTTCTTTGTCAGTGTCGTGATCATGACCTTGTGGTGCTTTCCGATTTCCTTCCGGATCTCACCGACGAGGTCATCGATCTGGCCCTTGACCGGCCGCACCTCAACATCCGGATCAAGAAGGCCGGTCGGGCGGATCACCTGCTCCGCCCGGAGCAGCTCGTGCTCCTCCTCATATTTTCCCGGCGTCGCGGACACGAACAGGATCTGGTCGATCCGCTCCTCAAACTCACTGAAGCTGAGCGGCCGGTTGTCAAGCGCGGACGGCAGGCGGAAGCCGTAGTCCACAAGCGTCTGCTTCCGGCTCCGGTCACCATTGTACATGGCGCCGATCTGCGGGATTGTCATATGGGACTCGTCCACAATGATCAGAAAGTCATTATTGAAATAATCCATCAGCGTGTACGGCGGCTGGCCTGCGGCGCGCCCGGTCAGATGTCTCGAGTAGTTCTCGATGCCTGAGCAGAAGCCCGTCTCGCGCATCATCTCGACGTCAAAATCCGTCCGTTCCTCGATGCGCTGAGCCTCAAGCAGCTTGTCATTTGCCCGGAATTCCTTCACGCGCTCGTCCTTCTCCTTCTCGATCGCCGCGCAGGCGGCCTTCATCCGCTCCTCCGGGACGACATAGAAGGACGCCGGATAAATCGGCGCATACGTGAGGTCAGCGAGCACTTCGCCGGTCAGGATATCGACACGGCTCACGCGGTCGATCTCATCGCCGAAGAACTCGACGCGGATCGCATACTCATTTTCATCAGCCGGGATGACCTCAAGCGTATCGCCCTTCACGCGGAACGTGCCGCGGTGAAAATCGACCTCATTTCGCTCATACTGCATATTGATGAGCTCTCCGATCAGCGTGTCGCGGTCCTTCTGCATGCCAGGCCGGACACTCGTCATCATATTCATGAAATCATCCGGCGCGCCGATGCCGTAAATGCACGACACGGACGAGACGATGACGACGTCCCGCCTCTCGCTGAGCGACGAAAGCGCGGAGAGACGAAGCTTGTCGATCTCGTCGTTGACAGCGGAGTCCTTCGCGATATATGTGTCCGAGGACGGGACATACGCCTCAGGCTGATAGTAGTCATAGTAGCTGACGAAGTACTCGACGGCATTCTCCGGAAAGAATTCCTTCATTTCCGAATAGGTCTGCGCAGCGAGCGTCTTGTTGTGCGAAATGATCAGTGTCGGTTTGTTGAGCTCCGCGATGACATTGGCCATTGTAAATGTCTTGCCAGATCCTGTGACGCCGAGCAGCGTCTCAGCCTGGTTGCCCTCCCGAAAGCCCTGCACGAGCTCACGGATGGCCTCCGGCTGGTCGCCGGTCGGCTTATAATCTGAATGAAGCTTGAAATTCATACGCTCTCCTTATCAAAAACAGGTGGTTGTTCAGCACCCCCCCCAGACTCGGAACGCTTCGCGTTCCTCGTTGTGGGCGGACAGAGTGGCTTCGCCGCTTGTCCGCCCCTTGGAAAACTTCTGAAACCGTCCGTGAGCAAGCTCCCGTCCGGATTTCATCAGTTTTCCAAGGGGTGCTGAACCTTTACAAAAAAACTCTGAGGTATCTCTACCTCAGAGTCTATCATAAGTATCACTGTGTGGACAGGTCTCACACCTGCAGATGCTTCTTAACTGTGATAATCGCGCCCGTAAGGCCGATTCCGAGACCAAGGATCAGGCTGATTGGTCCGACATAGACGAAGACCTGCTTCACGCTGAGCAGCACGCCCGACATAGAGCTAAGGAAGCCAAACTTCGTGAGCACCTTTGTCATCAGCGCGTTATACCCGAAATACAGGATCACCATCGGGATCACCGATCCGATCAGACCGAGAATCAGACCTTCGACGACAAATGGCGCCCGGACGAACGAGTCCGTCGCTCCAATCAGCTTCATGATACCGATCTCATCCTTGCGGACCTCGATACCGACGTTAATCGTATTGGAAATAAGGATCACAGACACAACCAGCAGAACCGCGATGATCGCAACAGACAGCGTCGTGAACAGCCGGTTGAAGCTCTTCAGCGTTGTAGCAGCCCCGGATGACTGATTGACCTGACGGACACCGTCAATGGCTTTAATCTGACTGACAACCGCGTCCTGGTTCTCGATCTTGTCCACGAGGACCGTAAAGTTTGCGGAGTTTGCAAGCGGGTTATCAGAGAAGCCTGCCGCAAGGTCCGGATTCGACTCGAAATATTCCTCCTGATACTGGGACCACGCCGCATCGGCGGACGTGAATGTGACCGATTTGACATGATCGATCGCCTTGATCTCATCGCCGATCTGCGTCATCTGATCATCCGTGACGCCCTCGTTCATAAACACCGTGACGCCGACGCGCTGCTCAAGATCTGTACGGATTGCATTTATATTCATGATAATGGAAAAAAATGCTCCGAAGATGAAAATGCAGGCCGTCATGGTCGCGATCGAGGCGATTGAGAACATCTTATTCCGTCCGATATTCTTAAATCCCTGTTTCACATGATATCCAAATGAACTAAGCTTCAACGTAACTTCCTTCCTCGACGTCGTGGGCGATAGCGCCTCTGTGCATCGTGATGACTCGCTTTCCGAGACGGTTGACAAGATCCTTGTTGTGCGTGACAACAAGGACAGTCGTGCCCTTCTCGTTGATCTTCTCGAGCAGTCTCATAATCTCAAGCGAATTGCGCGGGTCCAGGTTTCCTGTCGGCTCATCGGCGAGAAGAATCTTCGGATGATTGACAACTGCACGGGCAATCGCAACTCTCTGCTGCTCGCCGCCGGAGAGCTGTCTCGGAAGAGACTTGTATTTCTCGGCGAGTCCGACTTCTCTCAGCGCCGCGGGAACCCGCTGCCGGATCTCCCTCGCAGGAGCCTCGATGACATGCTGCGCGAACGCGACATTCTCATAGACGGTCATTTCCGGGAGAAGACGGAAATCCTGATAGACAACGCCGATCTGGCGTCTGTACTTCGGAATCTGTCTGTGTTTCATTGTATTCAGAACGTAGCCGTTTACGGTAATAATTCCGTGGGTCGGCTCCAGTTCCTTCATGAGAAGCTTGATCAGCGTCGATTTGCCCGCGCCGGATTCTCCGACGACGAACACGAACTCGCCCTTGTCGACATGAAGCGAAATCTCGTCGACGGCCGGCTGACCTTTCTCGTACTGCTTGCTCACACGGTCAAGATCGATCATGTTTCCTCCTTATGATAATGCATATACAGCTCAGGATATCTCCGCCGGCGTTCTCATCCGACGGCTGTCTTTCTATCATACATCCGTTTCAGCCATAAAAACAAGATACAGGTGACGTAATGGGCATATTCTGCCCTTGGCCACCTGTACTACCATTACATATTTAAGCAAAAATGTCAAGAGTATTACAATTTTATTACAATCCTCAGTACTCGACCTTCTCCATGTACTTCATATACTTCACGACCATCAGTGCGATCTTAAATGTAATCGCATCATCGAATACACGGAGATCGAGGCCCGTACTCTTCTGCAGCTTGTCCAGTCTGTAGACGAGCGTATTTCTGTGAATATAGAGCTGACGGGATGTCTCAGAGACATTCAGTGAGTTCTCGAAGAATTTGTTGATCGTCGTCAGCGTCTCCTCATCGAAGTCATCCGGCGACTTGTCCGTGAAAATTTCCTTGATGAACATCTTGCACAGCGGAATCGGGAGCTGATAGATCAGACGGCCGATACCGAGCTGGCTGTAGGCGACGATATTCTGGTCCTCAAAGAAGATCTTGCCAACATCGAGCGCCATACGCGCCTCCTTGTACGAGCGCGATACCTCCTTGATCTCATTGACGACATTGCCGTAAGCGACATGGATGAATCCGTGGTCGCCCTGCTCAAGTGTATGCACGATCGACTGGGCCACGTCCTTCATTTCCCGGGACGTGTCATCCGACTCGAGCTGCTTGATAATGATGATGCTCTTCTCGTCAACTGCCGTTATAAAATCATTCTTGGATTTTGCGAACAGATTCTTGACAGCCTCCATCGTGCTGTAATCCTTGCTCTGCTCAGACTCGAGGATGTAGACGACACGCTTGACATCTGTCACGATATGAAGGCGTTTTGCGCGGTTATAGACATCGACAAGAAGCAGGTTATCAAGAAGAAGGTTCTTGATGAAGTTATCCTTGTCGAAATGCTCCTTGTACGCGATCAGCAGGTTCTGGATCTGGAAAGCTGCCATCTTTCCGACCATCACCGTGTCCTCACCGCCGGCCACAACGACAATATACTCAAGCTGATAATCGTCATAGACCTTGAAATATCTGTTTTCGCGAATCTCCTGAAAATCCGCCTGTGACTCGGCAAAGCTGATGACATCAGTCCTGTTCACGGCCGGATCGTCCTTCGTCGAAGCCACAACCTTGCCGTCCAGATTAACAATAGTCAGCTCACATTTCGTGATACTCTTAATCCCGTTGATTGTATCCTGAAGAACCAGATTTGAAATCATTTCGTCACCCCGCTGATTTTTTTCTTTCATCCCAAAAGAACTGTGTGTCGGCCATTTCGTTACTTTTGCGATGCTGCAGGACAGGCCTCTGCCGCCTGAAGTGCATATTTGTAAAAATCATCACAAATAATGGCTATATTATACAACAATATAGCTAAAGACGCTAGGGCTTTATCCCGCTTTGCCATCTTTTCCTCGTCTTTTTGTCAGGGTCTGGCAGCGGCGCATAAAAATCACATGTAAAAAAAAAGAACCCGCCGCGTCCCGGCTGCTTTCAGCCTCAGGGTTTGCGGCAGGTTCCCGCCTCTCATGTAAGTGCGGACGTCCGGTTGTGCCTGTCGAGCACGATCTGAATTGCCTTCCTGCGGTCCTCGATTTTTGCCTCTGTGTGGGCTCCGCCGTACTCACCGTCGAACGTCCACGGGATTTCCTCGAGTGCCGAGATCTCAATAGAATCCGTCTTGAAGTAATCGATGAGGTCCGTGTCGCGGTTTGCAGTCAGGATCGATCCGATGATTTCCTGCATTTCCAGGACATTCTTCGGATTGCGTACGAGCGTGACCTCGAACTGGCCGTCATCAAGCTTGACCTCTCTTCCGGTCAGGTTCTTGAAGCCTCCGACGGACAGCGAGTTCGTGACCATGCCGAAAATATAATCCTGCTGGATCTGCATTTCCGGGGTCACAATCCGCAGCATATAGGACTTGAGATCTCCGAGACGCTTTGCCCCTTCCATAATATAAGCGACATGCCCCAGTGCATTCTTCATGTCCTGATTGGTCTGATACGCGACATCCGTGAACGCGCCGAATGCTGCCACATAAATGAAGACATGGTTCTTGTTGAACAGACCGACATCGACGCCGCGCGGATGTCCGCTGATAATATCACCGACTGCCTCCATGACATTGGAGGACAACCCGAGACTTGCCGCATAGTCATTCGTCGAGCCGACCGGTATGTAGCCGATCGGTATGTCGCGGCCGCTCCGGATCAGTCCGGTCACAACCTCATCGAGTGTTCCGTCCCCTCCGGCGGGGACGATCACGTTGTACTCACCTTCCAGATACTGTACCTTATTGACAGCATCTCCCGGTGCCTGTGTCGGATATGTCTCGACCGCAAACCCGGCCTTCGTGAACATATCAATCACTTCCGGCAGATGCTGCAGGAACAGCCCCTTGCCCGCCTTCGGGTTGTAAATGAGCAACAGACGATTATTCATTTTTTAACGACCTCCGGTATGTAATTTTACCTCTCCCCGGCTCAGATACAGGTATTCTACACCCTTTGGGTATGTCCCGCAAGCAATTCGGAATCGCCATAAAGAAGTGACGATAATACCGTTACTGTTCACACGCCATCCAAAGTCGCATGCGATCGCGAATATCAGGGCGGTATCGGGCAGACTCCGTCCTCCTCAGCTTCCCTTCGCCGCTGACGCAGCGGCTCAGGGTGATCTTCGGACTCCTCCGTATAACGCCCTCACCGCTCCTGATATCGCTGACCGTTCACCGAGGTCTGGTGGCGTGTGAACTGTAACATAATACATAAAAACAACAACGGAAGGACACATTTTCTTCACGGCCTTCCTTCAGAATACAGGTATAAGATGAGCGAGGGAAAGAAACGAAAAGCGCTCATCCGGATCATAAGAACTATTTCGGGACTACCCCATGAAGGAGGCTTTACATATGAGTAAATGGAAGAAAATCGGCGTCGTGGCCGCTATCGCCGTGACATGCGGACTCCTCGGAGCAGGAGTATCAACTGCAGCCAATCTGTCAGGCAAGCTTCAGACAACAACCTCATCTGAATCGTCGTCAGACTCATCCGACAGCACAAGCGCTGCCAATGACCTGACGAAGACAGATTCTGACAGCGGAAGCGTAACGAACACATCAAAGGAGATCGGCTCCACATCCGACGCAAACAGCTCAGACAGCACCGACAGCGACGGTGATCTGTCAGTCGAGGATGTCGCCGCCAACTCAATGCCGGCTATGGTCGCCATCACGAACACATCTGTCTCCGAGGTCCAGAATTACCTTGGAAACGGCAGCTTCAGCAACGGCAGACAGACGGCAGAGAGTGTCAGCATGGGCACCGGCATCATCATCGGTGAGACAGATGACCTTGTACTGATCGCAACGAACGCGCACGTTATTTCAGGCGCGGACCAGCTTTCCATCGCATTTGTCGATGATTCCGCGGCATCCGGCACAGTTGTCGGGTCCGACACAACAAACGATCTCGCAGTTGTCTCCGTCAAGAAGAGCGATCTCTCAAGTGACACACTGAGCCAGATCAAGGTCATCACGATCGGCTCCTCCGATGATCTCAAGGTCGGCGAGCAGGTCGTCGCAATCGGCAACGCACTTGGCTATGGCCAGTCCGTCTCGACAGGTATTGTCAGTGCACTGAACCGCACCATCACATCTCAGGATGAATCGACAGGCGCAACGACAACCTCAGAGGGCATGATTCAGACAGATGCGTCCATCAACCCGGGCAACTCCGGCGGTGCTCTTCTTAATATGAAGGGCGAGCTCATCGGTATCAACTCAGCGAAGTACGAGGACACATCTGTTGAGGGCATGGGCTACGCGATCCCGATCAGCTACGCAGAACCGATCCTCACAAAGCTTGCGAACGGTGAGTCTACTTCCTCTGACTCTTCAACAACATCCGGCTCCGGCGACGCATATCTCGGCATCCAGGGAACGTCCGTCACGGAAACATACTCACAGTATTACGGAATTCCGGAGGGTGTCTATGTGAGCGCAGTCGCGAGCGGCTCTGCTGCCGAGCAGGCAGGCATTGAGCAGGGTGACATTATTACAGCCGTCGATGGAACGAGTGTAACCAGTACAGAGGATCTGAAGACGGCACTCTCGAATTACAGCTCGGGTGATACCGCGACGATCACGCTCTCAAGGTCCGCGTCCAATATTCAGGGTTACGGCGGCTCCGGAAACTCCTATGTATCCGGAACAGTGAGCGTCACATTCGGAAGCACATCCTCTGCAGGCAGTACATCGACAAGCAAGACGGCTGCCTGACACAGAATATGATCGTATCGATTTAGATTTCACGGCTGAAAGAGGCACTGGGAGAATTCCTTCCGGTGTCTCTTTTCTTTATGTATACAGGTTTTCAGACCGTGTACTGAAATTCATACCATACGGGGTTCTCATTTGACATGCCCGAAGCATGGCACTATAATCCGTCTCAGCAATCAGCAAGGGGGCTGATGCGTCGCTTTCATGCGCGGCGCGTCGGCCTCCTTTTGCGTTGTAATGAGGAGGGTTTTATATGGACTATTCAGTAACAGATACCATGTGGGTATTCTTCTGCGCGATTCTGGTCTTCTTCATGAACCTCGGATTCGCGGCCGTTGAAGCAGGCTTTGCAAGAGCGAAAAACTGCGTCAACATTCTGTCGAAGAACTTCATCGTCTTCGCGGTTTCATCTCTCGGTTTCCTGGTTCTCGGTTGGGGGCTCATGTTCGGCGGAAGCAATCCGTTCATCGGAACGTCTCATCTGTCCGTCCTGTTTTCTTCCGACTATTCATTTTATGACAACACGCTGACAAGCACCGTTCCGTTCTGGGGCAAGTTCTTCTTCGAGCTCGTCTTCTGCGGAACAGCGGCGACTATCGTCTCCGGAGCCGTTGCCGAGCGTGTCAAGTATGTATCGTTCATCATTTTCTCATTTGTCCTCACTGCTCTCATCTACCCGATCGTCGGCCACTGGGTCTGGGGCGGCGGCTGGCTCTCCCAGCTCGGCTTCCTTGACTTCTCCGGCGACACAGTTGTCCATTCGCTCGGCGGCTGGTCAGCACTCGCGGGCGCGATGATCCTCGGACCCCGTATCGGCAAGTATGACAAGAACGGCAAGGCAAGAGCGATCCCAGGCCACAATATGTCCCTCGCGGTCATCGGTCTCTTCGTCCTCTGGCTCGGCTGGTTCGGCTTCAACCCGGGCTCCACACTGACAGCAGATCATCCGGCTGATATCGTTCATGCACTGATGACAACCAATACAGCCGCCATCGCAGCTGTTCTGACATCCACCATCACTGCCTGGATCGTCATCGGCAAGCCGGACCTCGGCATGACAGTCAATGGCTGCCTCGCAGGTCTCGTCGGTATCACAGCAGGCTGCACATACGTCACTGTTCAGGGTTCATTTATCATGGGCTGCATCGCAGGCGTTGTCGTTGTCTTCGCTGTTCTGTTCTTTGATAAGATCCACATCGATGATCCGGTCGGTGCATGCGCGGTCCATCTGTGCAACGGTGTTCTCGGAACACTTGCCGTCGGCCTCTTCGCAAAGGCAGGTGTCACAACGGTCTCCAAGACAAATGGTCTCTTCTACGGCGGCGGTCTTCATCTCTTCGGTGTCCAGCTGCTCGGTGTCGTCGCTGTCGGCGCATTCTCATTCGGAACTGCCTTCATCACATGGAAGGTTCTTCAGCACACGATCGGTATCCGCGTCAGTCGTGAGGAGGAGCTTCAGGGTCTCGATATCGGCGAGCACGGCAACACGGCATATCCGGATTTCGCTCCGGCTACTGCGACAGCCTTCAACACAGAGATCGGCGACGACAATGCTGTTGCTGCTGCTCCTGCAAATGCAGTGCCTGTTGAGAAGTCGGTCCAGGTCGTCCGCAACGAAAAGAAGGGTGCCAAGATCACGAAGGTCTCTATCCTCTGCAATCAGACGAGATTCGGCGAGCTGCAGGATTCTCTCGAGGCCATGGGCATCACCGGTATGACCGTAACGAACGTCTTCGGTCACGGCATGCAGAAGGGACATACAACGTACTTCCGCGGTGCTCCGGTCGAGACAAGACTGCTTCCGAAGATCAAGATCGATGTTGTCATCTGCAAGATCGACACAGAGGACCTCATCAAGACGGTCCAGAAGGTCCTCTACAGTGGCAAGGTCGGCGACGGCAAGATCTTCCTGTACGACGTCGAGGATGTCATCAAGATCCGCACAAGCGAGCGAGGCTACGATGCCCTGCAGGACGAGGCGGACGCAGAATAAAAATAAAGGAACTGAAAATTACGAAGAGAGCCGTGAAAAACGAAATGCGTTTTTCACGGCTCTCTCTTTGTCCTGTCACCTTGCCTCCTCCGCGTAGTCCACATAGTCGAGGCGGCCAAGCGTCTCAACCAGCCTCGCGTGGTCCATACTCCGCTTCATATCCACGGTCAGCAGGGCCGCGATATCCGCGTCCGCCTGCAGATGGGACTTCTGCGTCTCAAGGGAAATCACGGAGCAGCCGGAGGACTTGAGAAAGAGAAGCAGCTGCCTGACGCCGCTCTCCCGCTCTACCTCCGCATAGATGCGGACGTAACGGCTGTTCTCACTGATCCGGTGCGAGGCGCGCGTCAGGACCACAATGATGAAGATAATCAGCAGAAAGCCTGCAATTGACTCCATCCAGAGTCCTGCCCCGAGCGTGATGCCGAGGGCCGCTGTCGCCCACAGGCAGGCCGCCGTGACAAGCCCTCGTATATAATGTGTGCCCGTCACAACGATCGTACCGACGCCGATAAAGCTCATGCCGCTGATGACCTGAGCTGCCATTCTTGAGGGGTCTACGCCGCTGTAGCGGAGCGCAAGCTCCTCATTGACAACCATGACCAGGCAGGAGCCAAGGCACACCAGAGCAAATGTCCGCATCCCTGCGACCTGTCCCTGCTTCTCCCGGCAGATTCCAATCACCGATCCGAACACAACCGACAGAAGCAGTCTTATAAAAAACGAAAATCCGTCTGATGCCAGCAGCCACGCCATACGCTCTCCTCTCTGCTTATACAAAAGACCCCGGAAACATAACGTTCCCGGGGTCTTGAAAATCCGATATTCGCCTGAATTATCGCTTGCTGAACTGCGGAGCACGACGTGCGGCTTTGAGACCGTACTTCTTTCTCTCCTTCATTCTCGGATCTCTTGTAAGGAATCCTTCTGCCTTCAGCGTCTTGCGATATGCGTCAGCGTCAACCTTGCAGAGAGCACGGGAGATGCCATGACGGATAGCACCAGCCTGACCTGTGTAGCCGCCGCCACGGACTGTAACCGTAACGTCGAACTTGTCAGCTGTGTCCGTAGCCGCGAGCGGCTGACGAACGATCATCTTCAGAGTCTCCGGACCGAAGAACTCATCAATGTCTCTCTTGTTGATTGTGATCTTGCCAGTTCCCTGTGAAAGGTACACTCTGGCGACGGAGCTCTTTCTTCTGCCTGTACCATAAAACTTTTCGCTTGCCAATTTTGTACCCTCCTATCAGAATTTCAGCGTCAGGACTTCCGGCTTCTGAGCAGCGTGCTCATGCTCCGGTCCGGCGTAGACGTGAAGTTTCTTGAACTGTGCGTCACCGAGAACACCGTGCGGGATCATGCCGCGGACAGCGTACTCAACAACTCTCTCCGGATGCTTCTCCATCATTTCCTTATAGGATGTGAACTTTGCGCCGCCCACATACTTGGAATGACGGAAATATACCTTCTGATCAGCCTTGCGGCCTGTCAGCTTGACCTTGTCAGCGTTGATGACGATAACATAATCGCCTGTATCGATATACGGTGTGTAGATCGGCTTGTTCTTGCCTCTCAGGATGTTGGCAACTTCCGTAGCCAGGCGTCCAAGAGTCGCGTCGGTAGCATCGATGACATACCATTTGCGCTCAACATCTTCCGGCTTAGCCATAAATGTGCTCATGGGATTTCCTCCAAAAATATCAGTCTCAATAGTTGTATCATCATTCCTTCCGGATGTCCTTCATCCATCAGGCGCTACGTTGCCGTGCCGGGGCTTTGGCCGTACAATGAGCATAAAATATAGCGACTTGGGATGTCGCACCTAAGTATTATATGCGTTTCCGGTGGGTCATGTCAACCTGAAATCTCGCGGATTTCGCGGATTTTCTCACGTCATCACACTGCATAGCTGAATCATATTCTTGACGAATATATCCCCTCTTATTATAATGATTCTCAATTGGTAATTATAACAGTGATGAAAGAGGGAGGGAGCTGCATGCCGGATAGCACTGGGTACAATGATGATAATGTTCTGGCGAGATTCTTCGGAAAATCTTCCAATTATACAGATATTCCAAACAAACTGTTCAAGGAATACAACGTCAAGAAGGGCCTCCGCAACGAGGACGGCACCGGAGTACGCATCGGTCTCACAAGAGTCTCCGATGTTATCGGATATCAGACGCTCGAGGACGGAAGCGTCGTTCCCTGTGAGGGCGATCTGTGCTTCCGCGGCTACAGCATCAAGGACCTGATCCGGAACCGCCAGAAGAACTACGGATTTGAGGAGACAGTCTTCCTTCTGCTCTTCGGCTATCTCCCGAAGCGGGATGAATTCGAGCGCTTCAAGCAGGCGATGGCGATCCGCTACGATCTGCCGGACCGCTTCCTGATCAATGAGATCCTGAGCTCCCCGTCGAAGAACCTGATGAACCGCCTGCAGGTGCTGACGCTGGCCCTCTATAATTATGATGAGGACCCAGACAGCCAGGATGTCTACCAGACCATGCTGAAGGGACTTAACCTCATTGCGAAGTTTCCTTCACTCGGCTGCTATTCCTATCAGTCGAAAATGCACACCCTGTACCGTCAGTCGCTCGTCATTCATTATCCGAGGCAGGATTACTCGATCGCAGAGAATATCCTCTACCTGCTGCGTCCGGACGGCAAATTCACGCAGCGCGAGGCCAATCTCCTCGATGCCCTGCTTGTCATGCACGCGGACCACGGCGGCGGCAACAACTCCACATTCACGAATGTCGTCGTCGGCTCGACAGCAACGGACCTCTACTCCGCAGTCAGCGCGTCCATCGGCTCCCTCAAGGGCCCGAGACACGGCGGCGCGAATATCTCCGTCTCGAAAATGATGAACGAGATCATTTCGATGACGCATTACTCGACCGACAAGGACCAGCTCCGCAGCGTCGTAAACGGTCTTCTCGACGGCGAGCTCTACGACCACAGCGGTCTCATTTACGGCTTCGGCCACGCCGTCTACACGCTCTCCGATCCGAGAGCTGAGCTTCTGCGCTCACTCTGTGAGAAGCTCGCGGAGGAGCAGCACTGCGAGGAGAAATTCGAGTTCTACCGCGCCTTCGAGTCTATGGTCAAGGAGGTCGTCATGGAGCGCAAGGGCCGCACAATTCCGACAAATGTCGACTTCTATTCCGGCTTTGCCTACCACATGCTCGGCATTCCGGAGGACCTCTTCACGCCGCTGTTCGCAATCGCGCGTGTCGCCGGCTGGGTCGCGCACAATGTCGAGAACAAGGAATATGACGGGAAGATCATGCGTCCTGCGACAAAGTATGTCGGTGACCGTCTCGAGTTCACGCCGATGGAGGACCGCTAAGTCTTCTGATCAAAACATCCAGGCTGCGCTCCGCCGGATACAGCTGATGTCCCGGCAGTCCGCAGATTCAAAAAAGGGATCTCTGATCGTTTCAAATCAGAGATCCCTCTTATTTTTTATTTATGCAAGGCTGTTTTTACATCCGTGTCATTCCATACGCATGCATCTTATGCTCTGTCGCCCTTCTCCGTCGACAGGAGAATCCGGTCGTTGTTGAAATTACCGCCCGTATCCTGCGCGAATTTCGCAAGCAGCTGCTCCACAGTCATGCCCTCTCGCTCCTTGCCCTTGACGTCGAAGACGATTCTTCCGGAATCCATCATCAGCGTGCGGTTGCCGAGCTCAAGTGCCTGGTTCATGTTGTGCGTGACCATAAGGCAGGTGATATTCCGTTCCTTCACGATGCTCTTCGTGAGCTCGAGCACCTTGGCCGCTGTAGCCGGGTCGAGAGCCGCTGTGTGCTCATCAAGCAGGAGGAGCTTCGGTGTCACGACAGTCGCCATAAGAAGCGTCAGCGCCTGTCTCTGGCCGCCTGAGAGCAGGCCGACCGGGTTTTTCATGCGGTCCTCAAGCCCCATGCCGAGAAGCGCGAGCTTCTCGCGGAACATCTCGCGTTCCTTTCTGCTCACACGGCTGAAAATCTGATGCTTTCCCTTGCTCGCGCGGAGATACGCCACCGCCAGATTTTCCTCGATCGTCATATGCGGCGCAGTCCCCATCAGCGGGTCCTGAAACAGGCGGCCGATATACTTGCTGCGCACATGCTCCGGAGTAAATGTAATATCCTCTCCGTCAAGGACAATTCTGCCCTCGTCCACGTAAAATGAACCGGCAATCGCATTAAACATGGTGGATTTTCCCGCTCCGTTCGATCCGACGATCGTCGCGAAGTCTCCATCCTCCATCGTCAGAGAGAGGTCACGAAGCGCCCGCTTTTCATTTACCGTGCCCGGATTGAACGTCTTTGAAATATGAGAAAGCTCAAGCAACTTCACTGCCTCCCTTCCGTATCTCTGTCATGCCTTGCCATACCGGCGTGCTTCCTTTTCTCAAATGAAACCATTTCCTTCGTCTGCGGGGCAATGATTGCGATGCAGACGATCAGCGCGGAGACAAGCTTGAATGCCTCTGTCGGGACGTTCAGCCGGAGCGCAAGAGAAATGATCACGCGGTAGAGGCAGGACCCCAGAACGACGCTGATGATCTTCCAGAACATGTTCTGGCTCTTCTTTGAGAAGCTCTCGCCGATGATGAGGGACGCAAGCGCGATGGTGACCATTCCGGTACCGAGGTTGATATCGCTTGTCTTATTGTACTGGCCGACAAGTGCGCCGGCGAGGCCGGTCATTGCATTTGCCACACAGAGACCGACCGTGATTGTAAATGCAGGATTGATGGAGGAGGCCCTGACCATCGCAGGACTGTCACCGGTCGCGCGGATCGAGAGGCCGAGCCGCGTGCTGAGGAACCACCTGAGTGCCAGGCAGATCAGCGCGAGCAGGACCGCAAGAAGCAGCAGCGGGCTCCAGCCCTTCCACTGCTGCGACGTCCCGGCTCCCTTGATCATGGAGAAGACAGTCGGCTTTCCGAAGATCGGATAATTCGACGAGAATCCCATGACCGCAAGGTTGATCGTATAGAGACCGGTGTTGACGATAATACCGGCGAGGATGCTCTGGACGTGGAACCGCGTCTGCAGCAGCGCCGTCACGAAGCCGGAGCAGACACCCGCCGCCATGCCGGCGACGAGGGCCAGAACCGGATGACCGGACATCGTGACAACCGCCCCGACAGCACAGCCGAGTGTATAGCAGCCGTCTGTCGAGAGATCGCAGATATTGAGAATACTGAAGCTGACAAAGAGTGACAGCGCGACAAGGGAGTAGATAAGACCGACCTCAAGGGCTGTCTGAAGAATTTCCGGTGTAATGAACAAGGATGATTCCTCCATTTCCTGCAGATATAGCCGCGTCAGCTCTCTGTGCTGAACTCCTTCGCGGTTGTAATCTTCTGAACAAGCGTGCAGTACGGCTGCATCGCATTTTTCACATCATCATAGTTAAGGCCGATCGCCTCGCAGATATCCGTGTTGACCGTCGCGATACCATTGTCGAACGTCTCAACCGGAACATCGCCCGGGTTCTTGCCGTTGACCAGGATGTCCGCTGCCATATCGGCCGTCGCGACACCGAGGTTTGCGTAATCGACGCCGTATCCGCAGAACGCACCGTTCAGCGCGAAGGAATCAGCGCCGCAGTACTGCGGAATGCCCGCATCCTGGAACTTCTCGTAGATCGCAAGCTCAGCCTTCATGATCGTGTTGTCTGTCGGTGTGAAGACAGCGTCAACACCCTCGGCCACAAGGGCATCTGCAGCTGAGGCAACCTCGTCATTTGTCGTACCGGTCTTCTCGACGTAAGAGATACCCTTCGAATCAAGATACTTCTCTGCGTCCTTAACCGGCTGTGTGGACGAATCCTCACTCTTTGAGTACAGGATACCGACCTTCTTGACATCCGGGTTGACCGCTGTGATCAGGTTCATGATCGCCTCTGTATTCAGTGCGTCCGATGTACCTGTGATGTTCGCGCCCGGCTTGTCCATTGAGGAGACAAGACCTGCGCCGACCGGATCGGAGGATGCCGCAAACACGACCGGGATCTGATTGTCCTCCGTCGCTGTCTGAACGATCTGGGCTGTCGGCGTCGCGATCGGGATGATCAGGTCAACCTTATCGGAAATGAGCTCCGACGCGATCTGGTTGAGGACTGTGCCGTCTGCCTGGCCGTTCTTCACGTAGTCTTTATAATCAAATGTACAGCCGAGCTTGCTGCCGATCGCATCGAGCTCAGACTCGATATTGGCCTCGATCTGGTTGAGGGATGCATCGTCCACATACTGGATGATACCGACCTTGTATGTCTTTCCGGATACATCATTTGTCGTTGAAAATGTATTGCCTGTTGCCTCGATCAGTGTGCTCTCTGTGGATTCGGTTCCCGTCACGACGGAGCCTGCTGCTTCCGTCGATGCAGATGATGAGGACGCTGTCTTTGAGCTGCTTCCGCATGCACACAGGGAAAGTGCGCAAATTGTCGCAAGTACCGTAGCAATCTTTCTTTTCATCTTCTCTCCTCCTTTTCCTCAACGTGGGAAGTTTGCGGACAATAAAAAAAGCCTCAGGTCATAAACCTGAGACGATTCTTGTTAAACCGCGGTGCCACTCAGTTTGCCGCGCAGCGCGCGGCCACTTATCACCCTGCCTCAAAAGCCCATTCACCATGCCGTTTCCCGCCGCCTCTCAGCAATCTGCGTGCTCTCTGTAGGGTACATGACAAGGCTACTTTTCTTTCTCATCGGCCTTCCCTGTTCAGTTTGTAGATGTGACTTTAAGAATACCGTCTTTCGGCGCAGATGTCAACCGGGATTATTTTCCTCACGGACGAAGCGCGCAGGTATCAGCCGGGATTATTTTCCTCACGGACGAAGCGCACAGGTATCAGCCGGGATTATTTTCCCCACGGACATAGTCCGGATATTCGATTCCGACCAGAACAAGACCCTTGGGGATCGCCGTCGGTCCCGCCTCGTGGCGGTCTCTCGCCTCTATGATCGTGCGCATCCGTTCCGGCTCCCAGCGGCCGTCTCCAATATAGAGAAGCGTGCCAACGATAATGCGGACCATATTGTAGAGAAAGCCGTTTCCCCGAATCCGGAACACAAGCCGGTCTCCCGTGCGCGTCACAGACGCGTCTGTGATCGTCCGCACAGTCGTCGCCGTTGAATTGCCGGAAGAGCAGAACGAGGCGAAGTCGTGCTCACCGACAAGATACTGCGCCGCGGCGTTCATTTTCTGCGCATCGAGCGGATAGTAGACGTGCATCTCTGTTCGTCTGAATAGCGGGTCCGGATGTGTCCTGTTCAGGATATGGTACTCATAGGTCTTGTAGGTCGTCTGATAGCGGGGATGAAAGTCGTCCGGTACACGCTCGGACTCTGTGACGCGGATATCCTCCGGAAGACGCGCATTGAGCGCAAATGCGATTTTTGACGGATGGATGCGGGTCTCCACATCAAAGACGGCGACATTTCCCTCCGCGTGAACACCGGCATCCGTGCGGCTCGCACCGATCGTCCTGATCGGTGTCCCGAAGAGATCTGAGATAGCGCCGTTCAGGACGTCCTGGACCGCAACTCCGTTCGTCTGGCACTGAAATCCATTGTAATTCGTTCCGTCATAGGCAACCGTCAGCTTAATGCGCATATTCTCTCCATTTCTCATTACAGTTCTCAGATACCAGACACGCGGAGCACAATGCAGCAGGCGAAGAATACCGTCATGATCAGATACGAGACTATGTCGCGTCTTACGTAGCGCAGCGGCTTCATGCGCGTCCGGCTGTCGCCGCCGTGATAGCAGCGCGCCTCCATAGCCATCGCCAGGTCATTGGCGCGGCGGAAGGCTGAGACAAACAGCGGAACAAGAAGCGGGATCATCGCCTTCATGCGCGCGATGAAATTGCCGCTCTCAAAATCCGCGCCGCGGGCGATCTGTGCCTTCTTGATCTTGTCAGTCTCCTCCGTGAGAATCGGGATAAAGCGGAGCGCAATCGACATCATCATCGAGATTTCATGGACCGGCACATGGAGCACCTTCATCCACGCAAAGAGGCTCTCCATCGCGTCTGTCAGAGAATTCGGCGTCGTCGTCAGTGTCATGATCGACGAGCCCATGACGAGGTAGGTGAGGCGCAGGGCCATACGGACAGCCATGCGGATGCCCGCATCAGTTATTTTCAGAAAGCCCCAGTGCCAGACGGCCGTGCCCGGCGTGAGCAGCAGGTTGAAAATAACCGTGATGATGAGGATGAACCAGATCGGCTTCATGCTCTTCATGATATAGCGGAACGGCACCTTTGACAGGGCGATCAATATGCCGAGCACTGCCGTAACGAACAGATACCCGATGAGACCTCTGACGAGAAAGATCCCGATAATATAAGCAAGTGTCCCGAGAAATTTCACACGCGGGTCCAGTTTATGCAGGATTGAATCTGTCGGATAATATTGGCCTAATGAAATTTCCATGATTTTCTTACTTTCCCTCCAGCGAATTTCTGGCTGAGAGTGCCATCAGAATGCTTCTCTTCGCCTCCTCAACGGTCGTCGCCGTGAGGTCGACATCAAGTCCCTTCTCATAGAGTGCCCGCATGATGTATGTAATCTGCGGCGCTGCAAGCCCGATTTTCTCGAGCTCCTTATAATGCATGAAGACGTGCTTCGGTGTATCGTCAAATGCAATTTTCCCGTCATTGACAACCAGGAGACGTGTCGCATACCTTGCGACATCCTCCATGCTGTGCGAGACAAGGATCACCGTGATGCCGCGCGTATCCCGCAGGTACTTGATCCTGTTCAGAATTTCGTCGCGGCCGGCCGGATCAAGCCCCGCCGTCGGCTCATCGAGGATCAGGACCTCCGGGTCCATGGCGAGCACGCCGGCCACAGCGACTCTCCGCTTCTGGCCGCCGGACAGCTCAAACGGGGATGCCGTGTACAGCTCCTCGGAAATTCCGACCTCCTTCAGCGCGCGTTTTGCGCGCTCCTCGCATTCCTCCTGCGAGAGCCCTTCATTTTTCGGACCGAACATCACGTCCTTCAGGACGTCCGTCTCGAAGAGCTGGTTCTCCGGATACTGAAATACGAGGCCGACATGGGTGCGCAGCGAGCGCAGGTCATAGCCGGAGCTCCAGATATCCTTGCCCTCGAACAGGACCTCGCCGGATGTCGGCTTTATGAGGCCGTTCAGGTGCTGGATCAGTGTCGATTTTCCGCTGCCCGTGTGTCCGATCACGCCAATGAATTCTCCCTCATCGATGGCGAGATTCACATGGTCAAGCGCGTTCACCTCATAAACCGTTCCCACGCCGTACGTGTAGCACACGTCCTTCAACTCTATCAGCATAGCGCCTCCACAAGCTCATCAATGGTCAGAATTCCGTCCGGAAGATCAACGCCTGCCTGCTTGAGCTCCCACGCGAGCTCCGTCACCTGCGGCACATCAAGACGCAGGCGCTTCAGCTCATCGACACGCGAGAAAATCTGTCTGGGCGTACCGCGCATGACAATATGTCCCTTGTCCATGACATACACCTTGTCCGCGACGACAACCTCCTCCATGTAGTGCGTGATCAGTATGACCGTGACATGCTCCGTTTTGTTCAGCTCGCGGACAGTATCAATGACCTCCTTCCGGCCGTTCGGATCAAGCATCGCCGTCGGCTCGTCGAGCACAATGCACTCCGGATGCATTGCAACGACGCCGGCGATCGCGACGCGCTGCTTCTGTCCGCCGGACAGCTTGTTCGGCGAGCGGTCGCGGAACCCGAGCATGCCGACCTTCGCGAGCGCATCATCGACGCGGTGCCAGATATCCTCTGTCGGCACGCCGAGATTCTCCGGGCCAAAGCCGACATCCTCCTCGACAATCGTCCCGATGATCTGATTGTCAGGATTCTGAAAGACCATGCCCGCCTTCTGACGGATCTTCCACAGGTTCTCTTCCTCCGCCGTATCCACGCCGTCGACATACATTGTGCCGCTCGTCGGAACGAGGAGTGCGTTGATCTGCTTGGCCAGTGTCGATTTTCCTGAGCCGTTATGTCCGAGGATCGCGATAAACTGTCCCTTTTCAACGTCAAGATCGACGTCCGTGAGTGCCGTGACCTTCTCCGGCTCCTCCGACTCATCCGCGTATTTGATATAGTCAAATCCGAGCTTGCTGGCTCTGATAATTCCCATCGCTCACCTCTCCGACACCGTTCCGCCGTTTCACGGGACGTGTCCATTGTCTGCGTATTCCGCGCTGTTCTGTCAGCATGCAGTACTTACTTCGAGTATGCCGAGATCGTATCCCAGATCTCATCTCTGCCCTCTTTCGTAACTGCAGAAAATGCAATCACCTTAGTCTCATGGCTCACATGCAGAACAGTCCGCACCGTGTTGAGATTTTTCTCAATCTCACGCTTCTTCAGCTTGTCTGCCTTCGTCGCGATAATGATCGGCTCCATACCGCTCGCGATAATCCAGTCGTGCATGAGACGGTCGTCAGCCGTCGGCTCGTGGCGGAGATCGACCAGAAGAAAGACAGCCCGGAGCTTCTTCGAGTTCCGGAGATATCCCTCAATCAAACCGCCCCAGCCTTCCTTCATTTCCTTTGAGCGCACAGCGTAGCCATAGCCCGGAAGGTCAACCAGATACACGTCCGGCGCAAAATCCGGACGTGTCTCACCCTTGTTGATGTGATAATAATTGATGGTCTGCGTCTTTCCCGGCTGAGCGGACGTCCTCGCATAGGACTTCCGCTCCATGAGCACATTGATCAGCGAGCTCTTGCCGACATTCGACCGGCCCGCAAATGCAAGCTCCGGCCGCTTGTTGAGAGGCAGCTTACTCGTGATGCCGCACACAGTTTCCAGGTCCGCAGATTTGATCTTATACATGTTCTCTCTCCATGAAGGTGCGTCAGGCTGTGACGGACTTCGATGTCTTTCTCCGCCGTGAGGCGCGTCTTGCCATAAGCGGCTTTGCGTCGTCCTCAGAGCGCTCGCCGTGGATCAGCTCAGGCTCCTTCTTTCCTCCGACAGACTCCTTCGTGATAACACACTCCGTGATGGACGGATCGGACGGGACCTTGTACATCGCGTCCATGACCGTCTTCTCCATGATCGCGCGGAGGCCTCTCGCACCGGTCTTTCTCTCGACAGACTCATGCGCGATCTCACGCAGCGCATCGTCCTCAATCGTCAGACGGACGCCGTCCATCTCGAACAGCTTCGTATACTGCTTGACCAGAGAGTTCTTCGGCTCCTTCAGAATGCGCACAAGCGCGTCCTCATCGAGGCCGTCCAGAGACACGACGACCGGAATACGACCGATCAGCTCCGGAATGAGACCGAACTTGACGAAGTCCTGCGGCATGACATGCTTCAGGATTTCCCCTTCATTTCTCTCCTCCTCGGTCTTGCCGAGCTCGGCACCAAAGCCGATTGACTTCGTGTCCATTCTCTGCTCAATGATCTTGTCCATGCCGACAAATGCACCGCCGCAGATAAACAGGATGTCCGTCGTATCGATCTGGATCATCTCCTGCTGCGGATGCTTTCTGCCGCCCTGCGGCGGAACAGACGCATTTGTGCCCTCAATGATCTTGAGGAGTGCCTGCTGAACACCCTCGCCGGAGACATCACGCGTGATGGATGCATTTTCGGACTTGCGTCCGATCTTGTCAATCTCATCGATATAGATGATGCCGTGCTTTGCGCGCTCCAGATCATAGTCAGCTGCCTGGATCAGCTTGAGCAGGATGTTCTCGACATCCTCGCCGACATAGCCGGCCTCTGTCAGTGTCGTCGCATCCGCGATCGCGAACGGGACGTTCAGCATTCTCGCCAGTGTCTGCGCAAGCAGTGTCTTGCCGGAGCCTGACGGTCCCAGCATCATGATATTTGATTTCTGCAGCTCGACGCCATTCTTCTCCTTCGGTGCAAGGAGTCTCTTGTAATGGTTATATACGGATACCGCCAGGACCTTCTTCGCGTCATCCTGACCGATCACGTACTCATCGAGGAATTTCTTGATCTCAACCGGCGTCTTCAGATGGATCTCGCCGTCGTCGACCTCGAAGTTTTCCTTCTCAGCCTCTTCCTCCATGATGTTTGTGCAGATCTTCACGCACTCATCACAGATATAGATGCCCTCCGGGCCGGCAAAGAGCTTATGGACCTGGTCCGCGCTCTTCCCGCAGAAGGAGCATCTGAGTTTATTACCGGAACTTCTTCCTGCCATATGTTCTCCTTTTGGAAGAGACTTTCATTTCCCGGGATGCGGACACCCCGGGTTTTCCCTTCCTGTCTTAAAAGAGCTGCTGCAAATTCCGCAGCAGCTCTCCGTAACAGACTCACATCTGTACTTTATCTGTTTTTAATGACGCTGTCAATGATGCCGTACTCTGCAGCCTCTGTGGCCGTGAGCCAGCGATCGCGATCTGTATCGCGTGCGACCTCCTCGACAGTCTTTCCTGTGTTCTGCGCCAGAAGCTCATTCATTCTCTGACGCGTCGCACGGATATGGTCCGCATCGATCAGCATGTCGCTGGCCTTGCCCTGCGTGCCGCCTGACGGCTGATGGATCATGATCTCCGCGTTCGGAAGCGCCTGGCGCTTACCCTTCGCGCCGCCCGCAAGCAGGAACGCACCCATGCTGGCTGCCATTCCGATGCAGATCGTTGAAACATCACACTTGATATACTGCATGGTATCGTAGATCGCCATGCCCGCGGTGACAGATCCGCCCGGGCTGTTGATATAGAGACTGATGTCCTTGGACGGGTCCTCAGACTCGAGGAACAGAAGCTCCGCGACGATCACGGATGCGCTCGCGTCCGTAACCTCCTCGCCGAGGAAAATAATGCGCTCCTTGAGCAGTCTCGAATAAATATCATAGCTTCTCTCACCCTGCGCCGTCTGCTCGATGACGTACGGAACCAGTGTGTTTCTGATCAAATTCAAACCTCCTTGGCGCTGTCTGTGACAAGCTCGACAGCCTTCTGGACCGCCATGTCCTTCTTGAGCTGATCCTTCTCGTAGTCGCTCATCGACTCCTTGAGCTTATCAACATCCATCTTGTACTGATCTGCGATCTTCTTCACCTCAGCATCGAAGTCCTCATCGGAGATCTTGATGTCTGCCTTCTCAGCGACAGCCTCGAGAACAAGACGCTCCTGAATCTGCTTCAGTGCCTGCGGCTTGATATCTTCCTTGAACTTTGCCTCTGTGGATCCCTGATACTGAAGATACATGTCGATCGGGATTCCCTGGCTCTGCAGACGTCTTGCGAAGTCCTCATACATCTGCTCCGCCTGGCTTGCGACCATAGCGTCCGGAATGTCCATCTTGGAGGACTCGATCAGCTTGTCAACAGCCTCATTTGTCTTTGCGTTCTTCGCAGCCTTCTCCTTGTCGGACACAAGATTGGACTTGACAGACTCTCTGTACTCGTCCATCGTGTCGAACTCGGAAACATCCTGTGCGAACTCGTCGTTAAGCTCCGGGAGCTCCTTCTTCTGAATCTTGTTGATCTTGCATGCGAAGACAGCGTCCTTGCCTGCGAGATCCTTTGCATGATACTCAGCCGGGAATGTGACATTGACGTCCTTCTCCTCACCGGCCTTCATGCCGACAAGCTGATCCTCGAAGCCCGGGATGAATGTATTCGAGCCGATGACAAGCGTCTGGCCCTCTGCCGTGCCGCCGTCAAACTTGACGCCGTCGACAGAACCGGAATAATCAAGGTTGACTGTGTCGCCGTTCTCGACAGCGGCATCCTCTGCTGCATCAACAAGGCGGGAGTTCTTCTCCTGCTCCTTCTTAATAGCTGCATCGACATCCTCGTCCGTAACTGTGACATCCTGCTTCTTGACCTCGATGCCCTCATACGCGCCGAGCTCGACTGCCGGCTTGACAGCAGCGGTTGCCGTGTAAATGAAATCCTTTCCCTTCTCGATCTGCTCGATGTCGAACTCCGGACGGGATACGATCTCAAGGCCTGTGCTCTCAGCCTCATCCGGGTATGTCTGCGGGATCAGGATGTTTGCAGCATCCTCATAGAAGACGCCAGTGCCGTACATCTTCTCGATCAGCTGCTGCGGAGCATGACCCTTTCTGAAGCCCGGGATGGAAATATTCTTCTTGTTTCTATTGTATGCCTGAGTAAGTGCCTTGGAAAAGTCGTCAGCCGGAACTGTGACTGTCAGCTTGACCATATTGTGCTCTAAATTTTCAACCTTTACGCTCATGATTCCTCCTAAACTATCTGATAACAGTCATTGAATCAGTATATCACAGGAATTTCCTCCTGAACAGAGAAAAACCTCATTTTCTGAAAATCAGGGAAGCTTACTCCGCCTTATATACGACGGAACGGCCGATCTCGCGGGCTCTGTCATCGCCCTCGAGCACCTTGATCAGCTTCAGCGCAAACGGGATTGCCGTGCCGACGCCGCGGCTTGTAATAAAACGGCCGTCCTTCACGACCTCCTCATTCGTGACAGGCTCTGCCCCGTTCTCCTCCAGAACATTTTCAAGTCCCGGATAGCAGGCTGCCTTTCTTCCCTTCAGATAGCCCTGCTTTGCAAGAACCGTCGGCGCCGCGCAGATCGCGCAGATGTATTTTTTCGCCTCATTTGCCGCTGCAAGAGTCTTCGCGACGCCCTCGTGCTCACCGAGATACGTCGTGCCCGGCTGTCCGCCCGGAAGCACAAACATGTCCGCCTGCTCCGGATGCTTCAGGTCGTCAAACATAACGTCGGCCCCGACCTCAATATGGCTCCGGCCGACCAGCGTCAGCGAGTCGCTGATGGACACGGTCACAACCTCAATTCCCGCACGTCTTAACAGATCAACAACCGTAAGTGCTTCGACCTCCTCAAAGCCGTCCGCAAGAAAAACTACTGCTCTGCTCATATCTGCCTCCTCGTTGTCCCAGGCTGTCCGCTCCGCATCCAAAACTCCAGGCGGCGCAATGCAGACAGTCATAAC
>JAZHVT010000023.1:0-28675 GCA_036453145.1 Eubacteriales bacterium
CCACATGCCGGGAACTGTTAAATCAGAGCTCTTTCCAGATGCTGTCAGGAAAGAAACAAGTGTGATCTGTCGAAGGAGTGAATTTTCATTGGGTCGCCCCTTGACAAAGGTCACTTCATAACAGGACGAACAGGCATAAGAAAGGACAGAACATGCACGGCGGCGATATATACAGACAGGCGGTGACTCTCGATTTTTCCGTAAATATAAGTCCCCTCGGCGTGCCGGAGCGCGTGCGGGAGGCCCTCCGGGCAGCCGTCGGCAGGGTGGAGGAATATCCGGATCCGCGGCATGAGAGACTGGTTCGCGCGCTGGCGGAATTCTTTGATGTGTCCGGGAACAGGATCCTCGTGGGCAATGGCGCCTCCGAGCTCATTATGGCCGTCTGCCACGCCCTGCGGCCGGAAAGCGCCATGATCACGGCACCTTCATTTTCCGGCTACAGGGAAGCGCTTCGCGCGGTCCTTCCGGACAGCAGGATCTTCCGGTATGAGCTGCGCGGGGAAGTGTCCTTTCTGCCGGACGAGGGACTTGTCGCGGCTGTTTTTGAAAAGAAACCGGACCTCCTCATTCTGACGGACCCGAACAATCCGAACGGGCTTCTCATTCCGCCGGAGCTTCTGAGAAGGATTCTTGATGCGTGCGGGCAGACGGGGACGCTGCTTCTGCTTGACGCCTGCTTCATGGAGCTTGCGGTGAGAGATGGGAGCCGCTCATTGACGACGTTTTTTGGCGGCAGCGACGGATCGGCCGGAAATCGTTTTTCGAAGCCTTCCTGCGAGACAGGTGGGAAGAGAGGCCTCGTCCTTCGGGATTTCCCATCCCGCGCCCCGTGGATCGAGCTCCGTGCATTTACGAAGAGCTTTGCGATCCCCGGTGTGCGGCTCGGATACGCGGTCTGCTCAGGCCTTGCGCTCGCAGAAAGCGTCCGGAGACATCTGCCGGAGTGGAACCTGTCCGTCTTTGCCGAGGAGGCCGGACTTGCCTGCCTGGCCGTCGGGGATACGCTGCAGGATGCGCGCAGCCTTATCCTTCGCGAGCGGACATATCTTTCGCGGGAGCTGTCAGCCATCGGCGACGGATCCGGGAAGAGCATGATCGAGGTCTGTCCGTCGGACGCAAATTTCCTGTTGTTCCGGTACGGGCCGGATGTCCGTGCGGGACGGCCGGGGCTGTACCGGCAGCTGCTTGACCGCGGCATACTCATCCGCGACTGCTCCGACTACGAGGGTCTCTGCGCGGGCTGGTACCGGATCGCGGTCCGCACGCATGAGGAAAATGAAATGCTGGTCCGCGCCATCCGCGAGGCAGCGGAGGATATAGAAAGAAGAGACATAAAGAGTGAAGACAGATAATTCAGATATACGGAGTATACTGCAGGATATGCGGCAGGCACTGCCGCCCGATCAGGCCATGTACACGCGCGTCCGCAGGAACTGGGACCACATCGCGAAGCCGCTCGACAGCATGGGAACATTTGAGAAAATGCACGCGAGAGTTGCCTCCATTCAGGAAAATGAAAACCCCGATTTCAGTCACGCGGCTCTTCTTGTCATGTGCGGTGATCACGGCGTCGTGGCGGAGGGCGTGAGTCAGTCCGACCAGAGCGTGACCGCGATCTGCGCACAGAATATCGGGCGGGGCGTCACAACCGCCGGTGTGCTTGCCCGTGCTGCCGGGGCGGACGTTCTGGCGGTTGATGTCGGGATCAACCACGAAAGCGCTGATCATCATCTGCCATTTGTGCTCGACCAGAATGTCCGCTGCGGGACCCGCGACTTCCTGAAGGAGCCCGCTCTGACGGAGGAGGAGGTCCTGCGGGCCATTCAGACAGGCATTGATCTTGCCGGAGAGTGCCGGGACAGAGGCATCATGCTGCTTGCCATCGGGGAAATGGGAATCGGCAATACGACATCGGCCTCGGCAATGGCCGCCGCGATGCTCGGTCTCACCGCGGAGCAGGTGACGGGGCGCGGGGCCGGCCTCAGCGACGCGGGCCTTGCGCGGAAGACGGAGGTTATCCGCGAGGGGCTTGAGAAATACGGCTATGGAGCGCAGGTGTCCGCCGCAAGGAAGCGACCCGTGACATCTTCGGATCCTGATACCGCCCCATGCGCGGAGCTGACTGCGCGCGCAGCAGGTCAGTCTGCCGATGCCGGCCGCATCCGTGACACGCTCCGCGTCATGATGTGCTTCGGCGGTCTTGAGCTCGCGGCGATGACAGGACTCTGTATCGGCGGAGCTGTCTTCCGCGTGCCTGTTGTGCTGGACGGCGTGCTCAGCGAGGTCAGCGCATTTACAGCGGAGAGACTCTTCCCGGGCGTGCGTGACTTTCTGGTTTCATCGCACATGAGCAGGGAGCCTGTGGCTGGAATCATCGAAAAAAGGCTTGGCCTCATGCCGGTTCTCAGCGCAGACATGGCGACCGGTGAGGGAGCGGGAGCGGCGATGATGCTGTCCCTGCTGCAGCTCGTAGGCAAGGTGTACCGCGAGGCGCTGAAATTCGGGGAATCCCATGTGGAGCAGTACCGGCGCTATAAGAAGGCAGACGAATAAGAAATGAAGTTCACGAAGGAGATCGTTCCCGGAGCATGAAACCGTGTTTATCTCTTTGCGAGGTTGACCGAACTTTGGCCTGATTTTCGTCGATATGCACAGAAACAAAGCCGCGCGGTTGACGCTGTCTGCCGATAATGATAAAATCGCCGTGAGAGTGGGTTGGACGTGAAAGGGGATTATCAATGAAATACAGAAAAATATTAGCCTCCGCGATCATTGCGGCAGGCGTGATGGCGGTCTCACTGACCGGCTGCGGTAATCCGGCTGTTTCGCCTGCATCCGACAGCAGCGACTCCGCGATCTCATCAGTGACGGAGACTCTGAGCACGGCAGGCGATGTGACATCGGATACAGGAAATACAGCGGCGGCATCGGGATCGGAAAGCGTTGTCCCCGCACAGGAAATTCAGGCAACAGAGATTACAAGTGGTCCGACGTCTTCAGACAGTGCGGCTGAATCTGCGGCCAGCAGTACGCAGCAGCAGGCGTCAGTCACTGTCACATCGGGACAGGACCCGAATACCGTGGGCATGACGCAGGATGAGCTCGCGTCCCTGGAGCTCGGTGACGGCACGATTACAGCGGCTCCGTCAGGAACAACAGGCGTTCTGAACGGAGGCGTCAATGTCCGGCAGTCTGCGGGCGGCAAGAGTAAGGTTCTCACAACCATTGTGTCAGGAGAGAAGGTTCAGGTCCTTGCGTATGAGGGAAACTGGACGGAGATCAGCTACAACGGGACGGTCGGCTGGGTCTATTCTACATGGGTGACGTCAGATACAGATACGTCAAATGCAAAGACATCGGCCGGAACGACGGGTGATACGAATGAAGAGGGCACGGCTGCCGAAGCGACGGAGTCGTCCGATACGGAATCCTGATCCGGAACATGAAATATCTGCCGGCGCGGCCAGCGCGCTGATACCGGCACAAAAAAAGCGGCATCTCTTACGGAGGTGCCGCTTTTTTTATGTCTTTTTATGTCAGTCCCACCACGCGTGGCCCGCGCAGCCACACGGTTTTCACTGATCAGGACATGCCTGTGCCACATCAGTCCCACCACGCGTGGCCCGCGCATCCGCACGGCAGAACAAGGTCTGTTCCTGAGACCGGCAGCCCGATCTCCGAGGACTCGACGTGGTCCGGATGGCGCCCCTTGAGCGCGCTCTTCATCATATATGTGAGCACGCCGGCCTGGAGACCTGTCGTATAGGAGCTGATCAGGAAGAAGAGCGGGTGGTCGCTTATGAGCTGCTCACACAGCTGAATGAGCGGGTACACTGTGTCCTCAATTTTCCAGATCTCTCCCTTTGGTCCGCGCCCGTAGGAGGGCGGGTCCATGATGATCGCGTCATATTTGTGACCGCGGCGGATCTCACGCTCGACAAATTTCGTGCAGTCATCGACGAGCCAGCGGACCGGACGGTCCGCGAGGCCGGAGCTCTCTGCATTTTCACGGGCCCAGGTGACCATGCCCTTCGACGCGTCGACGTGCGTGACGCTTGCGCCGGCTGCGAGCGCGGCGCAGGTCGCACCGCCCGTGTAGGCGAAGAGATTCAGAACCTTGACGGGTCTTCCCGCGTTCCGGATGAGCTCCGTGAACCAGTCCCAGTTCGCAGCCTGCTCCGGGAAAAGGCCCGTGTGCTTGAAGCTGAACGGCTTTAAGTTGAACACAAGGTTGCCGTAGGAAATCTGCCAGGTCTTCGGCAGGTCAAAGAACTCCCAGCTGCCGCCGCCCTTCGAGCTCCTGTGGTAGTGCCCGTTCGGCTTTCTCCACTCCGGTCTTGTCCGCTTCGTCTGCCAGATAACCTGCGGGTCGGGCCGGATGAGCAGATACTTACCCCAGCGCTCCAGTTTTTCTCCCTCAGAGGTGTCAAGCACCTCGTAATCCTTCCATTTGTCAGCTGTCCACATATTGTTCTCAACTTTCTTATAAATACGGGTGACTATTCAGCACCCTGGGCTCGGAACGCGAAGCGTTCCTCGCTGTGGGCGGACAGAGCGGCTTCGCCGCTTGTCCGCCCCTTGGAAAATTCCTGAAACCGTCCGGCGAGCAAGCTCTCCGTCCGGATTTCATCAATTTTCCAAGGGGTGCTGAATAATTACATACTACCGTGCCCCTTACGAAAATGCAAGGCGGCGTGATACGCGCCCGGCATGACACTCATACCAATCAGGTGCATTGACAGCATCGGGGAGGGGACGTAAAATATGTGGGATTGCGGATAACTGCTTATGGTTTAATAAGAAGGAGTGCATTTTATGAAGGCATACAAAGAGATGACCAGAGAAGAGCTGCTCGCAGAGAAGGAATCTCTCGAAAAGCAGTACAAAGACTTCCAGGCGCAGGGACTGAAGCTGAACATGTCCCGTGGAAAGCCGTCCACCGCGCAGCTCAACCTGTCAAACGGACTCATGGATGTTCTTAATTCCGACAGCTACTTTAACGACGAGACCGGAACGGACTGCCGCAATTACGGCGTCGGCGAGGGAATCCCGGAGGCAAAGAGACTGATGGGCGAGATGTCCGAGGTCGGTCCGGACGATATGATCATCTTCGGCAATTCCTCTCTGAATATTATGTTTGATACGATCGCGCGCTCCTATACGCACGGTGTCTGCGGCAGCACCCCGTGGTGCAAGCTCGACAACTGGAAATTCCTGTGCCCGGCACCGGGCTATGACCGCCATTTCCGTGTGACGGAGTATTTCGGCGCGGAGCTGATCACAATCCCGATGACACCGACAGGCCCGGATATGGACATGGTCGAGAAATATGTCAACAATGATCCGGAGGTCAAGGGTATCTGGTGTGTTCCGAAGTACTCGAACCCGCAGGGCTACAGCTACTCTGACGAGACAGTCAGACGGTTCGCAAACCTGAATCCGGCGGCAGAGGATTTCCGCATTTTCTGGGATAATGCGTACTCCATCCATCATCTCTATGATGATCCGGAAAGACAGGACACAATCCTTGAGATTCTTGAGGAGTGCCGCAAGGCAGGCCATCCGGACATGGTCTACAAGTTCATTTCCACATCCAAGGTCACATTCCCGGGCTCCGGCCTCGCAGCGCTTGCGTCCTCGAAGAAGAACCTGGATGATGTCAGAAAATACATGTCCGTCCAGACAATCGGACACGACAAGCTGAACCAGCTCCGCCACGTCCGCTTCTTCGGAAATATGGCGAACATGCATGAGCATATGTCGAAGCATGCGGCGATCCTTCGCCCGAAGTTCGAGGCAGTCGAGGAAGCCTTTGATACACAGCTCGGCGGACTCGGCATCGGCGAGTGGACAAAGCCGAACGGAGGATATTTCATTTCCTTCGATACGATGGACGGCTGCGCAAAGGCAGTTGTTCAGAAATGCAAGGAGGCGGGCGTCACGCTGACACCGGCCGGCGCTACCTTCCCGTACGGCAAGGACCCGAGAGACAGAAACATCCGGATCGCTCCGTCTTATCCGCCGCTTGCTGAGCTGAAGAAGGCGGCACAGGTCTTCATCGTCAGCGTCAAGCTCGTCAGTATCGACAAGCTGCTGGAGCAGGCCTGAATGGAACCGGGATGCACTGCTTCCGCGCAGACGGCAAATGACGGAATCTGCCGGTAACACTTTGATATATCGGATAGAGAGAGAAAGCGGGCACTGCCCGCTTTCTTCTGTCCGTGGGAGAGTATGATGGACAAACAGAAGAAAAAGAAGCGGCCGTTCATTTCGGTCATTATTATCATTGCGGCGCTGTGCGTCTTCTGCTATTCGGGCGCGAGACTGTACGGGATTCTGCACGCGTACAGGGAGGCGAAGGATGAATATACAGGGCTGGCGGACGCCTATACGAAGCCGGTGACGGACGGAAGCTCATCGGCTCCGGCCTCTGCGGCCGGAACAGATGCCGCCTCCTCTGCTGCGACGTCTGCGTCCTCAGATCCGGCAGTTCCTCTGATCGAGGACGCAGAGCCTCCGCTCACTGTGGACTGGACGTCACTCAAGGCTGTCAATTCCGACATTATCGGCTGGCTCTATGTTGACGGCGAGCCGTCCATCAGCTATCCGATCTGCCAGACCACGGACAATGAATATTATCTGCATCACACATTCCGGAAGCAGTCGCTCTTTGCGGGCTCAATTTTTGCGGATTATCATAATTCTCCGGATTTCACGGATGCTGATACAATTGTCTACGGCCACAACATGAAGAACGGCAGCATGTTCGGCATGCTGAAGTTCCTGGATGACCAGTCCGCCTATGAGGAGCATCCGTATTTCTGGATTCTCACGCCGGGCGGCAATTACAGGTATCACATTTTCTCGATCTTCCATCCGTCTGTCAATTCCGAGGTCTACACGATTTACCCGGAGGGAGGCGCGGACTTCCTTGCCTGGGAGCAGACCATGCAGAAGAATTCCGAGGTCGAAAATTCAGTTCCTCTCACGGAAAATGACCACACGGTCGTCCTGTCGACCTGCACGTCGGATGCGTCCCGCCGGTGCGTTGTGATCGGCAAATGTGTGTCGACGGCGCAGCCGGGATGATCCTGGTATTGTTCACGCGCCGCACAGCCGCAGGCATCGGTCATATGGGTCCGGCAGTGGTATAATAGGAACAGCAGATATGGCACAGGACCGGATGGCCCGGAACAGGAGGCACATATGGACAGGAAGGTGGATGAACAGATCGCGGAGCTGCAGCACATCATTGACACGCACAGCCGCATCGTATTTTTCGGAGGAGCCGGCGTCTCGACGGAGAGCGGCATCCCGGATTTCCGCTCACAGGACGGACTCTATCACATGCACTACAAGTATCCGCCGGAAACGATTATCAGCCATTCATTTTTCATGGAGCACACAGAGGAGTTCTACCGCTTCTACAAGGACAAGATGCTGATTACTGACGTGGAGCCGAACGCGGCGCACCGGAAGCTCGCGGAGATGGAGAAGGCGGGGAAGCTGACGGCGGTCGTGACGCAGAACATAGACGGGCTGCACCAGAAGGCGGGCAGCAGAAATGTCTACGAGCTGCACGGATCGATTCATCGCAATTACTGCATGTCCTGCCACAAGTTCTTCGACGCGGAGTATGTGAAAAATTCCGAGGGTGTGCCGCGGTGCGACGCGTGCGGCGGGCTGATCAAGCCGGATGTCGTGCTGTATGAGGAGGGCCTTGACATGAATGTCCTCAACGGGGCGGCGACGGCAATCGCGAACGCGGACTGCCTGATCATCGGCGGCACATCACTTGTCGTCTACCCGGCAGCGGGGCTCATTGACTATTTCCGCGGAGACAGCCTTGTGCTGATTAACAAATCGGCGACATCCCGCGACCGGATGGCCAATCTCGTGATCGCGGCCCCGATCGGGGAGGTTCTCTCGAAAATCAGGGTCTGACCTGAGCTTTGCGGCTTCGCGCCACTTGAAATGGCGCGTGACCGGTCAATGACTGACCGCGCAATGGTGCCCGACTGTCATTTTCTGCTTGCATCCGGCCGGTTCGTATGGTATAGTGAAACCTCGTGAGAGTTTACAATTGTTCCTTGTCTTTCCCGCACAACACATAAGGGAAAGGCCAGAAGACCACAAGGAGGTTTACAGAATGAACAAGTACGAACTTGCTTTAGTTATCGGCGCAAAGCTCGATGACGATACGCGCGCTGCTGTAGTCGAGAAGGCAAAGGGCTATATCGAGCGGTTTGGCGGCAAGGTTGGCGAGACTGAAGAGTGGGGCAAGCGCAAGCTGGCGTATGAGATCCAGAAGCAGAACGAGGCTTATTATTTCTTCGTTCAGTTCGAAGCTGATCCGGAGTGCCCGAACGAGCTTGAGAAGAGCATGAGAATCATGGACAATGTCCTCAGATATCTGATCGTTCGCAAGGATGAGAATGATACATTCTCTGTTTCTCCGGAAAAGACAGAGGAGCCTGCAGCAGAAGCTCCTGCAGCTGAAGAGGCACCGAAGGCTGAGGAAGCTCCGAAGGCTGAGGAGAACGCTGCCGAATAATCAGGGCACCGCGAAGGAGATCATCACCCCATTATAAGGAGACATCACAGCTTCAGAAAGGTTGAAAGATATGAATGTTGTAGTTTTAATGGGACGTTTGGTAAGAGATCCGGAAGTCCGCTACTCTGCGGGACAGAATGCGACGGCAGTCGCGAGATTCAGAATCGCGGTTGACCGCAGATTCAAGAGAGACGGCCAGCAGGACGCAGACTTCTTTACGTGCGTCGCCTTCGGGCGGCAGGGTGAGTTCATTGAGAAGTACCTTCATCAGGGATCGAAGGTCGTTATTCAGGGACGCATCCAGAATGACAATTATACAGACAAAGACGGACGGATGGTATATGGCCAGCAGATCATCGTCGAGAATGTAGAGTTCGCTGAGAGCAAGGCAGCAGCTGCGCAGAGTCAGGGATCCTACAAAGCTCCGGCTGATCCTGCTGCGGCAGCAGCTCCGGCAGCGGCATCGCACAGCGCGGCTCCGGACACATCTGCTGACGGGTTCATGAACATCCCGGACGGTATCGATGAGGAGCTTCCGTTCAACTAAGGCAGGGCGAGGCTCCTGTGAAAGGAGTTTAACATGGCATATCAGAAGTCAAATGAAGGCGGTTACAGAAGAAAGGGCGGCTTCCGCAGAAGAAAGAAGGTCTGCGTATTCTGCGGCAAGGACAGCGAGATCAGCTACAAGGATGTCAACAAGCTGAAGCGCTACATCTCTGAGCGCGGCAAGATCCTTCCGAGACGTATCACAGGCAACTGCGCAAAGCATCAGAGAGAGCTGACGACGGCAATCAAGCGTGCTCGTCATCTTGCTATTCTTCCGTACGTTCAGGACTAATCTTCCGCATCGCACGGTTGGAATTTTGCATAGGTCATGATATAATTGTACCGTCATTAATTGTGAATAATGACGGTACTTTTTTATATTCCGGCGTTTCATTTCCATGCGGGAAGAATAAAACGACAGGAGGCTTTTTGCGATGGATGCGATTACCCTTGGTGAGATTCTGATTGACTTTATTCCGGGAAAGGAAGAGGCAAGCTATATCCGGAATCCCGGTGGAGGCCCTGCGAATGCGGCGGTAGCTATGGCTAAAAACGGCCTTGATGTAGCTATGTACACGCGGATGGGCAACGACGATTTCGGGCGTTTTCTCTCAAAGACCATGAAGGAGTACGGCGTAAAGATTCTGACGCCGGAGCTGACGGATGAGGCTGTCACGACGATGGCATTTGTCACGCTGTATCCGGGCGGAGAGCGCACGTTTACATTTGCGAGAAAGCCTGGCGCGGACATGCTGCTTCGCAGAGAAGATATCCGGGACGAGGATATCAAGGCAACGAGACTCGTGCACGGCTCCTCATTTTCCATGTCTGCGGGACCGGAGGTCGAGGCGACAAAGTATTTCCTGAAGCGCGCGCATGAACTCGGCAAGCTCGTCGCGTTCGATATCAACTACAGAAATGTCGTCTGGAACGATGACAAGAAGGCCTGCGCGGACGCGGTGAAGGGCATCCTGCCGGATGTCGATCTTCTGAAGATTTCCGATGAGGAAGTGGATATGATCGGCGGCCCGGAGAATATCCTGAACACGATGAAGGAATACAACATCGCGGTTGTCGTCGAGACGCTCGGAAGCAAGGGCGCCAGAGCATATTTTAACGGAACATCCGTCATGGTGGAGGGCCGTAAGGCAAAGGCTGTCGACGCGACAGGCTGCGGCGACGCATTCTGGGGCGGCTTCCTTGCAAGCCTTCTGAACCAGGGGGTCTCCTCTACGGCTGATATCACAGAGGAGATTCTGAAGAAAGCCATTACGTACGGCAACGTAGGCGGCTGGTGCTGCGTACAGGTCAAGGGCGGTATGTCCGCGCTGCCGACAAAGGCGCAGATTGAGGAGGTTCTTGCCGCGGAAGCCGGAAACTGACAGCGGAACTGACATATGAAAAAACGCATTACCGGACAACTGAAGACGTATCTTGAGTGGCCGCTCGCACTGATTGTTCTGTGGGCGGTCATGGTTATTCTGCTCTTTTTATTCTGCGGAAGCCGGGCGGGCACTCTCGGATTCCTGTTTATGCTGGGATATCTGGTCATTGCCGTCATTCTTTATACGAGAAGCAGGCCGGAGCTTGCCAACCACATGATTTCGTTTGCGACGGAGTACGGGCAGGTCCAGAAGAAGCTGCTCAGTGAATTTCCTCTCCCGTATGCGATTCTTGACACGGATGGAAATGTGCTCTGGATGAATGAGGAGTTTCTGTCCCTCTCTGGGAAGGACTCTCATTTTCACAGAAGCATCTCCGTCATCTTCCCGGAGGTCATGGATGATGATTTCCCGGATGAGGACCAGATCACGGAATGCAGGGTCCAGAAGGATGACAGAACATACCGCGCGGAAATGCAGAAGCTCCATGTGGACGGTCTCTTCGGCGATGACGAGGAGACCGACAGCAGGGAGTGCATTATCGCTGTCTGCCTCTATGACGACACAGAGCTCAATCAGCTGATCGAGGAGCGGGACGAGAACAAGCTTGTCTGCGGTCTCCTCACGCTCGACAACTACGATGAGGCGCTCGAGGGTGTCGAGGAGGTCAGACGATCCCTTCTTCTCGCGCTCGTCGAGAGAAAGATCAACAAGTACTTCGGCGAGGTCGACGGCATTGTGCGCCGCCTCGAGCACGACAAGTATTTCTTCTTCATGAGAAAGAAGGCCCTTGAGGCCTGCGAGGAGAACAAATTCCAGCTTCTCGAGGACGTCAAGACCGTCAATATAGGAAATGAACTGTCTCTCACGCTGTCGATCGGCATCGGTCTGGGCTCTAATTCCTATGTCCAGAACGCGGACGCGGCTCGCGTCGCGATGGAGCTTGCGCTCGGACGCGGCGGCGATCAGGTCGTCGTCAAGGACGGCTACAGGACCCGCTTCTTTGGAGGAAAGACAGAGTCGACAGAGAAGATCACGCGCGTCAAGGCGCGTGTCAAGGCGCACGCCCTGAAGGAGATCGTCGACAGCAAGAGCAAGGTCGTCGTCATGGGACACAAGATGACGGATATCGACTCGCTCGGCGCCGCGATCGGCATCTACTGCGCGGCGAAGCAGACGGAAAAACAGGCCTATATTGTTGCGGACGATGTGTCCGATTCGATCCGCCCGGTCATCAAGGGGTTCCGCGACAACCCGGACTACAGCGCAGACATGTTTATTGACAGGAAGCGCGCGAAGGAGCTGACGAACGCGGACACGGCGCTTGTCGTTGTCGACACGAACAAGGCAAGCTACACGGCCTGCGAGGAGCTGCTGCATCTGACGAATACGATTGTGGTGCTCGATCATCACCGCCAGGGTGATGACCGGATTCAGAACGCCGTTCTGTCCTATATAGAGCCGTACGCGTCATCCGCCTGCGAGATGGTCGCCGAGGTGCTGCAGTACTATGATGAGAACCTGAAGCTGAAGAGCCAGGAGGCCGACGCGATGTACGCGGGCATTGTCATCGATACGCAGAACTTCGTGACCCGCACGGGTGTCCGCACATTTGAGGCGGCCGCGTACCTGCGCAGGAACGGCGCGGACGTCACGCGCGTCCGGAAGCTGTTCCGCGATGACCTCGAGGACAGCCGCGCGAAGGCGAAGACGATTGCGGACGCGGAGATCTTCCGGAATGAATATGCGATCTCGATTTGCCCGAGCGAGGGACTTCATTCGCCGACTGTCGTTGCGGCGCAGGCGGCAAATGAGATGCTCAACGTTGTCGGGATCAAGGCTTCATTTGTCATGACCGATTATAACGGCCAGATCTACATCAGCGCGCGGGCCATCGATGAGGTCAACGTGCAGCTGATCATGGAGCGTCTCGGAGGCGGCGGTCATCTGAATATGGCCGGCGCGCAGCTCAAGGATTACACGCTGGATGAAGCGATGAAGCTTCTGAAGGATACGATTGTGGAAATGTCCGAGGAGGGCGATATCTGACCTCCGGAGGCATAAAGAGGAGATTATTATGAAGGTTATTTTACTGCAGGATGTAAAGGCACTCGGAAAGAAGGGCGATATTGTCAACGCGAGCGACGGCTATGCCCGCAACCTGCTCTTCCCGAAGAAGCTGGCGATCCCGGCTACGGACGGCGCAAAGAAGGACCTCGCGGCGAAGAAGAAGGCTGAGGACAAGCATGCGGCTGAGGTTCTTGAGGCGGCGAAGGAGCTGAAGAAGGACATCGAGGGCAAGTCCGTCACCATTTCCATCAAGGTCGGCGCGAACGGAAGAACCTTCGGCTCTGTGTCCGCCAAGGAGATTGCGGAGGCGGCGAAGAAGCAGCTCGGTCTTGATATCGACAAGAAGAAGATGAGCCTCGAGGGACCGATCCGCGAGCTCGGCACGACGGTCGTACCGATCCGCCTTCACGCGAAGGTAACTGCGGACCTCAAGGTCAACGTGACAGAAGAGAAGTAAAGTCCGGAAGGAACAGAAAATGGATGAAGAGTCTCTGATCAGGCGGATTCCGCCCCACAGCACCGAGGCCGAGAAATCGGTCGTCGGGTCCATGCTGATGAGCCACGAGGCCGTGATCACGGCGGTGGAAATTCTGAAAAAGGAGGATTTCTACGAGCCGCAGTACGGAATTCTGTTTGATACCATACGACAAATGAATGACAGCGGCAGGGCCGTCGATGCGGTCACGCTTCAGGACGCGCTGAAATCCCAGAACCTTCCTCCCGAAATGCAGGGACCGGAGCTGATCAAGGATCTTCTGACATCCGTTCCGACATCGGCGAATATCCGCGACTACGCGAAGATCGTCAAGGACAAGTCGATTCTGCGAAGCCTGATCAAGGTGTCGACGGACATCGAGGGCGCCTGCTACAAGGGCGAGACCGATACGGACACGATCATGAACGACGCGGAGAAGAACCTCTTCGCGGTCCTGCAGCAGCGGACGTCAGACGCGGTCACACCGGTCGACAAGATCGTGGAGGAGACGCTGACGGCGATCTCGAACGCGTCCAAGCAGACCGGCCACGTCACCGGCATCGAGACCGGCTTCATCGACCTCGATTACAAGACGTCCGGCTTCCAGAATTCCGATCTCATTCTGATCGCGGCCCGCCCGTCCATGGGTAAGACAGCATTTGCGCTGAATATTGCGGAGCACATTGCATTTCACAATAACATGCCGTGCGCGCTCTTCTCTCTGGAAATGAGCGGCGCTCAGCTGATGAACCGTCTGATCTCGCTCGAGTCCCATGTCGACGCGCAGAAGCTCCGGAACGGCAAGCTGAGCGACGAGGAGTGGAGCAAGGTCGTCGAGGCCTCCGGTGTCATTGCGAATTCCGGTCTCATCATCGATGACACGCCGGGCATCAGCCTGAACGAATTCCGGGCGAAGGCCCGCAAATACAAGATGGACGCGGACATCAAGATTATCTTTATCGATTACCTCCAGCTGATGACAGGCTCCGGCAAGGCGTCGGACAACCGCCAGCAGGAGATCGCCGATATATCCCGCGCGCTGAAGTCGCTCGCCCGTGAGCTCAATATTCCGGTCGTCGCTCTGTCACAGCTGAACCGGAGTGTCGAGACGAGAGATGACCACCGCCCGATGATGTCCGATCTTCGTGAGTCGGGAGCAATCGAGCAGGACGCCGACGTCGTGATGTTCATTTACCGCGATGACTACTATCACAAGGACACGGAGGAGAAGAACGTGGCCGAGATCATCATCGCGAAGCAGAGAAACGGCCCGATCGGCACCGTCAAGCTTGTCTGGCTGCCGGAGTACACGAAGTTCGCGAACATGAAGAAGGGCAGCGAGAACACGTCACAGGCACAGTGAGGATGTTCCTCTTGAAAATTGAGACATTTACCGCTATGCTTATAAGCAATCGCGGAAATTATTTCAAGAGAGGAGAATGTCATGTATACGTTTGAAGACATCCAGAAGGTCGATCCGGAAGTTGCCGAAGCGATCAAAAATGAAATTAACCGTCAGAATACGCATATCGAGCTGATTGCGTCCGAGAACTGGGTCAGCAAGGCAGTTATGTCTGCACTCGGCTCTGTCCTTACGAACAAGTACGCGGAGGGCTATCCGGGACACCGCTATTACGGCGGCTGCGAGTACGTCGATGTCATCGAGGACCTCGCCCGTGAGCGCGCAAAGAAGCTGTTCGGCTGCACCTATGCCAATGTCCAGCCGCACTCCGGCGCTCAGGCCAACTTCGCTGTATTCTACGCACTGCTTCAGCCGGGCGATACCTTCATGGGCATGGCCCTGGATGAGGGCGGTCATCTGTCCCACGGTTCACCGGCGAACGTATCCGGAAACTATTTCCATCAGGTTCCCTACGGCGTCAATGAGGACGGCTTCATCGATTATGATGATGTGGAGCGCATCGCGAAGGAATGCCATCCGAAGATGATCATCGCGGGTGCGAGCGCATACTGCCGGACCATCGATTTCAAGAGAATGCGCGAGATTGCCGATGAGGTCGGTGCGTATCTCATGGTCGATATGGCGCACATCGCGGGACTTGTTGCGACAGGCTATCATCCGAGCCCGATTCCGTATGCGCATGTCACAACGACAACGACGCACAAGACGCTCCGCGGACCGCGCGGCGGCATGATTCTCTCCTCTGCTGAATTTGCAAAGGAGCACAAGCTCAACAAGGCAATCTTCCCGGGCACACAGGGCGGACCGCAGATGCATTCGATCGCTGCGAAGGCTGTCATGCTCAAGGAGGACCTGCAGCCGGAATTCAAGGACTATGCGCGCCGGATTATCGAGAACGCGCAGGCACTTGCCAATGGCCTTATGAAGCGCGGCGTGAACATTGTCACGGGCGGCACAGACAACCATCTGATGCTTGTCGATCTTCGCGGAACGGACCTCACAGGCAAGGAGCTCGAGACAAGACTTGATGCCGCGAACATCACAGCCAACAAGAACACAGTCCCGAGAGATCCGCAGTCTCCGTTCGTCACATCCGGCGTCCGTCTCGGCACACCGGCCGTCACGACACGCGGCATGAACACAGACGATATGGACCAGATCGCAGAGGCGATCGCGCTTGTCAAGGAGTCCGCGGACAACATTGACAAGGCAAAGGCTATTGTTAAGACGCTCACGGACAAGTATCCGCTTGATGCGTAAGTTTTTTAGAAAGTCTGAAAAGATATGTTGAATTCAAAAATGCAGAAGATCGTCGTCGCTGTACTGGCGATCATTCTGGCCGCAACCATGATTCTGACGCTGATTGCGCCGGCTCTTACATGATGGCGGCGGTCCATACGCGCGAATCACTTCTCGTGACAGGCTCCATCGCACTGGGAGCTGTCCGGGAGCTGGTCCGCCAGAGAGAAGGGGAACTGCTGAGGCAGTTTCCCTCTTTTCTTATTGACAGTGCGGCAGCCCTCCTGCCGGAGGCTGTGGAAGAGCAGAAGAAGCTCAGCGGCTTTTCTGAGACCGTGTTTCCACTCGGCCCGGGCGGCATCTTCAATGCGCTCTGGGACACCTGCGAAATGTACGGCGCCGGTGCCGTGATCGACATAAAAAGGATCCCGATCCGTCAGGAGACGGTCGAGATCCTCGAATATTTTGAGCTGAATCCGTATTACGCGGACTCGGCGGGTGCGTCGCTCCTTGTCGCGGAGGACGGAGCGGGCACTGCATTTGCATTGCAGGAGGCCGGTATCGAGACTGCGCACATCGGTTTTCTCACGGACGGACATGCAAGGACAATCCGGTACGGAGAGCACACGCGGTACCTCGACCGTCCGCAGATGGACGAGCTCGCGCGCTGGGAGAATTTACGCCTGCTTCGCGAGCGCCAGTGAGAACACGAATTCCGTGCCGACGCCCTCCGTGCTCATGACGGAGATGTTCTGCTCGTGTGCGGAAATAATCTCCTTCACGATCGAGAGTCCGAGCCCCGTGCCCGTGCGGTCGCGCCCGCGCGAGGAATCGGCCTTGTAGAACCTGTCCCAGATCTTCGGCAGGCATTCTCTCGGAATGCCGCAGCCCTCGTCCTTTATGGAGACATAGCACTTGCCGTGGCGCTCCGATGTCTCCATCGTGATTGTCGTATTCTTGTCGCTGAACTTCACGGCGTTGTCGAGCAGGTTGTAAATAACCTGCCCGATTTTTTCTCTGTCCGCGCTGACCATGAGCCTGTCCCCGAGCATCACCGCGTTGATGGAAATCTTCTTTTTGCGGCAGACACTCTCAAAGAGCGAGGCTGTCTGTCTCATAAGATCGTTGATGTCGAAATCCTGTATATTCAGGGCAAACTTTGCCTGGTCCATTGCGTTCAGCGTGAGAACCTCGCGCGTGAGCTTGTCGAGCTTGTCCGTCTCTCCGGCGATGATGGACAGGTAGTGCCCGTGCATGTCCGGCGGGATCGTTCCGTCAGACATCGCCTCCGTGAAGCCCTTGATCGATGTGAGCGGTGTCCGGAAGTCGTGGCTCACATTGGAAATGAACTTCTTCTGGTAGTCCGCATTTTTCTTCAGCTCGTCGGCCATGAAATTCATGGAGTCCGCGATTTCGCCCATCTCGTCCCTCGAGTGGATCCGGATGCGGTGCGTCAGATTGCCGGAGGCGAACTCCCGCGCGCCCTCCTTGATTTCCTGCAGAGGGTGATAGACCGCTGCTGAGAAAAATGCAAGGATCAAGAGCGACAGCGCAAAATTGGCGGCGAAGACGACATAGAACGGGTCAAGAAGCCTGTCCGCCTCATTCTGAATTTCGGAATAGGGGAGTGACGCCGCAATATACCCGTATGTGTTCAGATGATAGGTGATCGGGATCATGACATTGAGGCAGTCGTAGCTGTACTGTCCGTAGAAATTGCTGATCTCGTAATACCGCGGTCCGAAATCCGTGTAATTAAAGTCAGGGATCGTGACGGTGCTGTCCGTATTGAGCGCGCGCTCCGTGCAGATCAGCTCCTGCCCGGACTCATCTATGATCCGGAACGATGCGCCCGTGCCGTCGGCGAGCGTCTTCAGCTCCTTGTAGAGGGAGTCGAGCGAGCTGCTCTTCGTGAAGAGCGACGAGGAGTACGACGACATGACCGCTGTCTCCTCCCGGTAGAAGGCGTTCGCACGGGTCTCCACGAGATGGTCCTCCTCGAGCTGCCGCCCGAGCGTTGTGATGATGAATACGCCGATAAATGCGAGGAACACATAAATGGCGATGAATTTCAGATACAGGGCGTGCTTCATGTCGTCTGCGGCTTCACTTCAAATTTGTAGCCGATTCCCCACACCGTTCCGATCGCCCAGTGTTCATTTCCCTTGATTTTTTCGCGGAGCCGCTTGATGTGGACGTCGACCGTCCGTGTATCGCCGATGTACTCATAGCCCCAGATATTGTCGAGCAGCTGCTCCCGCGTGAAAACATGGTTCGGCTGGGACGCGAGGAAGTAGAGGAGCTCGAGCTCCTTCGGCGGCATGTCGATTGATTTTCCGTTGTAGATGACCGAGTAATTTGTCTGATTGACAATAAGGCCCGGATACTCCACGACCTTCACATCGCTCTTTTTCTTATCGGCCTTCGACGTGTCCTCACTTCCTCTGGAGCGGCGGAGGACAGCCTTCACCCGCGCGACAAGCTCCTTCGGCTCGAACGGCTTGCTCATGTAATCGTCAGCCCCGAGCTCAAGACCGAGCACCTTGTCGAACGTCTCGCCCTTTGCGGACAGCATGATAACCGGCGTGTTGCGGATCTGCCGCATCTGCCTGCAGATCTCATAGCCGTCCCTGCCGGGCAGCATGATATCGAGGATCACGAGGTCGGGACGAAACGTCGCGAAGAGCTCAAGCGCCTCTCCGCCGTCCCCTGCGATCTCCGTGGTGTACATTTCTTTCTCCAGATAGAGGGAAATGAGCTCCGCGATGTGTGAATTGTCGTCAACAATTAATATTTTCTGCTTATTGACCATACCAGTATCTCCCACTCCCGCCCCGCAGCTGCAGTGCCGGGCGGGAGTTATGCCCTTATTTCAGCGTTGCGATCGTGACGCCGGAGTCACCCTCGCCATATTCGCCGAGACGGAACGATTTCACGTGCTTGTTCCGCTTCAGATAATCCTGTACGCCCTTTCTGAGCGCGCCGGTGCCCTTGCCGTGGACGATCCGGACCTGCTCGAGATGCGCGAGCGCCGCGTCGTCCAGATATTTGTCGAGCTCCGCAACTGCCTCCGTGACTGTTCTGCCGAGGAGATTGATCTCCGGGGAGACAGCCAGTGATTTTGACATGGAGAGACGGCCGGAGCCTGTCCGCTTCATCTTGTTCGGTCCCGTGATCTCAACCTCGTCGATCTTCTCGAGATCATCGAGGCGCACCTTCGTGCGCATGACGCCGAGCGTCACGAACAGCCAGCCCTTCGCGTCCGGGAGCGTGCTGACCGTTCCCTTGAGACCGAGCGAGAGCACCTTCACGGCGTCGCCGATTCTAAGGTCCTTCACTGTGAGATGGCCCTTCTTCGGCTTCTCGCCGGCGGATGCGATGTTCTTGTCGAGCGCGTTCATCTTTTTGCGCAGGGCCTCGCGCTGCTGCTCCATCTCGCGGGTCGATCCGCCGTGCTTTGCGTACCAGCTGATCGTCTTGTCCGCGTAATCCTTCGCCTCCTGCAGAATTCGTCTGGCCTCTGCTGACGAATCGGAAATGAGGTCCTTCTTCTTGTCAGTCAGTGTCCGCTCGCGCTTCTCGAGCTCCTTCCGGAGACGTTCGATTTCCTTTCTGTCCTCCTCAGCCTGGAGCTTCTCCTTCTCGAGCTCGCTCCGCTGCTTCTCAAGACTGGAGATGACATCCTCGAAGGAGGCGTCCTCGCTGCTGATAAATGTCCGCGCCTGGTCGATGATATAGTCCGACAGGCCGAGCTTCTTCGAGATCGCAAATGCGTTGCTTTTTCCGGGAACGCCGATCAGAAGCCGGTATGTCGGAGAGAGCGTCTCGACATCGAATTCGCAGCTCGCGTTCTCGACGCCCGCTGTGCGGAGCGCGTAGATCTTGATCTCGCTGTAGTGCGTCGTCGCCATCGTGCGGATGCCGCATTTGTGGAGATGGTCGAGAATCGCCGTGGCGAGCGCCGCGCCCTCCGTCGGGTCGGTGCCGGCCCCGAGCTCATCGAAGAGCACGAGGGAATCCTTGTCCGCCTTATTCAGAAAATCCACGACATTCGTCATGTGCGAGGAAAATGTAGACAGAGACTGCTCGATGCTCTGCTCATCGCCGATGTCCGCATAGACCTCCCGGAATATGGAGATCCGGCTCCGGTCAGCGGCCGGGATATGAAGCCCCGAGAGGCCCATGATCGTGAGAAGACCGGTTGTCTTTAAGGAGACGGTCTTGCCGCCTGTATTCGGTCCGGTCACGACGAGCAGATCGTACGTCTCTCCGAGACGGATGTCGATCGGGACAACCTTCTTCGGATCGATCAGCGGATGGCGCGCCTTCCGGATGTCGATGACACCGTCTGTGCCGACGATCGGCCGCGTCGCATTCTCCTCGAGCGCGAGCTTTGCCCGCGCGAAAATGAAATCAAGCGCGACCATGCTCTCGTAGTCGCTGCGGATGAAGCCGGTCTTCTCGGCGAACATCTCGGAGAGACGGGAGAGGATGACCTCGATCTCCTGTGCCTCCTTGACCTCGAGCTCCCGGATCTCGTTGTTCAGACGGACGACGGAGGCCGGCTCGATGAAGACGGTGGACCCTGCCTTCGAGGTGTCATGGATAATGCCCGGAACCTGGTTGCGGTACTCATTTTTTACAGGGATGCAGTACCTGCCGTCACGGGTCGTGATCAGCTGGTCCTGCAGATAATCCTTCGCGGAGCTGGAGACGATTCTCGTGAGCTCCGTGTGGACGCGGTCGCCGGCCGCGCGGATATTCCGGCGGATACTACGGAGCGCGGGTGATGCGTCGTCGGCGATATCGTCCTCGGAGATAATGCAGCGGCGGATCTCCGCTGTCTCGGATGCAAGCGGCTCGAGAGAGGAGAAGACCGGAGTCAGGATATCCTCCTCCTCGTTGTCGCGCTCGCGCCTTGCCCAGGCGCGGACAAGCCCTGCATTTTCAAGGAGCTTCGTGATCATGAGAAGCTCGTGAATGCCGAGACTGCTGCCAATCTCGAGCCGCTTCAGGGACGGGCGGATGTCGGCCGCACTGCCAAATGAGATGCTTCCCTTCTTCAGGATGCGGGAAAGAGCCGCCCCGGTCTCATCCTGCAGGCGGTTGATTTCAGAAAGAGAGGTCTTCGGCGCGATGGCGAGACAGAGTTCTCTTCCGGGCGCGCTGGTCGCCTGATCTGCGAGGCGCGCAGTAATTTTATCAAATTCAAGTGTATGTAATGCTTTTGTATTCATGCTTCTATTTTACTCCTGCGGGGCACCTTTCGGAAGACCAATCGGCGCGTTCCCTGTTCATAGAATGTTAATATGTAAATGGTATGATACATATCAGTGCCGGGTGCCATGCCTGGCAGCATCTGACTGTCAACAATACGATCATGATATAATATTTTATTATGGATGAACAGCTTCGGAAACCGGAAGACGAACAGAATACAAATCAGGACGACTCCTACAGCTTCATGAATGAGACTGTCAAGAGGCGCCCGTTTCCCGTCGGAAAGTATCTGCTTCGCGCCATTGAGATTATCGCGTCGGCCTGTCTCTTCGGCCTGGTGGCAGGCTTTGTCTTCGTACATGTAACCGGCCGGAATGACCAGCCGGTCACGATCACCTCTGACGAGGAGCCTGTCTCGCAGCAGACGGCTGCGGATACGGAGAGCGCGGCCGCCGCCGCGGAGTCTGTAACGCCGACTCCTGTCCCGCAGGTCATGACGGCGGAGGAAGAGCAGAAGCAGATCCTGGATCATTATGAGCAGCAGAACAAGGCCGTCTACGCGGTCGCGAAATCTGCCATGCAGTCCGTCGTCGGAGTCACGGGGTATTCCGACGCCACAAGCTGGCTCAGCGGAAACGACCCGACGAGCAGCTCCGTGAGCGGTCTTCTTGTCGCCTCGACGGACAGCAGCGTGCTGGTTCTGGTCGACTACCGGTCACTCAGCAGCGCGGCGACGCTGATGGTTACATTTGCAGACGGAACATCCTGTAATGGCACGCTGATCCGCGAGGACCCGACGACGGAGCTTGCGGTTCTTGCCGTGCCGACTTCATCCCTGTCTGCCTCGACGCTTGCGTCCTGTACAGCCGCATCCCTCGGTAATTCCTACAACGTGACTGCCGGAGACGGGGTCATTGCAATCGGAAGTCCGATGGGGTATAGTAATTCTGTCGCTTACGGAGAAATCACCTCAACAGATAATCTCGTGTCCGTGACGGACGGCGAGTTCAGTCTGCTGACGACCGACATGCAGGGAAGCACCTCCGGGACCGGAGTTCTTGTGAACCTTGACGGTAAGGTCGTCGGTTTTGTGATGCAGAAATATGCCGCGAGTGGCACGTCTACTGTCACAGGCATTGCCATCTCGTATTTGAAATTGCTGATCCAGAATCTTTCCAACAATGAAGCCATCAGCTACATGGGTATCCGGGGACAGGACGTATCGGCCTCTCTGTCCGGGAGCACCGGCGTTCCGGAGGGAGTCTATGTCAATTCGGTCGATGCGGGCTCGCCGGCGCTTGCAGCGGGACTTGCGGCCGGGGATGTCATCACGGATATGGACGGCGCGAATATCACGACGATGAAGACACTGCACAACCGGCTTGCCAACCTGAAGCCGGGAGACGAGGTCTCTGTGACAGTCCGCCGGAAGGGTGCGGACGGATACAAGAAATTCGAATTTACAATCACACTGGGAGAACTAAAATGAAATTCATTTCCGAACTGCAGGAGGGCAGCCGCATTCAGGACGTCTACCTCTGCAAGCATAAACAGTCTGCCGTCACAAAGAACGGCAAAAACTATGAGAGTGTCCTGCTTCAGGACAGGACAGGTGTTCTCGACGCAAAGATCTGGGATCCGACGTCGGACGCGATCGGGGATTTCGATACCCTCGATTATATCTATGTCAGCGGAACTGTGAGCGCGTACAATGGATCGCTGCAGGCGTCGCTTCGTCAGGTTCGGAAGGCCGATGAGAGCGAATACGTTCCGGCTGACTATCTGCCCGTCACAAAGAAGAACACGAAGGCGATGTATACGGAGCTCATGCAGTACGCGGCAAGTGTGAAGAACCCGTACCTGAGCGCGCTGCTCAAGTCATTTTTCATCGAGGACACGGAATTTGTCAAGAGCTTCACGAAGCATTCGGCGGCCAAGACTGTGCATCACAGCTTTGTCGGCGGTCTGCTCGAGCATACGCTCTCCGTCACACGGCTCTGCGCATTTCTCGCGGACCACTACCCGGTTATCCGGCGCGACCTTCTGATCACGGCGGCGATGCTTCATGACTGCGGAAAGACGAAGGAGCTGTCCCTCTTCCCGACAAATGAATACACTGATGACGGACAGATGCTCGGCCACATCATGATCGGAGCCGAGATGGTTCATGACAAGGCCGCAAAGATCGAGAATTTCCCGCCGCTTCTCGAATCGGAGCTGAAGCACTGTATCCTCGCGCACCACGGCGAGTATGAGTACGGTTCCCCGAAGAAGCCGGCATTGATCGAGGCCATGGCGCTCAATCTCGCCGACAATGCGGATGCGAGACTCGAGACAATGACAGAGGTTCTCGAGAACGGAAAGGAAAGCGACACCTGGCTCGGCTTCAACCGCTTCTTCGACTCGAACCTGCGGCGCACGGAAGAGGTCTGACAATACCGATATGAACAAAAATGATCTCCTGACAGTTACAATCGAAGATCTCACGAAAGACGGCGAGGGCATCGGCCACGCGGACGGCTTTACGCTGTTTGTGAAGGATGCGCTCATCGGCGACAAAGTGCTGGCCCGCGTGACGCGCCCGAAGAAGACGTATGCATTTGCGCGCGTCGAGAAAATCCTGGCGCCGGGGGCATGCCGCGTCACGGCTCCGTGTCCCGGAGCGCGCCGGTGCGGCGGCTGCCGACTGCAGGAGATGGACTACGCCGCGCAGCTTGTGTGGAAGCGGAAGCTTGTGAAGGATACGATGGCACGCATCGGCGGCATGCCAGATCTTGAGGTGCGCCCGGTCATCGGCATGGACACACCCTATCGCTATCGCAACAAGGCGCAGTATCCGGTGGGGATGGTGAAGGCGGGAGTCTCAGACAGCCGCGTCCGGAACGTAAGGCCCGAACATGGCATGCGTCTTGCGGCGGGGTTCTACGCCGGCCGCACGCATACGCTCATCCCCGTGACGGACTGCCTGCTCACGCCGGAGGAGAACGCGCGCATTCTTGAGACGATTCTTGCATTTGCCGGGAGATGGCAGATCGCTGCATATGATGAGACGACCGGCCGGGGACTTCTGCGCCATATCCTGATCCGTAAGGGCTTTGCAACCGGTCAGATCCTCGTCTGCCTCGTCATAAACGGACGCGAGCTGCCGCACAGCGGAGAACTCGTGGATGAGCTGCGTCTCATTTCCGGCGTCACGAGTATCTGTCTCAATATCAATACGAAGCGGACGAATGTGATTCTCGGCAGCCGCGTGGTTCCGCTCTGGGGCGATCCTTGGATCGAGGACGTGCTCGGCGGCCTCAGGTTCCGCATTTCCCCGCTCAGCTTCTATCAGGTCAATCCTGCACAGTGTGAGAAGCTCTACGGTGAAGCACTGAAGGCAGCGGCCCTGACCGGGCAGGAGACGGTCTATGACCTGTATTGCGGAATCGGCACAATCTCACTCTTTCTCGCAGGGCATGCGAAGACTGTCTACGGCGTCGAGATCGTCCCCGACGCGATCCGTGACGCGAAAGAAAATGCAGAGCGGAATGGCATAGGAAATGCGCATTTTTATACGGGCGCCGCGGAGGACCTCGTTGTCCGCGGCCGTTTTGATGAGAAGACGCCGTGCCCACATGCGGACGTAGTGGTTCTCGATCCGCCGCGCAAGGGCTGCGCACCTGAACTTATTGATGCCGTGCTTCGCATGGCGCCGGAGCGTGTCGTCTATGTGAGCTGCGACCCCGCGACACTCGCCCGCGATCTGAAGCGATTTCATGAGGGCAGCGGAAATGTCCGCTACACACCGGCGTATGCACAGCCGGTAGATATGTTCCCGCAGACAACGCACGTGGAGACAGTGGCTCTGCTAACAAGAATAAATTGAAAGAGGGCTGGAAAAGCCCGTGCTTAAGCCATTCCTGCGGCATCCGTCTTTCTGAGAAGAGAGACGGGTGCCGCGTTTTCTGTATGGGAAAATGAGAATATCGCTCTGGCGAGGCTGTGGCTCCACTATTTTGATAGATTTTTGCTCGGCGAGGCTGTGGCTCTACTAATTGGCAGGGGTTGTGGCTGTGGGAACGCTGTTTTTCAGATGTCGAGGTTGTGGAAACGCTATTTGAGGCTTCAGTCTTACCATCACGAAAGCATAAAAAGAGGGCGGTACGGCAGTGATGCTGTATCGCCCTCGAGCTGTTATTCTGCTTCGAACTGCTTACGCAGCGTGTCAATTTTGTTCTTGTAGTAGCGAATCATTCGATCCGTTACACCAAGGAAGCTTGCAATCTCAGCAGTTGTGAAACCAATTTTATCTTTCTTATAAACCTGTGCACACTTCGGGTCATGCTGCTTCAGGTACGCAATGAATTCTTCCTCTTCAAGGCTTTTCATTGCTTCTGCACTGGTCACATCTTCGATAAATGCTTCCATATTGGAGTTCTCCATCATGGCATCCAGAGAGACAGTCTCCGAAGTGATGTGATCTTCACTTGCCATCGGGCAGCCGTAGCAGCTGCGATCACGGCAAATCTTGGTGCCTCCATTCTCTGCAGGGATGCGGCAGCGACGCTTGCGCGTGTTTCTCTGAGCCTCTGCCCATTCCATCGCCATAAGAGGCTGGTACATGCCTTCTGGTACCGGAATCATATAGCAACGATGGCGAGTGTCACCAATCAGAGGATTTCTGATAAGATCCGGATCCCAGCCTCTTTCTTTCACATTGATACCCTCAGCGTTCATCGGATAAAGTTTATACCCTGCTGATGCAGAGAGGACTTTCTTTCCTTCTGCGGTGATGCTGACTGTTACTGTTGCTTCAACGTTTCCGTTTTTGTCGTAGAACGGGACTACTTTTACCTGTACGGTACTATCCATTTGATTGACCTCGTTTCTCGCGAAACGGGGTAATCAGAAATGGACGGGTAATAATTTCTCTTCATCTCGGCCACCATGCGGGTTTCCCCGTTTCTTCATTGGCGGCCAGCTGTGCATGAAGCTGAACCAAATTTGCCTTGCTGCCTGCTCCATTCGGAGATGCACTCGTCTATCCGCGGTAGGGCGCACCGAGTGGAGCAGGGGATTACCTTGCCTTGGCTTGATCGTTAGCTGTGCGATGAAGCCGAAGGACTTTCCATATTTAGTTGTCAGTCGTAGTTCTCGATGTAGGCGTAAAGCTCAGAGAATACTTCCTCGTAGTCGCCCGGGTTCAGGTCATAGATGCTTCTTGCACCGTGCTCCCTGAGAATGAAGCGAACAACTTCGCTTCCGCAGATACCGGCGACCTCGTCTGCTGTGTTTTCCAGATTGATAATCCAGTCTTCGTTTGACATGCTCTTGTCTCCTTTTGTCATGGAGGCTTGCTTACCCTATGAGCAATGTCCTCGTTTGTAGGTGCATCACCAAGCGTTCGGGTCAGCCTTGATCAGAGGTCATTGCCTGGTGATGCTTTACTTCCTGAAGTAAGAGATCAACGGCCATTCGTAGGTTGATCTCTCATTTCAAATGTGACCATCACAGTCGCGTGAGCCACCTTTGTGCACCAAGGGGAACACCTGTGAAGAGCGGACAGTTTAACGACATATCCAGGTCATGGTCGTGAAAACCCTCATAATACGGACATTTCTGATTAGTTTTGATGGGGGGGGGTAGAGCTTTTCGATCTCGATACGTCCCTATGACAAATTGACAAATATTTATCAAACTGTTGTAACGCATCCTTAAATGTCATATAATAAGTATGAATAACTATGAATTACTCATATCAGCTAGCCGTTTTAAGTGGTCAGGAGCTCTTTCAACCATCTGATATCAGTATAGATTTGACGGGTTTTTATATCGCTGACACAGAGGCAGACATTATTCGCACGAGTGCGGACATTGTTCGGACAGATGCGGACACAGCAAATTTTTACGAGGGGACGCCAATAAAGTGGAGTACAGTGAGTTTTTGCAGAAGTTCTATCTGCCTGACAAAGGTGGTGGGCTTGATGGATATAAATCAAAGAAGAAAATTGCTTTCTTCTTCTTTGAAAATGGATTAGATGAAGACTATGACGAAAATATTATCTGTCCTTCAGACAGCAGTTATGAAAAGTGGGTAACTGGCTCGAGAAAGCCAGACAGCTCAGTCTGGGGAGAGGCTTCAAAGCATCTGAGTGAGGATAATCTGGCAAAGCAACTTCTTGCTGTTTTAAATACCAAGAATCTGAAGGAAATAATGCAAAGCTTTGGCATTACATTTGAGATTGCGGAAGTGCCTGATCGAAAAATGTTCTCAGCAGCGGTTGCGGTTCAATTTGCTGCAATTGTTAATGGATATGGAACCGCAGATAATATTGTCCCGGCAGAATATAAAAAGTCGCCAGAGCCCGTGGGATTTAAAACATACCTTCGTGGAGCTGAGAACCGGTATAAATGGGTCAGGCTTCCGGGCGAGGATGAATGCTTGTTAAGCGATGTATTTGTTTGCAATAACATAGGCACATCAGCAGCAGTTTTTCCTAATCGTATAATGGGAAACTATATTGAAAACGCCACTCTGGAGAAGCTTCGAACCTATGACAGACGAGGCGAAGTTCTGAAAATTATCCTGATCGGTGGATGCGGCTATGGGAAGACACTCATGCTTCAGCATCTCTTTATTGAAGCTGCAGAGAACAGCGATGAAACGGGGCGGCTTCCAATAATGGCAGAATTAAGGAACTTTTCTTCAAGATACGATGGTTTCCTACCGTTTATCGTCGATACAGTAAGGGAGTACGACGATTCCTTTACGGAGAATTCCGCGAAAGAAGTTCTTGAGCGAGGACAGGCTCAGATACTTTTTGATGGGCTGGATGAGCTTGATCCTGGTGAGGTTAAGTTCTTTCAAAAAAAACTCGCAGAGCTTACGCATCGATACCCGAATGTGCAAGTGATTATTACATCACGACAATGTTCTGCGATAGAAGGAATCAGAGGGTTTGTCAGACTGTATCTACATCCATTGAATGAGGATCAGGTGGACCAGCTTCTTGACAAACTGTTGCTGCGCAAACAGGACGCAGATGAAAAGAAAACAGTCATGTCATTCTTCGAGCCAGGAACAGGATATCTGAGGAGAGATGGTTTTGTCGCGACAAATCCGATGCTGCTAACGGTTATCGTCAGCAATTGTGAAAAACTGAAAGAATTAAACGGAGATAAATCATCTTTATACGAAATGCTCTACGATGTGCTGATTCGTGGGCATGATGAGGAAAAAGAGGCGTTTGATCGTTTCTTCCACAGCGTGGGAAGCAGTGAAGAATTCACTCAGGTTTTCAGAGCATTTTGTTCGCTGTCATATATGGATGGCGTCTTTGAGTTTGATCACCGGACATTTGAAAAGTACTTCAAGGATGTGAAGAAACAGGAAGAATTGGAGAATCCAAACATTTTTCTTCTTGCCGGATTTGAGCATGATGTATGTGCAACGGCTTGTATGATGTACGAGCAGGAGTCAGGTATTTATTATATCGATCCGGGGTTTCAGGATTATTTCTTTGCAGAGTATTACTACTTTGAGGATACGGAGAAGACAAAGGAAATGGGTGAAGCACTGCGGCATCGGCAGATGAAATCCTTCAGGAATCTTGATGGACTGCGGATGTTGTATCATATGTCGCCTGCCAAAACAGAAGTGTGCCTGATACTGCCATTTCTAAAGGAGATCTTTAAGGGTACAGATAATAAGGAAACCTTCATGCGCTTTTTGTCCTATGGATATAAGGAGTGCGTTTATACCGAGATAGACGATGCAGCGG
>JAZHVT010000024.1:0-28672 GCA_036453145.1 Eubacteriales bacterium
AGAAGCGGAAGCTGGAGACTGATATGCTCATGGAAGCCTACCTGAACAGCGGCAAGAGCTTCGATGAGGTAATAACCTTTTTGAAGCCCTGAGGGCGTTTAGTGTAACTTTTTTGAAAAGTTCACAAATATAGCCAGTTACCGGGAATTTTTCAATGTTTTTTTTGGGTTTTTCATTTTTCGTGCTATATGTACAAATTCTTGTCGTGTTTTTTGTGCGATATTTCAAGCGGACTACTGCGCCGCTTGGGCAGAAAATATGGAACCGATTCTTTTCATCAAGAGTTCAACTTTTCCAAAATAAGTAAAATTCCGAAGCTGTTCATTTCGAGAACTATCTTCGGGGCATAAAAAACAGCGGGAGATACAGATCCCCCGCTGCCTCTTAGAAATAAAGTCGCAGAATTCCGATCGACGTCTCCGACAGTTCCCGAATGATCCAGGCAGCCTCCCCGTCACCGAAGGATTTTTTCTACGCCCGTCTTATGAAGTATACGAAAACGCCTTCTTCACATCATCCCAAGTCCCGCCGCCGGCGGCATACGCCGTCAGCGCGCTCGTCAGCCCGGACCTCCAGGAATCAGGGTCAGCAACCGCCGTGTACGCCCACGGCACAGACGTCTTTCCCTGCGTGCCATATAGGATCGCCTTCGCACCGAACGCATTTGCCGGCGCAAAATCCCCCGTACACGTATCATACGGGCAGATCATGCCGAGTTCCTGGCCGAGCGCAACCCTTCCCGCGTCAGACGTATAGAGCCACTCGAGAAATGTCAGCGATGCCTGGATCTCCTCGTCCGTCGCCTTCGCATTGACGGCCCAGTGATAATCCGAATCGACGCACAGTCCCTCATTTGCGTCATCAACACCGAAATAGATCGGGATGATGTCGAGATCTGCTGGTGTCACCGCATATTTTCCGCTCGTGAGTGCGCCGTAATCCGAGTCGCCGCCCTGCCAGAAGACCGCCTGACCGGACCCGAACTCCTGCTCCGCATCGTATCCTTTGTCCGCAAGGTGCGTCACATCCGCCGCCGAATCGCCCGTGTAGAGATCAAAGATCTGGCGGAAATTGTCGAGATAGGTTCCGGACAGAGCGTCCGCTGCCACGGAAAAATCCGTCACGCCCTTGTCCTTCAGCTCATAATAGACAGGAAGCGCCGCCAGCTGCTCAGACAGCTTCCATGCGGACATGGCATCCATAGACGGAGATGCGAATGCCTCCGTCACGGCAAACGATTTTCCATCCGCCGCGAGCTGTGCGTTCAATTCCTGCAGCCGCGTCTCGATATCATCTGCGACCGCCGACAGTGTGGCGAGGCTCTGGATATCATCCGGAGACGAAATCAGAGCGCCGCTCATTTTGCAGTAGGATTCAAGAATCGTCCGGTTGCAAATAATGCCGTAAACGCGGACAGACGCGGGAACAGCGGCCGTCTTCCCGTCGCAATGGATATCAAGAGACGGATCCGCCACATGAGACGCGACGTCCGAGCCGCTGAGATCATACAGGTAATCCTTCCATTTTGTGGCGTCCGATTCGCTGCCGAGATTAAAAACAGTCGGATACTCGCCCTGTTTGAGGAGGTCCTTCAGTTCATTGTTGTAGTCACCGCTTGATATCGTGACGACCGTGACGTAACCGCCCAGATCCGTATAGAGCGTCGCGAGGGTCTGAAGTGCCGCATCCGCCCGCGGGTCTGCGTTCAGAACATAGACACGCCCGTCGCCGATTGAAAGCCCTGCGTTATTGACTGCAAGCTTTGCCGCGGAGACGACTCCCCCGAACTGATCCGCCGACTCCGTGCCGGCTGCCACGGCCGTATTTGCGGAAGGATCTTCTCCTGTATCCGCCGCTCCGGGCTGCGATGCAGTCTGCGTCTCCGCTGCCGGAGCCGCAGATTCAGCTACTGCAGCTTCCGCAGATGTGCCGGCGGAATTTTCCACCCGTCCCGCACTGCCGCAGCCAGCCAGAGTGCACGCAAGCCCCGCGGCAAGAATCATCCGATATATCTGTCTGTGCATAAACATCCTCCATAATCCAGAGAAAGCATAGCACATCCCCGCCGCGAAGCCAACTTTAACGCAACGCGAGCAAAAAATTCCCGCCGCTGTAGTTGGCGGAATGAATCGCGATGAACGCGGCAATGGCAATGAGCAGGATTCACCTCATCTCCAGTACGACCGCCTGATAGCCGTCCATCGTGAGCACGCCGTCTTTCACAGAGAAATCTTCACATGTATTGAGCACGACCTGCCGCACCTCTCCCGGCAGCTTCACCTCGCGCCTCTCATTTCTGTAATTCCCCAGCACAAGCAGCGTCTGCACCTTTCCCTTCCGGTAGAACGACATAAAATTGCTCTGATCCTCCATGAACGGGACAAATTCCCCGTATACGATCGTATCCGAATAGTCGCTGTCCTTCCGGAGACTTGTGAGCTTTCTGTACCAGTTCAGCACAGAGTCCGGATCCCTGTTCTCCGCCGCCACATTAACCGGCTTTATCTCCGGGTCATCCGCCGATACCGGGCTCGTCGCCCCTTCCTGCCTGTAATTCGGATTGACAGGAAGCCACGGCGTACCTGTCGTGAAGCCTGCATGTTCCGAGTCGTCCCACTGCATCGGCGTGCGCGCATTGTCACGTGAGTAGGTATTGACGAGCTTCAGCGCCGCCTCGTCCGAGAGGCCGGCCTCCCGCGCAACCTTGTACTCGTCGATCGTGGAGATATCGTCGACTTCATCGATCGAATGCAGCACAACATTTTCCATACCGATTTCCTGTCCCTGATAAATGAACGGCAGTCCTTTCTGCATAAACTGCATAACCGCCAGGAACTTCTTGCTGCGGTCGGTCAAGTCTCCCTCCGGAATATAGCGCGAAACGCCGCGCGGCTCATCGTGGTTCTCGATAATCGTGGAGACCATGCCCTGGTCGTCGACGACACGCTGCGTCATGAAGCAGGCGTCGCGGTACTCGTCCGGCGTGACCGGCTCAAAATCGTACCATCCCTTGTCGCTCGCGCCGAGGATCGTCTCCCGAAAGTCGAACATCGAGGAAAAATACCCGTTGTCCCCGATAAACTCAGGGATCTGCTCATTTGTGTTGTTGAAAATCTCGCCCACGGAGAATGCATTGTGAGGCTTGAATGTCCTGTCGCGCATTTCGGCGAGAATATCGCCGATTCCCTTTGCATCCTGAATCATGCGGGAGGCGCGGCACATCCCGTCATCGCGATCCGGCTCATAATTGTACGCTTCAAATGGAAGAGCCTTCTTGATATTCATGATCGCATCGAGCCGGAAACCCGCAACACCGCGGTCCAGCCACCAGTTCATCATTTTGTAGATCTCCTCCCGCAGTTCGCGGTTCTCCCAGTTGAGGTCCGGCTGCTTCTTATGGAAGAGATGCAGGTAGTAGAGATCCGTTCCCGGAACCTTCTCCCACGCACTGCCGCCGAAATAGGAACGCCAGTTATTCGGCGCGTGTCCGTCCACAGCCTTCTCAAAATAAAAGTAGCCGGCATATTTTCCGTACGGGTCCGCCAGCGCCTTCTGAAACCACTCGTGCTCATCGGAGCAGTGATTGACGACAAGGTCCATCAGAATATACATGTCGCGCTTCTTCGCCTCCGAAATGAGCCTCCACATGTCGCCGTTTGTCCCGAAGCGCGGGTCGATCTTGTAATAATCCGCGATATCATATCCCTCGTCCGCAAGCGGAGAGACATAGCAGGGACTGATCCAGATAATATCGACGCCGAGACTCTTCAGGTAATCAAGCTTTTCCGTCACGCCGTTCAGATCCCCGATTCCGCTGCCGGTCGTGTCCTTGAAACTCTTCGGATAAATCTGATAAGCAACCTTTCCGTGCCACCATTTTTTCTGCATATTCATTCCTCCATATTCGTTACAGTTCACACGCGCCGAGATTGCGTGCGGTCGCGAATATCAGGGCGGTATCGGGCAGACTCCGTCCTCCTCAGCTTCCCTTCGCCGCTGACGCAGCAGCTCAGGGTGATCTTCGGACTCCTCCGTATAACGCCCTCACCGCTCCTGATATCGCTGACCGTTCACCGAGGTCTGGTGGCGTGTGAACTGTAACCCATATTCATGGTAATTTCCCCAAGCGATGCCATGGTCATCCTCCCGGCCCCGGGAGTATACTATAGTTAATGTCTGCGGCCGCATCAAGCCGCATACGTCGGATCATTACTTCTCTCCCGAAAGGAGCTTCTATGGTCACAATCCGGGAAATTGCCGAGCGCGTCGGCGTCAGTGCTACAACTGTATCCAATGTCATCCACGGAAAGACACGCAAAGTCTCTCCCGAAACCATTCAGCGCGTCCGCGATGAAATCCGCGCCTCCGGCTTTGTGCCGCGGCAGGGTCTCGAGGTGCTCGCGCAGAAGCGCTCACACCTCATTATGGCAGTCGTTCACACGACGGCTCATTTTCAGAGAACACCGGTCTCTGACCCGTTCTTCGGGCAGACCATCGGCGCGATCGAATCCGCCGTCCGGGCGGCCGGCTATTACATGATGCTCTGTGTCGATTCCGATATTGACCGCATTTTCAACACGGCCCTGTCCTGGAATGTGTCAGGAATCATCGCGATCACATTTTCTTACAAAAATTATGAGAAGCTGCGCTCTCTCGCAGAGTGTCCCGTCGTCGGCATCGACACGCACCCGGAGAGCGATTGCAAAACGCCCGCTCCAGCGGCCTTCTCCGGCATGCGCGGCCTTCATGTGACGCTCGATGATTACAGAGCCGCGGGTCAGATGGCCGATTATCTTATTAATCAGGGCTTCCGCAACATTCTCACGATTACCAATGCGCGAATCGGCTCCTCACGCCAGCGCGCCCTCGCAATGAGAGACGCAATGGCTGCCGCCCATGTCCCGAACGCGCGCGTCACATCAATCATCCCGACCGGCTGTCTCGTTCTCCCGGATGATGAGAGACGCCGGAAAATGCTCCTCGAAAGCATTCTTCCGCTCGCGAAGTTCAATGTCGCGCTGTTCTGTACGTCCGATCAGCTTGCGTTTTCCGTCATCCGCATCCTGAACGCCCGGGGATGCACAATTCCGACCGATTTCTCAGTCTGCGGCTTCGACGACAATCCCTACGCTGAGTTCACAAGTCCTATGCTGACAACAATTCATCAGGACATCACGGGCAAAGCCGAGGCTGCCGTCCGTCTTCTTTTCGGTGCCATCGCGGCCGGCGAATCCGCCCGCACTTCCGAACGTGCGGGCACCGACTCGTTCTCTGATTCCGAAGATGCCGCTTCACGCACACAGAACCGGATCGTAACCCTCCCGACGACACTGGTCGTGCGCCAGAGCGTCCGCTTTATTCATCGCTGACGGTTTCCGTCCCCGACGTCTGCCGAAGCAGCCGGCCGGGGCATCCCGGCGCATACGCATATCGATCCGTCCCGGCCGCGCAGCCGGGACGGGAACGCTCCGGCAGTGCTTCCTTTCGATTCCCCTCCGCCAGATTTACCTGGCTTTTCGAATGACGTACGCCTCATACGGCGCCATATTCCCGTCCTTTACATCGTGCTCCGGAATATTCTGAATGAGCACGCGCCCGTCTCGGAAGCGCTCCGGAATATCAAGCGTCCGGGCATGCTCCGACAGGTTCGCCGCACACAGAAGCTCCTCGTCACCGAGATATCTGCGATACACAAAGAGATCCGGATCATCCGGCAGCAGAAGCTCATAGTGACCGTAGACAATCAGTTCGCTGCTGTGGCGCAGGCTGATCAGTTTCCTATAGTAATGGAAGACAGAGTCCGGACGGGACACCTGTTCCTTCGCGTTCACCTTTGTATAGTTCGGATTGACAGCAAGCCACGGCTTTCCCGTCGTGAATCCTGCATTTTCCGAATCATCCCACTGCATCGGCGTGCGCGCGTTGTCGCGGCTCTTGTGCGCGATCATCGGGAACAGCTCCTTTGGATCCATGCCGGCCTTTTCGGTCAGCTCGTAGTAACCATTGACCGACTCCAGATCATTAAATTCGTCGACCGACGTCCACGGATAATTCGTCATGCCGAGCTCTTCGCCCTGATAGACGTACGGCGTGCCTTGCATCATGTGAAGGACAGTCGCAATCGCCTTCGCAGAGCGCTCCCTGTACTGATCACTGTCATTTCCGAGGCGGGAGACAATGCGCGGCTGATCATGATTGCAGAAATACAGACTGTTCCACGCAACTCCGTCGAGGCCGTTCTGCCACTTGGAGAGGTTCTCCTTCAATGGAACAAGCGGCAGCTTCTTCGTCGACCACTTGATGCCGTCGCCTCCGTCAAGGCCGACATGCTCGAACTGGAAAACCATGTTGAGCTCCGTTCCGGCGGCATTGGCATATTTCTTTGCCTCCTCGAGCGTCACACCTGCGCACTCGCCGACCGTCATCAGATCAAACTTCGAGAGGACCGTGTTTCTCATTTCCTGCAGATACTCGTGGACGTGAGGACCATTGGCGCAGATGTTCGGATCTCCATAGAGGCCGCCTCCCATGACCGGCGCGTCCGGCAGTCCGTCCGGCTTGGAAATGAGAGAAATGACATCCATCCGGAAGCCGTCGATACCTTTCTCACACCAGCGGGTCATCATGTCGAATACTTCCCTGCGGACCTTCGGATTCGTCCAGTTGAGGTCCGGCTGCTTTTCCGCGAAGAGGTGCAGGTAATACTGACCTGTCTTCTCATCAAATTTCCACGCGGACCCTGAGAAACACGAACCCCAGTTGTTCGGCTCATGCCCGTCCACCGGATCTCTCCAGATGTAATAATCGCGCTTCGGATTCGTGCGTGAGCTTCTCGACTCGATGAACCATTTGTGCTCATCCGAGGTGTGATTGACAACCAGATCCATGACGATCCGGATGCCGTGCTCATGCGCCGCCTTCAGCATCCGGTCGTAGTCCTCCATGGTCCCGAACTCGTCCATGATCGCCTCATAGTCACTGATGTCGTATCCGTTGTCCGCATTCGGGCTCTTGTAGACCGGGCTCAGCCAGATCACGTCGATGCCTAGTTTCTGCAGATAATCAAGTTTCGAGGTGATTCCGTTCAGATCGCCGATTCCGTCCCCGTTGCTGTCCGCAAATGACCGCGGATAAATCTGATAGACAACACTTTCCTTCCACCATGCCTTATCCATTATGTTTGTTCCTCCTTATCCTTTCCGCACTCCATTTCGTGCTTTCCTATTGTGACGCCGCCTTCCGGACCGTCGCTTCCGACGTGCGCGCTTTCGATGCAGCCTCTTCCCTCTCATTTTGACGCCACCTTCCAAAGAGTCGCTTCTTTCGCCGCCGACATCCCCGCGCATATCATCGCCCTGTCCCGATCTTACCGTATCTGGCAGATCCGGACAATAGGTTTTGTTCATAACCGTATAAAACTGATAATAGTAAAGCATGTGTTTTATATATTCTGTATATATTGTCCGCACGGGTGGTATTCGTCGTCTTCAAAAAGAAAAGGTGCGAAGCCCTTTCCTGAGCTTCGCACCTTCTGAACAAAATTTTCATTTGATTTTCTTCACCGATTCACCCTTGACGAGCGTGACCGGGAGCAGTACATTCGAGCTGTATTCTGAATCCTGGATCAGGCGGATCAGCTCCTCAACGCTTCTCCTGCCCTTCAGTGCAAAATCCTGCCGGACTGTCGTGAGTCTCGGCCTTAGTCTTCTGGCGAGCCGGCTGTCATCAAAGCCCGCAATCGATATATCATCAGGCACATGTTTCCCCCGATTGTAGAAGGCAAACATCGCCTCAATCGCCATCGTGTCCGACGCAAAAAAAAGGGCCGTGCAGCCGATAAAACCGTTATCGGCAATCCGCACGTACTGTACAAACCGGTCGAGCTCGCAGAACTCCAGCTTTGTCACCCACTCCTTCTCAACCTTCAACCCGTGATGCGCCATTGCATCCATGTATCCCCTCTCTCTCTCACCGTCCACATAAATAAAGTCACGTTTTCCTGTGTTCTGCATGAGCGCGAGAAAACTGATGCGTGTGTGTCCGCAGTGGATCAGATACTCCGTCATCTCGAAGGCCCCTTCATAGTCACACAGGCCGACATTGACGAAGTTCTTATCTCCCGGAAGATAGCACGTATCAATCGAAACTATCGGTATCTTCAGCTCAGTCCGGAGCATGAAATAATCCTCCCTCTGCGCGCCGAGCAGAATCATCCCCTCAATATTCCATGCCCTCGCCATCCGGAGACACTCCTTCATGTCGGGGTTATTGTACAGCATCATGAAATATCCGTTCTCGCGAACTGTCTGTTCCACAGACGCGGTCACAGAACTCACGAACGGATCCTCCAGCAGAGATTCCCGCTCATACGGCCTGTACGCGACAACGAGCGCAATCAGCTTCGATCCGTGCCGGCCCAGAATCTGTGCCCCCATATTGGATACGTAGTGCTCCTCCCGCAGAATGGTCTGCACCTTCTTCAGTGTATCAGGGGATACTCTTCCTGTTCTGCCATGAATCACATTCGACACTGTCGTCGGGCTGACACCTGCCAGATCCGCAATCGTCTTGATCGTCACCATAGCTTTCCTTTACCGTCCTTACAGTCTGTCTTCTGAAATTATAGTCGACCAGCAGGATATTGAAAGAGCCTTTTCTCTTTTTTCCTAAAACTCCATGCGCACGGCAACTGACTTATACAGTAAAATACAGCCCGCGCAGATACTGCGCGGGCTGTATTTTACGTTTTCCAGATAAGTTCAGCCCTTGACAGCTCCTTCCACCATGCCGTGCATGATCTGCTTCTGCGCGAACAGGAACAGAATGATCATCGGCAGGATTGCGAGCAGTGCCGCAGTCAGGATGAGATCCCACTGTTTGACATAGGACCCGACGAAGGCCTGAACGGCGACCGGAAGTGTCTTGACCTTTCCGTTCTGTCCCAGCATGAGAGACGGCAGGAGGTAGTCGTTCCAGATCCACATGCCGTTCAGGATTGTGACGGTCGTGATCACCGGCTTCAGAAGCGGGAAAATGATCTTGAAGAATGTTCCCTCCGGCGAGCAGCCGTCGATCGCCGCCGCCTCCTCGAGGTCATACGGAATGCCCTTGATGAAACCAGTCAGAATGAACACCGTCATGGCGCCGCCGAAACCGCAGTACGCGAAGACGATGCCGGGGATCGACTGAAGCATCGAGATGCCGATAAATTTGCCGACATCGCGGAATGTGGAAATGAGCGGCAGCATGACGACCTGGAACGGGATGATCATCGATGCGACAAACACCATGTATACGGCCGTCGCCCATTTCTTCTTGTTATTCCGGCTGATAACCCACGCCGCCATTGCTCCGAACAAGGCGAGAAGAACCAGCGAGATGATCGTGACAACTGCGGATGTTCCGAACGCATACCAGAACTGGAAGTTCGAATTATTGACAACTGCATTCAGGTTCGTGACCAGTTGAGCGATCGATGCTCCCGCGATGGAAACAGGGCTCGCAACGATGGCCGTCTGCTTCTTGAAGGCGTTCAGAACGACGAGATAGAACGGAAACAGAATATAAACTGCAAGAACAATGCCGATAATCGTGAGGATCAAGGCTCTTGATTTCTTTGTCGTCTTCATTACAGCTCTACCTCCTTCTTATTGGACATACGGACCTGAATCAGTGAGATGCACGCGAGGATAATGAAGAAGAGAACCGCCTTCGCCTGGCCCTGCGCGTAGTTGTTCTTCGCGATTGCCGTATTGTAGATATTGAGTGCGAGCATCATCGTTCCGTTCGACAGGTAGCTGCCCATGAAGTTTGCGACCGAGCCCTGGCCGTTTGTGAGGGCCATGTTGACATCGAACTGCTTGAACGCGGATGTCAGCGTCAGGAACGTGCAGATCGTGACCGTCGACTGGATCATCGGAACCTTGATTTTGAAAAGAATCTGGGACGGAGTCGCACCGTCGATCTCAGCCGCCTCAATGACGTCCATCGGAACCTGTGTGAGACCTGTGATGTAAATCAGCATGATATAGCCGCCGTACTGCCAGATATAAACGACAATGATCGCAAAAAGCGCCGTGTTCGTTCTCGAAAGAAGCGAAATATTATTCGTCAGTTTGATCAGAACATTACTGAACACGAACTGCCAGATATAGCCGAGGACGATGCCGCCGATCAGGTTCGGCAGGAAATAAGCTGCCCGGAAGAAGCCGGTGCCCCTCATTTTCGAGGTGCACAGAAGCGCGAGCGCAAACCCCACGACATTGATCATGATCATATTGACCGCGACGAAGATGAACGTGATCAGGATTGACCAGATAAATGAAGGGTCCTTGAACATCGTCTGATAGTTCGCGAAGCCGACGACCTTTGTCATCTTGATTCCCGTCCAGTCCGTAAATGAGTATCCGATACCAAGAACCAGAGGGATGATCACCGTGACAAGGAAAGTGAAGAGCAGCGGAAACAGGAAAATCACGTACACAATGGCCCGGTGGTGCTTCAGCGTCGGAAAGAGATAGAGTCCGACCAGAACCCCGATGATACCGAGAACCAGCATAGTTCCCGTGGCGCTGTTGCTGCCTGTGCCCGCAAAATCCATTGCCAGTGAGGCGATGAGAAGAATCACACCGGCTGCCATGAGGACGGGGGATAAGATCTTGTTGCCTATATTGATCTTCATATAAGCCTCCTGATTGATTTGAAATTTGAGCGCCGCCGCGCTTCCGGATCAGACAGAGAAAGAAGCTGTTTTCATTTGTCTCATCCAAAACCGCGGCAGCGTCCGTCAAAAAAGCGGCCGGCAGTCTTCCATGCCGACCGCTTTCGTCTACGGTTGTGTGCTATGAAAGTTATGAGCCGTAATACTGTGTCAGGACCTGCTGAACAGCGGATACAAACCCATCGACGTCCATGTTGCCCGCCGCGAAATCCTGATAGACAGCACCGAGTGCATTCTGGGCAAGGCCGTCCTTATTCTGGAGCCAGTGCCATGCGGATGTCTTGCCGGAAACTGTGTAGTCGGAAATGGTCTGAGCAAACGGATCATCCGCGACATATGTGCAGGACTTGAACGGGCTGATGAAGCCTGCGTCCTCGACGAGAATCTTCTGACCGCCGTCGTTGCTTGCGCACCACTGCAGGAACGCCTCTGCCGCCGCCGTGTTGTCATTCTTGAAAACCGCCCACCAAGACGGAGAATTCGTCTGAATTGTGTCGATGCCATCCTCAAAGCAGTACGGAAGCATACCGACCTTGAAGTTGCCAGCCGCGTCATACATTTCCTTGTCGTCGGATGTCATCGTCGCGCCGATCCAGGATCCCTGCGTGACAAATGCGTACTTGCCGGACGCGAAGTTCTGGATCTGCTGATCATATGTACCGGAGACGAGAAGAGACGAATCTGAATACTTATTGAACATGTCAATCATCTTCGCGTAATCCGTGAAGCGGTTCGTATCAAGTTTCGGAAGCATGTCAACGTAAGTCGTATCGTCACGCTTGAGGCCTGCGTCCTCATAGACGCCGAAGAGATGGTTACCCGTTGACCAGTAGAGGTTTGTTGCCTCTGCGCAGTAGCCGACGACAGCCGTGAGGCCGAGATCATCCTTCTTGGAATCAAGTGTCTTGAATGCATTCTCCAGTGCGTCCGGCCCTGTGATCGTCGACGGATCGATGCCGGCTTTTTCGAGGACGTCTGCATTGTATGCAAGGCCGATTGCCTCTGTCGTGTACGGGAAGCCGATGACCTGTCCGTCGGAGCTCGTGTAAGCTGCATCCGTGTCCTTGACCCACGCCTGATCACCCATGTCGGCGAGAAGTCCATCCCAGTTCGCGAAATCCGATTCACTGCCGCAGACGAAGATGTCCGGCATGTTGTCAGCCTGATAATAGCCTTTCAGCGTGGACTGGATATCGATGCCGCCGCCCATGGACTCGATAGTGACCTTGACGCCCGTCTGCTTCTCATACTCCGAAGCAAGCTTTTTCAGCTGTGCGTCGACCTCAATCTTGCCGTTTACAAGACGAAGCGATGTGCCGGACGCATTTGCCGCTCCCGATCCGGTGTTCGTCACGACAGAATTACCGGATGCCGTCGTGGCTGCCTTTGAAGATGATGAGCCGGATGAAGAACCGCACCCTGCAAGCAGAGATGCTGCCATAACACCGCAGAGCGCTACAGAAACAACCTTTCTTTTCATGTCCATTTCCTCCCTGGTCTGAACAAGTAACGATAGTTTCAAAGACGTTTGTGCATTATAGCCAAATAGTGTTTCGTTAAACGTCTCCCGATGGAAGAATCATACCATAATGTGCGGGACATGACAAGGCTTACTTTTGTATAATTTGCCTTTTTATGAGTTTAATTTCGGCAGTGATTGTGCACTTTTATAATTACAGCCGTCATATTTTGTTCACATTTACCACATTTAATTCATAAATATGGCAGGCGGAAAGGATCCTATGAAGACCCCCTATTGCCCAAAAAAAGAGCTGCAATTCTTGCAGCTCTTTTTGCACAAATAACTATTCACTTTCAACTCCGCGAAATCTTATGCGTTCCGCTTTCCTGTCGACTCCCGCTGCACGATCTTTGCGTCCAGCGTGCAGTTCTCGCCGGAACCGCCATCCAGCATATCGAAGAGAAGCCGGATACTCGTCTCCGCAATCTCCCGAATCGGCTGACTGACTGTCGACAGCCTCGGATTGACATAGCTGCCCATCTCGATGCCGTCAAAGCCGAGTACCGAGATATCCTCCGGAATCTTAAGCCCCCGGTCCTGAATCGCGCGGCACGCGCCGATCGCCAGGACATCGGAGATGCAGAAGATGGCGTCAACCTTCTCGCCGGAATCAAGAAGCTCTGAGGCGGCCTTGTAACCGTTTGGCAGCGTATAATGCTCCGCGCCGTCCTTCACCTCGAACACAAGCTCCGGCCGGTACGGAATTCCATGCTTCTCAAGCGCCCGCCTGTAGCCAAGCGTGCGCATGCGGCCGACTGACGGGACCTGCAGACCCTCCGTAATGATTGCGATGCGGCGATGCCCAAGCCCGAGCAGATAATCGGTCGCGAGCCATCCGGACTCAACATCATTGATGCATACATGCGCGCAACGGACATTGCCCGTATCCAGCCTGTCCGCTCCAACCGTCGAGAACACGATCGGAACGCCAAGCTGCTTCAGCGCCGATTCCCCGTGATCAAAATTGCCTCCAAGAAAGATAATGCCCTTCAGCTTCTTCTCGATCACGAGAGACTGCGCGACAGATACCTCGTCCTCATCCGTGACAACATGCTGCAGAATCGTCGTATACCCGTTTTTCTCGAGCTCCGATACCATAAATCGGATCATTTCCGTGAAAAACAGGTTCGTGATTCCCTTCACGAGAAGCGCGATGTTATTCGTCTCGCTTCTCCGCATATTCCGGGCTGAATTGTTCGGCACAAAGCCCCGCTCGCGGATCACCTTCATAATCCGCGCCTTTGTCTTCGGGTTGATATCCGGATGGTTGTTCAGGGCCCGCGAGACAGAGCTGACACTGACACCGCATTCCTTCGCGATGTCCTTAATGGTCACGTCCATGCCACAGCCTCCCTTTTACCGAATTACCCCTTGACAGCACCTGCCATGACACCTTCGATGATGTACTTCTGGCAGATCACGTAGAAAATGACAATCGGCACGATCGCGAGAACGAGGACAGCCATCATAGCACCCCAGTCGATCTGGCCGTGAGACTGCTTCAGGAACTGAACAGCGATCGGGATCGTCTTGTATTTGTTGACATCAAGAACCAGGCTCGGCAGGAGGTAATCGTTCCATACCCACATTGCCTCGAGAATTGCGACCGTGATGATCGTCGGCTTCATGATCGGCATATCGACGCGGAAGAAGATCTGCGGCGGTGTGCAGCCATCAATCATAGCCGCCTCCTCAATCTCAGTCGGAACAGACTTGATGAAGCCTGTGAACATGAAGACCGCAAGGCCGGCACCAAAGCCGAGGTAGACAATGCAGATGCCCCACGGTGTGGACAGATGCAGGATGTTCGCGAATTTGGACAGTGTGAACATGACCATCTGGAACGGAACGATCATGGAGAAGAGGCACAGTGTGTAGATCGTCTTCGTCGCGCCGTTCTTGACGCGGACCAGATACCATGCGCACATCGAGCAGCAGAGGATGATCAGGAAGACAGAGCCGACCGTGATCATCAGTGAATAGCCGAAGCAGCGGAAGAAGTCCGTCTTCGCGATCGCATTTGCATAGTTGAGCCAGCCGACAAATGTCAGCCTGAGTCCTGCCTTCCACTGCGCGAAGCCTGCGCCCAGGCCGACCGTGGAGAGACCGAACGGATTCTTGAAAATATACGCCTTGCGCTTGAAGGAGTTCAGGAGCACGACGAGAATCGGGCAGATCCATAAAAATGAAAGAACCGCAAAGACGACTGTCAGTACAACTCCGGAGGCACCATTCGCACGTCTGACTGTAGAGATATCAGCATTTTTCTGCTTTTTTTCTTTTGCCATTACTGCTCAACCTCCTTACTTGTCGTCAGCTTGTTCTGGATCAGCGCGATGATCGCAACCAGAATGAAGAAGATAACTGCCTTCGCCTGGCCGACGCCCTGCCAGCCTGTGGTTCCGTACATTGTGTCGTAGATATTGAGAGCGAGCAGCTCGGACAGCTTGCCCGGCTTGCCGCCTGTCAGTGCGAGGTTCTGATCGAAGAGCTTGAAGCCGTTCGTCAGTGTCAGGAATGTGCAGATCGTGATCGTCGGCATCAGCATCGGGATTGTGACATAGTGGAGAAGCTGGCGATTATTTGCGCCATCGATCTTCGCAGCCTCAATGAGATCAGCCGGAATATTCTGGATACCGGCGATGTAAATGATCATCATGTAGCCGATCTGCTGCCAGCACACAACGGCAACGAGCCCCCAGAATGCCGTCCACTGTGTGGAAACGATTGTCATGGAATGCTTGGCCAGGATACTGTTGAAGATCATCAGCCAGATATAGGAAAGGACGATACCACCGATCAGGTTCGGCAGGAAGAACGCCGTACGGAAGATGTTTGTTCCGCGGATGCCCTTCGTCAGTGCCATTGCGATTGCAAATGCCACGATGTTAATGATCAGGACTGTCACCAGTGTGAACAGCGCCGTGTACCACATCGAGTGGATGAATGTCGTGTCGAGCTTTCCGTTAATAAAGAAGATTCTTGTGTAATTCTTGAAGCCGACCCATTTCCAATCCGATACGGTCGTGAACTTGCAGAAGGACAGGAACACACCATATACGAACGGAATAATGAATCCGATCGTAAATGCAATCATCGTCGGAACGATGAACAGCGGCCAGTATTTTTTGATTGATTTTTCCATAAAGCCATCCTCAATCCGAATGCCGGTCCCGCAGCCTTCTGAAAAAAATCGGGTGGGCGGCCTGTGGCCGCTCACCCGCTGACTGCAGGAATGACATTCAACTGTTATGTTAGTTGCGTTTCATTCTGTTTGTCTTGAATTCTTGTTGCTTATGAAGTAGTTGATGCCGCTGCGGATGTTGTGTCATCCTCATGAGCGAGCTTCCACTGATTAGCCCAGCCATCGACGAATGCTGACTTAACCTTGTCCCAGTTAGCATCTGTCTTATCAGATGTGTATGTTGTCAGAGCAGAAACAACATCAGCTCTCCAGTCATCGACGTTCGGTGTTGCGTTGAAGGACCATGCAACAGATGTCTTGCCTTCGTTAACAAGCTCTGTAGCCTTTGCGGCGAACGGGTTCTTGGATGCGTAGTCGCCTGTGAATGTATCGAACGGAACGCTGAGGCCCATGTCATCGACCATTGCGCTGCGGCCTTCATCAGATGTGATGACCCAGTTCAGGAAGTCGAGAGAAGCCTTGATCTCTTCATCAGAGCACTTTGCGTTGACTGCCCAGTAGTTCTCAGTACCGACGCAGAGGCCTTCGTTTGCATCATCAACACCGAAGTAGATCGGCATCATATCCATATCGTCTGCGGAGACAACATAGCCGTTGTCGCTGTTTGTCAGAGCGCTGTACTCCCAGTCGCCGTTCTGATAGAAGACTGCTTCGCCCATACCGAACTCCTCTTCTGCGTTGTAGGAGCCGGAATCCAGCGTCTTCGGATCAGCAGCGGAATCGCTTGTGTACATATCCCAGACCTTTCTGTAGTTGTCGAGATATTTGCCCTTGATTGTTGCTTCACCGGCTGTCAGATCTGTGAGGCCGTCATCCTTGAACTCATAGTAGAGCGGCATGTTTGCAAGGTGTCCGGAGAATCTCCAGGAAGAACCATCATCAAGACCAGCAGATGTGAATGCCTCTGTGATCTGATAAGAAACGCCGTCCTTTGTCAGCTGCTTGTTGACGTCGTCGATTCTGGACTGAATGTCGTCCGCAACTGCCTTCAGTGTATCGAAGTCCTTGATGTCATCCGGCGAAGAAATCTTTGCGCCATCGAGCTTGCAGTAGGACTCGAGAATCTTCTTATTATAAATGATACCATATGCCTCGTAGCAGTTCGCAACACCTGCGACCTTGCCGTCATAGTTGATTGCGAGGCTCTTATCATTCAGATGGCTGTAAAGGGATGTATCCTTCAGATCGTAAATGTAATCAGCCCATGTCTTTGCATCAGAGGAGCTGCCGATTGTGAAGATTGTCGGAGCCTTGCTCTTTGCCATCTCGGACTGAAGCGTTGTATCATACTGGCCATCAGCTGCTGTCAGGACTGTAACGTTGCCGCCGAGTGCGTTGTACTTCTTGGCAAGAGCCTGCCACGCATCATCTGTCTCCGGCTTGAAGTTCAGGAGATAAACACGTCCATTGGAAATCTCCGTTGTGCTGTCTGCTGATGCCTCGGAACCTGTTGTTGTAACTGTGCTTCCTGCCTTAGAAGCTGTTGATGATGAAGCTGTGCTGGATGAGCTTCCGCAGCCCGCCAGCATTCCTGCTGCCATTGCTGCTGTGAGCATGACACTTACTGCTGCCTTTTTCATATGCTACTCTCCTTTTCTTGTTCGTCCTGATTCCCTGTCAGGCCGTTTGTGAACTGAAAAGATCCTTCTTTCCGGTAACGTTATCGGTAACGTTCTCTGGAATTGATTCCAATATAGCATCGGCATTTTTGTTTGACAACGGTTTTGGGTTCGATTTCTAATTTTCAGCGGATTGTTAAAATTTTATCCCCTATTTTTGTAGGTTATTCACAGTAAAAATGAGAGATCATTCCGTGAAATTAACTATAAACACCGATTCCGAGACCGATTCCATTGCAGCAAGCCGGAAAACAGCCCTTCTGCGGTTCCATCTGTTTATTCCGCAGAAAATCATCACTGTGACGGGAAAAGCTCTCTCCGACAGCCCCGGCTTCCTGTCATGGCATGCTTTCCAGTAAAATGCAGATCTGCTGTGCGGTTTACGTATCAAAAAAGCGGGTCCGGCATAAGCCGGTCCCGCCTGGTTCGATTCTTTTTATAAAAACAATATTGCGGCAGGACTCACCTCAGCCTGCCATATGTCTTTGTCAGCTTCAGAATTCTGTCCCTGAGCGCATCTGTCAGCGCTCCCGCATTCATACGCCACTTCCAGTTTGCCCCGAATGTAGACGGATGGTTAATCCGCGCGCTGTTATCGAGTCCGAGATAATCCTGCATCGGAATCACGCACAGATTCGCGGTTGAGCTCTGCGCAATGCGGATCAGACCCGCTGCCAGCACCTGTCTGTCATCCGAGTCCGTTCCGAGATAATCCTTCACAGCCTGGCGCTCCTCCGGGAGAATACTGCCGAGCCAGCCGACAAGCGTCTCATTGTCATGCGTTCCCGTGTAGACAACATGATTCTTCCCGTAATTGTACGGCAGATAATTGACCGCTCCGGAAGAATCTCTCGAGTCAAATGCAAACTCTATGATCTTCATGTTCGGAAATCCGGTGTCGCGAACGAGCTGCTTCACGGAGTCTGTCACATAGCCGAGGTCCTCCGCGATAATCTCAAGATCCGGATATTTCGCCTTCGCCGCCGTGAAGAGATCAAGTCCCGGTCCCTTCTCCCAGTGGCCGTTCAGCGCGTTCGGCTCGCCGGCCTTAATGGAGAAATACTCATCGAAGCCGCGGAAATGGTCAATTCTGACGACGTCCATCATCGTTCTGCATTTTCCGATCCGGCGCATCCACCATGAATAGCCGCGTGCCTTCTCATAGTCCCAGCGATAGAGCGGATTGCCCCACAGCTGTCCCGTTGCAGAAAATCCGTCCGCCGGCACACCGGCAACTGCCGTCGGAAAACCATTTTCATCGACCTGAAAGAGATCCGGGTTCGTCCAGAAGTCAGAGCTGTCTGAGGACACATAGATCGGAATATCTCCGATGATCCGGATGCCGCTGTCGTTCGCGTATGCCTTCAGCTCCTTCCACTCCAGCGAAAATTCATACTGAACAAACTCCTGATAGCGGATCTCATCGGCATGCCTCTCTCTCGCCGTCTCAAGTGCCTCCGGTTTCCGGAGACGGATAGCATCGTCCCACTCAAGAAGGCTTCTGCCGCCGAACTCATTCTTCAGCGCCATATAGAGCGCAAAGTCGGGCAGCCAGAAGGCATTCTCATCCATGAATGTCCGAAAGCTCTCTTCATTTTCAAATGAACTTCTCTCAAAGGCGAGATGCAGCAGACGCCTTCTCTCCCTGTAGAGCGCGCCGTAATCGACCGATTTCGGATCTGAACCGAAGTCGGCGGCGTCGCACTCCTCTTTTGTGAGCAGTCCCTTCTTCACCAGCGTCTCAAGGCTGATAAAATACGGATTTCCCGCAAATGTAGAAAAGCTCTGATAAGGAGAGTCGCCGTAGCCGGTCGGCCCGAGCGGCAGAATCTGCCAGTACGACTGCCCCGCCGCTCTAAGAAAATCAATAAAACGCTTCGCCTCGTCAGAAAAACATCCGATTCCATACTTTCCCGGAAGACTGAACACGGGCATCAATATTCCACTTTCCCTCATACGATGTACCTCACTTGCAAAATATGATCTGTATTCCGCTCTGCCAGATGCGGAATGAGTGCCTGACTATACTCCTCCATTGCGTGGCTGTCTCATATACTGCCTGCTCCCACGGGCAAGATGATTTATTTATAAATTCATGTAAGGTTCCGGGACGGACTCATGTTCCGCCGTCTTCTTCCTTCTTCTCGTCCTCCACGCCCTCCAGCTTCTTGAAAACCGGATTGTAGAGCAGGGCGCAGAGATATCCCGGAAGAGAAAGACCTCCCATGATAAAAAGCGGCATCCAGCGGATCGACAGCGAGTACAGAAGATACCCGTCAATGATCCAGCAGGCCACCATGCCAAGAGTTCTCGGCATGTAGCCGGCAATCAACGCCATCGCGTTCTTCATCGTCTGGCGAGCCGTATTTTCATAGCGTGAAATAAGAGGAAACAGGTACTGGAGCCAGCACAGAAGCAGAAATGCGAGCACCGCAATCAGAATCTTCATCACACTGGCTGCCCCCGCTGACATATATCCTGTGAGCCCCCAGTCGAGCAGGAGCACCGCGATAACAGCCAAAACGCCGAGCCAGATCAGCGTCGCCTGCCTGAAATTCTGCCGAAATGACCTCCAGTACATTTTCCACACGGAGTCTCCCTCCTGCCGCACGGAGTGCCAGAGCACATAGTGCATGGCAGTCAGAGACGCACCGGCTGTCACAATCGGCACACACATGACCAGCGTGATCAGATTCAGCACGACCAGATCAAAAATCTGCGTGAGCACCGTCATCAGAGGTCCGTCATAGTTAAAAATCTTCATGTCTTACACTCAATATCCGAAAATATCACGGCGCAAAAGCGCCTCTGCATTTTCGCCCGCTCGTTCTGCGGGCCTCCTTCCTCTGAAAAATAAGATTGCCGCTTCTTCCGCGAAAGCCTTGTTGGAATGCTTCTATTATACTCTCTCATTTTTCAAGTCGGTAGATAAGAATGATAAGGTTGCATAAACAAATAGCAGGAACGCTTCATTTTCCCCCTTTGGCTGACTAACAGGCAAAAAATAGGGAATGCGGCCAGGCCACATTCCCTCTGATCGGAAGCTATCTGCATTTCTTACATCAGTTTGCGGAACATCTCGATAACCTGCTCCTTAGTCGCCTCGCGCGGATTTCCCGGATAGCAGGCGTCGTTCAAAGCGTCTGTCGCAAGCCGATCAAGATCCTCTTCTCTGATCCGCTCGTTTTTCTCCGGAATACCGACATCCTTCGAGAGCTTCTTCACCGCGTCGATCGCCGCGTCTCTGTATTCCTCCTGCGTCATATTCCCGACGTCCTCGACGCCCATTGCCTTCGCGATTTCTCTGTACTTTGTTCCTGTATAATCTCTGTTGAATTCCATGGAGATCGGGAGGAGCATCGCGCACGCCACTCCATGCGGTGTGTCATAGTGAGCTGACAGTGTGTGCGCCATCGAGTGATCGATGCCAAGACCGACATTGGAGAAGCCCATGCCCGCGATGTACTGGGCAAGCGCCATCTTCTCGCGTCCCTCCGGCTTGTTCGCAACTGCGTCACGCAGACTCTCGGAAATGAGACGAATCGCCTCGATGTGGAACATGTCTGTCATTTCCCATGCAGCCTTCGTCGTATACCCCTCGATCGCGTGCGTCAGTGCATCCATACCAGTTGCCGCCGTGAGGCCCTTCGGCATAGAAGACATCATATCCGGATCGACAATCGCGACGATCGGCATATCGTGCGGGTCAACGCAGACAAACTTTCGCTCCTTCTCGACGTCTGTGATGACGTAGTTGATGGTAACCTCCGCGGCGGTTCCGGCAGTCGTCGGAACTGCGATGATCGGGACGCAAGGATTCTTCGTCGGAGCGACGCCCTCGAGGCTTCTTACATCCTCAAACTCCGGATTCGCAATAATGATGCCGATTGCCTTGGACGTATCCATGGAAGAGCCGCCGCCGATTGCGACAATCGCATCCGCACCGGACTCCTTGAACGCCACGACGCCGTGCTGCACATTCTGAATCGTCGGATTCGGCTTAATGTCAGAGTAAACATCGTAGGGAATCTTCGCCTCATCGAGCAGAGATGTCACCTTCGCCGTGACGCCGAACTTTACGAGATCCGGGTCCGACGCGACGAAAATCTTCTTGAAGCCGCGGGAATGAATCTCATTAACAATCTCCTTGATGGCCCCGAAGCCATGATATGATGTACCGTTGAGAGAAATTCTGTTTGCCATTTTTATCCTCCTTTTGCCAGCCCGGAAAATGAACAACGTTTATTTTCCGCGGATCCGCATTGCCTGTCTGGCTTATCTGTTTATACCTGTATTGTACTCACGTGCGCACAAAAAAATAAGTGACACGTCTGCCGGCGTGTCACATTTTACCCTTGAAAAACCTACAAATTTTCGGTGTTACACTTGTTGAAAATGACGTACTTTCGTACCGTCGCCCGACCGGAAGGCCGCTGCTCTCTTACTCCAGAAGCCCGACTGCCGTGAAAATACGCACAATCCGTCCCGGCATCGCCGCAATCATGAGCCTCGCCAGCTCCTCCGGGCTCTTCTTCATGCCTCCGAGTACCCATTTGACTGTCATATAGATCGATGCGGAGCAGTACATCTCAAGCAGCTCTCTCGTCTCCTCATCAACGGCGCCTTCGTCGTCGGACACAGAACGGAGACCGTCCTCCGCAGCGGCCCGGCCGGTCCATGTGTCGACCCCCACAAACGGCCGGTTCTGCCTGTCGTACTCATAGTTCTGCCACAGCGCGATTCGCTTCAGATAAAAATGATAGATCATGTGAAAATCATGCTCCCGCAGATTATTCTGCTCATCGCTGCGAAATGCCGCCGTAAAAAACGCCCGCTCGTCAGATATATATGTGAATTTCCGAACCAGTCCGTCATAGACCGTCCGGCCCTGCCCCATCCGATCAAAACTTTCGGTAAGGAGGCAGTCAAAATACCAGTTGATCAGATCGTATTTGTCAAGAAAGTGCCTGTAGAATGTCTGCCTTGACGTCCCGCTCTCTTCGCAGATCTGCTTGACTGTGATGTTCTCGACCGCCGTCGTTCCGATACAATTCCGCATGGCGAGAGCGAGCCGGAGTTTCATGACCTCATCAGAATCTCCTCTCACTGATCCGCCCCGGCCTCTTCTTTGACTGGTTCTTCGCCAGAAGCGCCTGCAGCGTCTTCATCCTCAAAAAGATCATCGTACTCGTCACCGGACACCGCTTCACCGTCATCCTCCTCGTCCTGCCTGTCGATAATCAATTTTTTCACCGCGTATCCGGCAGCCGCTGCCGCAACGCCCACCGCAAGACCAGCTGCAATTTTCTTCTTATCAGCCATAACAGACCTCCTCTTTTCCGTTTGAAGTATACGCAGAAGCTTGATATTTACATTTTACACGATCAGAGAGATAGGGAACAACCAGAAATTGTCAAATATTTATAAAACGCGCAGATATCGGCCGTGCAGTTCAGCAGGCCTGCCGCCCAGAAATGTTCCCCGGCCTGCTGATCCGAAAGATCACATTGCGCGGACAAGCATTTTATGATAATATATGTAACTAGGTCTGATGACCTTGTGTCTCTGTAGCTCAGCAGGATAGAGCGTCCGCCTCCTAAGAAGAAGGCTTCCTACCGCCGGAGAGAATTTTGAAATTTTGACGGTAGTTCGAGTCGGATGCAGATTTACACCAACTGCTAACGAGTGGCGGAAGGAACGTTTTTACAAAGATGGTCATTCGGGAGCCGGAATTGATTAGCAAAAACGAGTTTTTCTAATCGAAAAAGGCTTCCGATTTACATACCGGATCTTGACCGGGGCGCGAAAAACCGCGTAAAATCAAGAAAAATTACATATGTCTCTGTAGCTCAGCTGGATAGAGCGTCCGCCTCCTAAGGTTGCGTTACAACGGCCACCTCAAAAAAAACTAAATAAGGGATTGCAGTTCGACTTTGATCGGGCTATAATCATATATCAGACACGTCCATATAGCTCAGCTGGATAGAGCACACGCCTCCTAAGCGTGGGGTCGGAGGTTCAAATCCTCTTATGGACGCCAGTGAACAACGCCGAAAGCCTTTGTTTTCAAGGGTTTTCGGCTTTTCTTATATAAAAAGCTACGAAAAAGCTCTTTCACTGTATGAGATAAAATTCTACTCCAAAATTTGATTTTTGACAACCCCTCCAGAATCGAACGGTTGTTATAAGACAAAATCGCCAGCTAATTTTTAGCAGAAAACGGGCTGTTCTTGCTAATGAAAATGCCCTTCCTGCTAATCAGCCCCAAAATCGTGCCAAAAATCCAGCTAATCAAAAAAGGCGGATGTTTTGAATACCATGCAGTTATAGCAGATAAAATTAAATATCGTTATGTACATAGAGCGTCTATTTGCCCCGCATTGGGGATGGATAGGCGCTCTTTTTTTATGCCCAAACCCATGGGCAAATACAAGAGATTGGAGGTGTTTTATTTGAGCAAGCCTGTTTATACCGCAGACAAGCCGAGCGACTGTCATTACTGCTACTTCTGGACGAATGGCAGAAAGGGCTGCCGTCTGGGTAGAAATAATTGCTACTACTTAATCTCTTTGCCGCCGAAACCCAAGTCGGAATGTGATGGCTGTCCCTATGGGCGAGATCACCCGTGCATTGGTTGGTGTACGAAGAAGGTTATGCGTGAAGTGGGGCTTCGTTGATATGGATGTGTATGAACAGGAATACCGCTTCTACTATTTTGCCCGATGTCCTTACGAAAAGACGGATACGACTTTCCGCAGCATTCCGCTGACAACAGAAAGTTTTCCGCAGAAAGAAGGTGGTGAAGCCGTGTGAGTTTTGATTATTTTTACGGTCAGCAATCCGATCTATTCACATTCTATCGAGTTCCGAAGGTGTTGTTCACGAACGAGAGGTTCTGGAATATTTCTGCCGATGCCAAGATGCTGTATGGCATTTTGCTTGACCGCATGAGCCTGTCTGCCAAGAATGGTTGGATAGATAAAAACGGTAGAGTGTATATCATTTTTACAATCGACGAAGCGAAGATGGCTCTGAACTGTGCTGAACAAAAGGCTATCAAGCTGCTCAGTGAACTTGAGAAGAAAGCAGGATTGATTGAACGTAAGCGCCAGGGTTTGGGAAAGCCCAACCTGATCTATGTGAAGAACTTTATCTCTGCTGTGGATTCACAACTCTTGAATTGTGAAAATCACAATTCTGGAACAATGGAAATCACAACTCAAGAACTTCCGAAATCACAATGTAATAATACTGATATTAAAAATACTGAATTTAGTGATACTGATTCTATCTTTCCTTCCGGAAATGGTGGAATGATGGACGAGAATGACCGGTATCAAGAATACTTTGATTATTTCTCGGATCAGCTTAGTATGGATTTGTTGAAGAAGGATTACCCTTACGATTCCGAAATGCTGGATAACATTCTGGAGTTGATCGTTGAAACAGTTTGCACGAAGCGACCGTTGATTCGCATTGGTGCAGAGGAGCGTCCGGCAGAAATTGTCCGCAGTCGGTTTATGAAACTGAATGCCGAACACATTCGATATGTTATGGACTGCTTCAAGGAGAACACCACAAAGATTAGAAATATCCGTCAGTATATGCTGACTACGATATACAATGCGCCGACGACAATAGACACCTACTACGATGCTCTTGTTCGGCACGATATGTCACACGGATATTTGGAAGGAGGATTTAAGAAATTGAAAATGAAGCGAGAGGAAGGAGAGTGACGATAAATGTCGAAAAAAGCAACCATCATTGCGGTGGTCAATCAGAAAGGAGGCACTGGAAAGACCACCACCACCGAGAATCTGGGCGTTGGCTTGGCTCTTGAAGGAAAAAAGGTGCTTCTGGTAGACACCGATCCCCAGGCTTCCCTGACGGTCAGTTTGGGCAATCCCTGCCCGGATGATCTGTCTCCGACACTTTCCGATCTGATGGGAAAGATTATGATGGAAAACCCTATTACTCCCGATGAAGGGATTCTTCATCATCCGGAGGGCGTTGATTTGGTGCCGTCCAACATCGAACTCTCAGGTATGGAGGTAGCACTGGTCAATGCCATGAGCCGGGAAACCATTCTCCGGCAATACCTGGATACAGTCAAACAGAATTATGATTACATTCTTCTTGACTGTATGCCGTCTTTGGGTATGCTGACCGTCAATGCGTTGGCAGCTGCCGACAATGTGCTGATACCGGTTCAGGCAGCATACCTTCCTGCAAAGGGTCTGGAACAGCTGCTTGGAACCATCAACAAGGTCAAGAGGCAAATCAACCCGAAACTGAGGATTGAAGGGATTCTTCTGACGATGGTGGACAGCCGCACCAACTACTCCAAAGACATCAGCAATCTGATTCGGGAGAGCTACGGCGGAAAGCTGAAGGTTTACAAGACCGACATTCCCCGCTCTGTCCGTGCAGAGGAAATCAGCGCAGAGGGAACCAGTATCTTCAAGCATGATCCCAAAGGCAAAGTTGCCGAAGCCTATAAAATTCTGACGAAGGAGGTGTTAAACAATGCAGAAAAAAGGCGCAAACATCAGCTTGAAGGGGTACGATGATATTTTCTCCACCGATCAATCCAGAGCTGAAGCCCAGCAGGAGCGTGTGCAGGAAATTCCGCTTTCTGAGCTACACCCCTTTGAGGGACACCCCTTCCGTGTGGTTGATGATGAAGAAATGATGAAAACGGCAGAGAGCGTCCGAGATTTCGGAGTTCTCACTCCTGCGATTGTCCGTCCTGACCCCGACGGTGGTTATGAAATCGTTTCTGGTCACAGGCGGCACCGGGCATCGGAGCTTGCGGGTAAGGAAACCATGCCTGCGATTGTTCGTGACCTGGACGATGATGCAGCCATTATTTTGATGGTTGATGCGAATTTGCAGAGGGAGAGTATCCTGCCGAGTGAAAGAGCATTTGCTTATAAGATGAAGCTGGATGCGATTAAACATCAAGGTCAACGCACCGATTTAACTTCATCCCAAGTTGGGATGAAGTTGCAGGCAATGGATATAGTCGGTCAGGAGGCAGGAGAAAGCAGAAATCAGGTACACCGTTATATCCGTCTGACCGAACTGATTCCGGAACTGCTGGATATGGTAGATACGGGTCAGATCAAATTCAATCCTGCGGTGGAGCTTTCCTATCTGGCAAGTGAAGAACAGAAGGATTTTCTTTCTGCAATGGATTATGCTCAAGCAGCTCCTTCCCTTTCGCAAGCACAGCGAATTAAAAAGCTCGCACAGGAGGGCGAGTGTACGCTGGATGCGATGTGCGAGATTATGAATGAAATCAAGAAGGGAGAGCTGGACAGAGTAACCTTCAAAACGGATTCGTTGCGAAAATACTTCCCGAAGTCCTATACCAACAAGCAGATGGAGGATAAAATCATTCAGCTTTTGGAGCAATGGCAGAAAAAAAGAGAAAAATCAATGGAAAGGTAAGGTAAAAAATGTTTACACCCAAAAACATTCAGGGCGCTTTGGAAGAACTCTACGACCTTTGCGATCCTGATTATATGGTAGATATGCTCGTAAACTACAGTGAGGAGTTCGATGATATTTCTCCTGCGCTTCTGGCAAAGTCGTTTCAGAAAAATGCCGAGATGATTAGCGAGTATCGAGTATTGTCCTCTGCTGGTGAGGGTATCGACTATCAGGGAAAGGTACTTCTGAACAGCAGAGCCGTGCGGCTTCTGTCCTATGTAGAAGATATGAGCGGCGATGAAAAAGTTCGCACGATTCAGAGCAAGGAGCTGTGGTTAGCAGAAGATATGACATTCTATGTGGTGTCCTGTATGTCTACGATCACGATGGACAAGGAAGAAGCCATTTGTCTTAACGAACACCGCAGCGTGGTTACTACGGTGGAATGCGAGGACGATATTTTCTTCGACATGGGTTCCCTGATTTGCGAACTGGACGATATTTGCTTGTTCGAGCTTTTAGCCGATGTGGATGCGACTATTTATGAACTGTAACAGGTTCATGGATGGTCGCTTTTCTTATTTCCAAAGAAACGGAGGTATCGAAACTTGAAAGAATACGATGTGAAGATCACCGAAACCTTGGAGAAAACGGTTACGGTGCAAGCAGAATCTCACGATGCGGCAGAGGAACAGGTTAGAGCCGCTTATTACAATTCGGAGTACATTCTGGACTCCGAAAACTTTACCGGTGTTGCGTTCGGCACGACCGAGGAACGGGAGGTTCAGAAAGAACAGGCAGATACCATGAATGTGTTGCTGGTAAAGCCGTTCATGTATCCGCAGGCTGTGCAGATCGGCTGTGAGCTGGAGGATTTGCAGAAAGCCGTAGGTGGCGATATTGAGGCAACTTATCCGTTCAATGAGCCGGTTGCACTGGTGATGCACGACGAAGGTAAACTCGTAGGCAAAGAACTGAACCGTGCGCTGCGTGATGATGACGGCGATATTTATGACATTATCGCCGGTGATTTTCTGGTTGTGGGATTGGGCGAGGATGATTTTTGTTCTCTGTCCCCGGAACTGATGAAGCAGTTTGAGGAACACTTTCATCAGCCTGAGACTTTTGTACGCATGGGGCGCAGCATTATGGCGCTTCCCCTGCCGGATGACATGGTGAAGAAAGAAGATGCACCTGTCAAAGCTGATTCGGTTCCCCACAAAAGTAACCCTGACCGAGATGTTCTGTAAGGAGGTTCTTATGCAAAGAAATTCGACGATTGGAGAGCTGATGGAGCGAAAGCGGATTCAGGATGGTGCCAAGGAGTACCAGGGACATACCTATATGGACTTGGCACGATTTGATGACGCCACCAAGCACATGATTATTTTCGATGTGCTGACCGATGAATCGCCTGTCGGTTGGAAAGGCGAAAGAAATCGCCTGTATTTGAGCGATGTGGGTTATCAGAAGGCTCTGGATAACCAGAAAGCTGGCAATATCAAGATTATCAGCCATGCCGCAGTTGCCAAGGGCAATCTGTATTACGACCACAGAGATATGGCACGATAATCTGTTCACTCTACTGCTTGCAGGAGGTGATGAATCATGCAGGAAGAAGTTGAAAACAGAACAGTAAACCTGGCGATCAGCACAACCAAGCTGACGGGGCGCACTATCATTGCCGGTATCCGCAAGTATTTGCAGCACCGGGAAAAAGTGAAGATGAAAAAGGCACGAGACCCTGCCGTTCATGGAAAGCAATCCGTGAAACAGCTTTTGGGACAGAATCAGGGTGCTACGAATGTTGAGATCGACAAAGAGAGTATCCGTGATTTTGAAAAGCTCGCCAAGAAGTATGGCGTGGACTTTGCCGTAAGAAAAGATAAGTCCGTTGATCCTCCCCGGTTTCTTGTTTTTGTCCGTTCTAAAGATGCAGATGCTTTGGATGCAATCTGCAAGGAACATCAGGCAAGGGCATTAACCAAGAATGAAAAGCCGAGCGTTCTGGCGCAGCTGAAGAAGTTCAAGGAAATTGTCGCAGCGATTCCGAAGAAGGTTCGAGAGAAGAAACAGGAGCGTGATCTGTGATGGATAAGAGAAAAATGAAAAAGCTCCTGATTCTGAATTTACCGTATTTTCTGGTAGGGTTGTTCGCTACGAATTTA
>JAZHVT010000025.1:0-27609 GCA_036453145.1 Eubacteriales bacterium
CCTTACAGTTCTTCCCGCAAAACCTTTCAGATTGTTAAGATTGCGCTTTCAGACTGTTCAGAATCTTGTATTTTCCCAGGATAGCCGCGACGGAGACCGGCTTCAGCAGATAGCCGCTGATCAGATGACGGTCCTCAGCCTCAAGCACAGCCTCATTGACATAATCCACCATGACAAATGAAAGCATGTCCGGCTGCAGGCCGCGCGCCTGCATGCAGATATCCACAGCACTGTGATTGTCAAACTCCTCGTCAATCAGAAGCATGTCACAGGTTCCGTCCTTCAGTGCCTCCATCAGCTTCTCTCTTGTGTCACAGGATACAACCTCGATATGGACCTTCTTCATATTGTTCTCCAGCATGTGAAGGACCTTCTGGTTGTCATCCGCCACAAGGACGCGCCTGACCGTCTCAATATCGTGCTCCAGAGACTCGAGCATCTCCTGCTTCTCCATAATCGGAAGAAGAATATGAAAGACAGAGCCTTTCCCGGGCTCGCTCTCCGCATAGATAATTCCCTTGTGCTCCGTAATATACCGCTCGGCAAGCGCAAGTCCGAGTCCTGTCCCCTCCCCGGCCTTCTTTGTCGTAAAGAACGGAAGGAAGATCTGGCTCATCGTCTCCTTCGTCATGCCGCAGCCACTGTCCGTCAGACTGATATGGACATAGGTCTCCCACTCTCCGGATGCAAGCAGCTTCTTTGCCTGCGGGATCTTTCCGGCATCCTCCCGCGCCATCAGCTCCGCTCTGTATACAACCGTTCCGTCCGCCTTGCCAATCGCATGGACCGCATTGATAAACAGGTTCAGCATGACCTGGTTAAACTGCGTCTTGTTTCCGAGAATCTGCGCGTCGCTCACCTGAAATTCCTTCGTGAGCCTTACATTTGCCGGACAGATCGACGTCATCATCTTGTAGGACCGCTCCAGTATGCTCTGAAGGGCCAGCTGCTTGAAGACAGTCTCCATATTCTTTCTGCTGAGGGCCGAGATCTGCCGCACAATGTCTCCCGCCTTCTCCGACGCGTCATAAATTTCAGATGCCTCTGAGTAAGCCTCCGACTCCTTCGGCAGCTCCATCATCAGCATCTCGGAATATCCCATGATCGGAGTCAGAATATTATTGAACTCGTGCGCAATGCCGCCAGTCATCGTGCCAATCACCTGCAGTTGCTGCTGATGTGCCATCTTCTCCTCTTCCGTGTGCAGATACTCCAGCCGGTCGTTAATTTTCCGCAGAGAATCATTCTGTGACTGCACGCGCCGCTTATCGACAATCAGCGCACTGATGAGGAAAATGAGGAACAGCGCGAGGAGCGTCGCGATCGAAAAAAGAGCAGAGACCTCCCGGAAGCCTTCGTTCACAGGTCCGACGAAGTCACTGTAATCGACAACACTGCTGACAACCCAGAAATCATCACCAAGAGGCACCTCCGCATATGCGCTGATCTTCTTCACCTTTGTCTTGTCCTTGCTCGTCCACCAGTAGGAATCGTATGTCAGCACGCCGCTGCCGCCCTCATCCTGCTTCTTCACCATCGCCTCGAGAGAGCTGTAATCGAGGTCCGGATACATTTCTCTCCGGCCCTCAATAACATCGATGCCCCACTGGTCCTTATCCTTGTGCATCAGAATCAGCCCGCTTGAATTCTTGAGGATCAGATAGCCGTTGCGCCCGATCTTCACCTTTGCAAGCACATCCTCGTAGTATGTATCCTCATCAATCGCATAGCGCACGGTCCTGCCATCATCCAGTGTCTTTTGAAAGACAAAATAGTGGCTTCCTGCCTCGTCCTCAGCAAAATAGATTGAGACCCGGCTGCTCACATCAGATGCCTTGATGTAGGTTGTGTACACCGGATTGCTCACAGAATACACCACCGTGCCATCCTGATCCATAACGGTGACGTCTCTTGAAAGTCCGTTGTCCGAATGAACAAGATTGCTGAAATATCCGTCGGCATCTGCGGAGTCTGCCATAGACGTGATCACATCAAATTCGTTCAGATAGCCGGACATCGCAAGGCTCATCTGGTTCGCAGTGATCTCTGACTCATTCAGCATCTGCTGCTTCAGATTTTCGACGATCTTGTTACCGTAATCGTCCCAGATCGCGCTTCCTATCGCGACAAGCACAGCGAGCAGCACAAGCACAACAATCGTAATAAGGGGAAACAGCCTTCGAAGCGCCTTCATATTTGATCCTCCCTCAGAAACGTCAGCCCGATTCATGTACAGTCATCGAGCCAATGTTCATTTTGACACCTGCCTATAATCATACTAAAATATTTGCAGGATAGAGCATATTTTTGGAGGAATTGTCAATGGAAGGCAATGTTCTGATTACGGATGACGATCCGGCAATCTGCCGGCTGCTTGAAAAGGTCGTTATGAGCAATGGTCTCACACCGATGGTCGCGCACAGCGGAAAGGAGGCCCTGCAGCTCATTCGCGAGCATCAGTTTTCCGTCATTCTGATGGACGTCATGCTGGGAGACATGGAGGGCTTTGAGGTCATCAAAAAAATCCGGGACCGGGGAATCACCACACCAGTCATGATCATCAGCGGAAGAGATGAGGATTATGACTCCGTCTATGGTCTCTCGATCGGCGCAGACGACTACATCACAAAGCCATTCCGTCCGATCGTGCTCGGAGCCAAGATCAAGGCGCTGATCAGACGAAGTGAGGGCGGCGATTCCTCCGCAAAGGATATCATTCACTGCGGCATCTTCTCGTACAACACGACGACGATGCGCTTCTACAAAAATGAAGAGGAACTGGTTCTTTCCGCCAAGGAGAGCGCTCTCATGCTTCTCTTTATGAAGCACCCGCAGCAGGTTTTCACGAAAGAAATGATCTATGAGACCGTCTGGGGAACAAGCGGCGTCGTCGATGACAACACGATCATGGTCTACATCAACCGGCTCCGCAAAAAAATCGAGGATCGCCACACAGACCAGCCTCACATCCAGACCGTCCGCGGCATCGGCTACCGCTTTGTTCCGTAAGCAGCGCCACTTCTGCATAAAAATACGGCCCGTGGACAAGCCACGAGCCATATTCTGCAGTAAAACCGGATCGCCCACCGGACTTTATTATACCGCTCTGCCGAGCGCCGCCTCTATCAGTCCGACGATGCCGTCGTAGATGTAGAAGACACCGGAGACGCTGACGAAGATCTTTGCCGTATCGAACGGATTAAACACGACAATCACGCCGAAGATGATGGAAATGACACCCATGACGACGAGAGCCGTCTGCTGCGGCCCCAGAAGAAGCCGGCTGTTTGTGATGTGCGTGATGCCATCGACAATCATGACGACGCCGAGCACGATCTGGATCAGAACCGTGAATGCGGCCGCGTTGCTCATGACAACCACGCCGAGCACCAGCATGGCGACCGCGAGCGCGATCTGTCCCGCCGGGGCCGTCCCGTTCTTTAAATTTCCGATCTGACTGACAAACATAACGACGCCAGCCACCAGCAGCACAAAGCCGATCAGCCGCCCCGCAAAGAGCAGAGTCGCTCCCGGATACAGAAGCAGCACGAGGCCGAAAACAAGAAGCAGCGCCGAACCGATGATCCGGCTGGTCCTATCAGACATATTAATTCCCTCCCCTATGAATACTCGCATTCCTGTTCTACCTGTATATACATCTTAACGCCATCACGGATATCACTGTTCCGGATTGCAATGATCAGGAATGTCGCTGCGACCAGTATACCATACAGCAGGGCCGGGCAGTTTGCATTTCCAAATTTTGAACTGTCCGTTTATTCTTTCGCGCGGTCAATCGCCAGATCAGATTTCTTCTGGTATAATGAGACAACCCCGGTCTTCATGTGCCGGGACTCGTGGAGGGAATACATGTGAAAACACTGGATGAAGCACTTGATCTGTACGGATTCCGCTTCAGCGGAAAGACGACAGATGAGCAGAAAGAGGAACTGAGGAAATTCTGGAATAAGACGTTTGACGGAAAGACGACATCCGCCGCAGAGGAGATTGCCGTGCTCGAGTCGTTCGGGACCTGCGATTTTGTCAGAAAATGCGGGACGGATGGCATGGCAGAGCAGTCGGAGGATGAACCGGCGCGCGGCCGCGTTCTCTTTACGCTTGCGCTGAAGGACGGCCGCACGATGAATACGCTGACAGGAGAATTCATCACGGCAGACGGCGCTCTCTCCTTCGAGTACGAGCTTCCGGCGCAGCATGAGAGCAGCCATGTCCGTGATACCGCTGCCGGCTCTTTCTCCGATATCTCCGGGGCAGAAAGCTCTCCCGTCCGGAACGAAGAAGACGCAGAGAAGAAGACCTCGCTTGCGCCTCTCTCCGACATCGACGTCCGCATAAAGCAGCTCCTCGGGGAACTGTGCGATGACCATGTCCGCGTCAAGCTTCGCGGCTTCATCAGCGCCGGCCGGACATTTGCCGCCACACAGATTCATATCCTGAAGGACCCGCAGGCCTTGAAAGACGCGATGGACGAAGAGTTCCTGCAGACGATGATCCGCCGTCTCCTCACGTCCCAGGTGTTCCCGGAAGACGCAAAGAAGGACGATGACTCCATGTCCTTTGACGATTTTGAGAGCGCGCAGCGCTTTGCAAGACTCGCGGGCATCACGCTGCCTGTGACAATCCGCCGCTGGACGGAGCGCACACTGCGGGCGCTCGAGAGCCCGCTCCTTAGCGCCGACGAGCGCACACACGCAAAGCGCGCGCTCACAATGATGATGAACATCCGCTGGGAGTCAACAGACTTTCCTCCCATTGACCCGTGGAAGGCGAAGCAGATCCTCGACGAGGAGCTCTATGGCCTTGAGACCGTCAAACAGCGCGTCGTTGAGACAATCATCCAGATCAACCGCACGCACACACTGCCATCCTACGGCCTGCTCCTCGTCGGACCGCCGGGAACCGGAAAATCAAGGCTCGCCTACGCCGTCGGCCGGATTCTAAGGCTCCCGACCGCCGTGCTCGATATGAGCACAATCCGTGATCCCGAGGCCCTGACCGGCAGCCCGCGCGTCTACATCAACGCAAAGCCCGGAAAGATCATGGAGGCCTTCTCAAAGGCCGGACAGTCAAACATCGTCTTCATCATCAACGAGCTCGACAAGGCCGACTCCGAGGGGCCTCACGGAAATCCGTCCGATGTGCTGCTGACGCTTCTCGATAACCTCGGCTTCACGGACGTCTACATGGAATGCGCGATCCCGACCGGCGGCGTCTACTCCATCGCGACGGCAAATGAAAAGGACCGCATCAGCGGCCCTCTTCTCTCCCGCTTCTCGCTCATCGAGATTCCGGATTACACGCCGGACGAGAAACGGATCATATTTACGCGCTATTCGATGCCGCGCGTCCTGAAGCGGATGGGCATGTCCCCGTCCGAGGTCGTGCTCACGGACGATGCGGTCGACGCGGTCATCCGCCGCTTCGAGGACCGCACAGGCTGCCGCGAGCTCGAGCAGGCGGCCGAGCATATCGCGGGAAATGCGCTGTTCCGCATCGAGACAGAGCAGACGGATACGGTCACCTTCGATGCCGGAGACGTGCTCCGCGTCCTCGAGCCGGGGACGTAAAACGGCTATGCGTACGCGCCCGTGGAATACGGCATCCCTGGTCCGAGGACGTGAAACACCTCTCCCGGCGAAACCCCGGAATCAGAAAACGTTCAGCACCACATAAACAGAGGCCCGGAAATGTCCGGGCCTCTGTTTCACTTTTCTTTCGATATTTCCCGGCTCAGCACGCGGAACAGCTCGAGCGTGTTGATCGGCTTTGCGAGGCGCGCGTTCATGCCGGCCTCCTCGCACTGCTCGCCGACCTTGTCGTATACGTCCGCCGAGAGCGCGATCAGCGGAATCTTCTTCGCGTAATCGGTCCCGATCGCGCGGATGGCCTTCGCCGCGCCGAATCCGTCGAGAATCGGCATCCGGAGATCAAGGAGCACGGCGCTTAAGGTCCCCGGCTCCGACGCCTTGAATTTCTCGACGGCATCGCGGCCGTTCTCCGCGTGGACGACACGCATGCCGTTCAGCTCGAGGATATCCTCGATCACCTCCGCATTCAGCTTGTTGTCCTCCGCGACAAGCACCGTCTTGCCCTGCAGGACGGAGACGTCGAAATTCGCCTCCTTCTGCGTCTTCAGCTTCTTCTGGTCATCCGTCGCGAGATCATACGTAATCGTGACCGTGAAAACCGTTCCCTTGCCGATTTCCGACTGGCACTTGATCGTGCCGCCGAGGAGATTGACGAGCCTGTGGCTGATGAAGAGCCCGAGTCCCGTGCCCTCGCGGTCAGAGACCTGCACGGAATTGTCCTGCTCAAACGGCAGATACATTCTCGCCATAAATTCACGGCTGATGCCGATGCCCGTGTCCTTCACTTCGTACGTGTGCGTCACGCGCCCGTCACTTGTGTACCTCGCGTCGACGCGCAGCGTGACATCACCGCCCGGCGGCGTGAACTTGACTGCATTTCCGAGGAGATTCACGAGAATCCGCGCCACATGGTCGACATCCATCATGATGACCTCGTTCCGGCAGTTATTGAGCTCGAAATGGTAATTCACGCGCGAGCTCTTCGCCCTCTCCTCAATGATGGAATTGACCTCGTCAAAGACATCCTTCTCACGGACAACGTCAAACTCGCTGACGACCTTGCCCGCATCGAGCTTGCTCGTCTCGAGCACCTCGTCAATGAGACTTAAGAGATAGCGGCTTGAGCTCTGCATTTTCTCGAGATTGTCGCGCACGCCAGGCGTGAGGCCCGGATCCTTCAGCGAGAGCTCGAGAAGCCCCATGATCGCCGTGAGCGGCGTCCGCATATCGTGGCTCATATGGGACAGGAAATTCTCCTTCTCCTGGCTCGTCTTTGCCGCGATCCGGAGCGCCTCGCTGACCTCCTCCAGCTGCTGCTCGTCGCTCACCTGCTTCGTCAGATCGACAAATGAAATGACCAGCCCCTTGATCTTCGCGTCCGACTCGGCAGACTTTCCTCCTGTCTGCGTTCCATCTCCCGCGCTCTGCGTCGTATCCTTCGTCACCCGATACGGCGCGATGCGGATAAGGTACGTCTTGCCCGAGATCGATGTCGTCTTGCACTCGACGGTCTCCATCGTCTCAAGCACCTTCCTCGAGAGGTCCATCAGACTGATCGACGCGAAATTATAGGCGATGTACTGGAGCGAGCGGCCGACGTCCTGCGCGGCCACATTGAACTCCGACGCAATATACTCCGTATACTTCCTGATATTGAGATCCCTGTCGACCATCATGATGCCGATCAGTGTCGTCGACAGGAAATTCGCCATGTCGTCATTGACGGCTGCGATCTCCGAGACCTTCGACTGGTACTCGGAGTTGACCGTGTAAAGCTCCTCGTTGACGGACTGCAGCTCCTCATTTGAGCTCTGCAGCTCCTCATTTGACGTGAGAAGCTCCTCATTGGCCGCCTGAAGCTCCGCGTTCACCGACTCGAGCTCCATGACCGTCTGATGCAGGCTGTCCTGCGCGACGCGGAGGTCCTTCTCCAGATCGGAAATACGGTTCGCCGCGGCCGTATCAATATTGTATTTCTTTACAGGTCCCTGCAGTCTCCGGTCGGAGCGGATGAACGCGACCGCCGTCATCCCGGTCTTCTCGCCGCTCTTGTCCGTGACGGGAAGCGCGACGACCGTGATGTACTCCGGCTCATTCTCCAGCTTTACCGGGATGTGGTCATATGCGACGCGCTTCCCCGTGACCCTCGCCTCCTTGAGGGCCGTCGAGAACGCGATCTTGAGGTCCTCCCTGAGCAGCAGAAAAACATCGAGCGTCGCGGTGCCCGCCGGAATCGTGAGGAACTTGCTGCAGTCGCCGAACGAATGCTTCAGCTCATTTTTCGCGTCGACAACGATGCATGCCGGCATCAGCGACTCGAAGATGTGCATGTCGACCTCTTCGCTGCGGTACTCGCTCATTGACTTCCGTCTCACATTTGTCCCGGTCGGAAGGTCGAGGTTGTTCTCGACGTTCTGCATCGAGTACGGAATCTTCGAGTGCGGCGGCTTCTTGCCCGACGCGTGGTGGACGAAGATCTTCTCATTGGCGCAGAATGTCCGGAAGACGTCGGAGTACTCCCCGACCGACTCGGACTTTCCGAGGAAGAGATAGCCGCCGTCCTTGAGCGCGACGTGGAAGATCGAGAACAGGTTCTTCTGCAGCACCGTCTGGAAGTAAATCAGCAGGTTTCTGCAGGAAATGAGATCAAGCCTCCCGAACGGCGGGTCCTGGAAGACGTTGTGCTGCGCGAACACAATCATCGTGCGGATCTCGTGGTTCACGATATACTTCGAACCCTTGCGCGTAAAGTACCGGCTCAGACGGCTCACACTCACATCCTCGATGATGTTCTCCCCGTAGATGCCGCGGCTCGCGAACTGGATCGAATCGGCATCGAGGTCCGTGGCGAAAATCTTGACATCGCGACGGATGTTCAGCTCCTCCATGACCTCTGAGAAGAGGATGGCGATCGAGTACGCCTCCTCACCTGTCGAGCAGCCGGCGACCCACACGCGGATCTGGTCGGACTGCCGCCCGTTGCGCACGATATCCGTGATGACTCTCTGCTTCAGGACATCAAAGTACTCCGGGTCGCGGAAGAATGACGTAACGCCGATCAGAACCTCCTTCGCGAGTGTCTTCGCCTCCTCCTGGTTTTTCTTCAGGTAGTCGACGTAGCTCTGAAGATTCTGCGTGTGCGTCACGACGATTCTGCGCTCAATGCGCCGGAGAATCGTCGTCTGCTTGTAATAGGTATAGTTCGTGTTCGTGACAGACTTCAGGATCGAGAAGACCTGCGACATGAGGTCCCCGTCCGTCAGCTGCATCCGGCCGTTCGAGAGATTGATCGACGAGGAAATGTGCGCCATCTCCTTCGCGATCGCGTCCGGCGAGAGAATCAGATCGACAAAGCCGGTGCTGATTGCATTTTTCGGCATGCCGTCGAACTTCGCCGTATCCGGGTTCTGCACGATGATGACGCCGTTCTGCTCCTTGATGGAGCGGATGCCGTTCGTGCCGTCGGAGCCGGTTCCCGACAGAATGACCGCGACCGCGCGGTTCTCATACGCCTGCGCGAGCGAGCGGAAGAATATATCGATCGGATGATTGATCAGGTTGTGGTTATACTCCTTCAGGTGAAGAATATCCGATGTGATCTCTATATTATATTTCGGCGGAATCAGATAAATGTTGTTCCGCTTGACCTGCATGCCGTCCGTGACCTCCTGGATGGGCATAGCCGTGTATTTGCTGAGAATCTCAGCCAGCAGGCTCTTGTGGTCCGGAGACAGATGCTGAATGATGACGAATGCCATCCCTGTGTCCTTCGGCAGAAATGTCAGAAACTGCTGAAGTGCCTCAAGTCCCCCGGCAGACGCACCGATGCCGACGACGCAGTTCGGCTGCACTTCCATTGGAATGTTCATGGGTTCATAATCCATACGTACCGCTTTCTGCAGGAATTCCTGCGAACTGGAATGATATATCTTATGTTACCATAAAAATTCAGAAAATGAAGAGCGCCGCGGCACAAAAATCTGTGCTGCGGCGCTTGCTGTATCCATACGTTTTTACTCGACTGTGACGCTCTTTGCGAGGTTCCTCGGCTTGTCGACGTCGAGGCCCTTCGCGACGCTGAGGTAATAGCCCATCAGCTGAAGCGGTACGACCGCAAGGCTCGGTGTGAAGACCTGCTCTGTCCGCGGGACATAGACCGCGAAATCCACGGTGTCCTCGATTCCGTAGTGGCCGTCCGTCGTGAGCCCCATGAGATAGCCTCCGCGGCTCTTGACCTCGACCATATTGCTGCGCGTCTTCTCGTAGAGGTCGTCCTGCGTCATGACGCCGATCACAAGCGTTCCCTGCTCGATCAGACTGATCGTCCCGTGCTTCAGCTCGCCGGCCGCATAGGCCTCCGAGTGGATGTACGAGACTTCCTTCATTTTCAGGCTTCCCTCGAGCGTGATCGCATAATCGAGACCGCGGCCGATGAAGAACACATCATGCGCGTTCGCGTACTTCGCGGCAAACCACTGGATCCGCTCCTTGTCCTCGATGACGCGGCCGATCTGCTGCGGCAGCTTCTTCATCGCTCCGAGAAGCTCCGCCTCACGCGCATCGTCGATCCTTCCGTGGTTCTTGCCGAGCGCAATTGCGAGAATATACATCGCGATCAGCTGACAGCTGTAGGCCTTCGTCGTCGCGACGGCGATCTCCGGTCCCGCGTATGTGTACATGACGTGGTCCGCCTCACGCGCAATCGAAGAGCCGAGCACGTTGACGACAGCGATCGTCGGAACGCGGCGCTCCTTCGCGAGACGAAGCGCTGCCAGTGAGTCAGCCGTCTCTCCAGACTGGGAAATGATGACAACCGCGGAATCCGGATCGAGAATCGGATCTCTGTATCTGAATTCGGAGGCAAAGTCCACATCCACCGGAATTCTCGCGAGCTTTTCGATCACGTATTTGCCGACCATGCCGACATGGTAGGCGGACCCGCACGCGACAATATACAGCCGCTTCAGAGAGCTGAACTTCTCCTCATCCATTTTCAGCACGGAAAGATCGATGAAGGACTTCGGGTCCTTGTCACCGCCGTCCTTGACATACGCGTTGATCGTGTCCTGAACGGCCTTCGGCTGCTCGTGGATCTCCTTCATCATGAAGTGCTCATAGCCGCCCTTCTCAGCTGCCGAGGCGTCCCACTCGATCGTCTTCAGCTCCTTCTTGATCTCATCGCCGTCCAGATTGTAAAATGTAATGCCCTCGCGCGTGAGTCGTCCGAGCTCGAAGTTTCCGATGTAGTAAACCTTGCGCGTGTGACTCAGGATCGCCGGGACATCAGATCCGATATAGGATCCGTCATCCGCGACGCCGAGGATCATCGGGCTGTCCTTCCGCACGACATAGATCTCATTCGGATAATCCTTGAACAGCAGCGCAAACGCGTAGGAGCCACGGATCCGGACCTGCGCGTGGTTAATCGCGTCGATCGGCGTGTGCTGATATTTCTTATAGTAGTAATCGATCAGCTTGACCGCGACCTCTGTATCCGTCTCGGAATAGAATTTATAGTTGTGGCGGAGAAGCTTTGCCTTGAGCTCCGCGTAGTTCTCAATGATGCCGTTGTGGACGCCGACGACATTCATGTCGTCGCTGCAGTGCGGATGCGCGTTGTTCTCGGACGGCTCCCCGTGTGTCGCCCAGCGCGTGTGGCCGATGCCGCAGGTTCCCTTGACAGACATGCCGTCGTTCGTCTTGTTGCGGAGATTCTGCAGTCTTCCCTTCGCCTTGATGATAACCGTCTCTCCGTCTCCGTCGCGGACCGCGATGCCCGCGGAGTCATATCCTCTATATTCAAGCTTTGTAAGACTGTCCAGCAGAATCGGTGCCGCCTGCTTTGTGCCCACATAACCGACAATACCACACATATGAATTCCTCCTTCCGGCAAGCCGGAAACAAATGCATCTTTCACAATAACCACTCATTATTCTCATATACAGGCCGCCTTGTCAAGCTCTTTGAGGGGATGGTTACAGTTCACACGCCACCCAAAGTCGCATGCGGTCGCGAATATCAGGGCGGTATCGGGCAGACTCCGTCCCCCTCAGCTTCCCCTCGTCGCTTTCAGCTCCTCGGGGTGATCTTCGGGCTCCTCCGTATAACGCCCTCACCGCTCCTGATATCGCTGACCGTTCACCGAGGTCTGATGGCGTGTGAACAGTAACTCATACGATGGTATTGTTCACTCTGCATGCAGGTTTGAAAAAGATGGCGTTCTGTCGCAGAGTGAACACGATGCGATGGAAATAATGACGGGTAAGCAATACTGGGGTTGTAACAATAGAAAAGAATTGACAATTGGAATAAAATCATATAGAATCATGGTTAAATAAGTTAAACTTATTTTGCTCCCGCCGGGGGAGCTTTTTATCAGCCGCTCAGTTAGTTGTATCTAATTTTTAAGTCATTACCAGGTCAGGAGGAACAGCCATGAGTGTCGTGATCATCGGAGGAAATGAGTGTATGGAGCGTCGTTACAAGGACCTGTGCAGGAAGCACGGCTGCGACGCGAAGGTATTCTGTAAGTTCAACACAGGTATGAAAAGCCGCATCGGCTCACCGGACCTCATGATCTTGTTCACACACACCGTTTCTCACAAAATGGTGCAGTACGCACTGAATGAGACGGCCCCCTGCACAAAGGTTATCCGCTCTCACACGAGCTCGATTGCATCTCTCGGCAGAATCCTCGAGGAGAACGCCTGACATAAGGGGCGCTGAATAATTACAAAAAGGAGATGTCTATATGCGTAAGGTCATACGAAGCAGAATCGACGCTATGAACAGGTTCTGCGATTTTGTCGAAAAGCTTGCGGAGAATAATCCGCAGAAAATATCAGAAAATGAAAGGCACGTGCCTCAGAAAAAGAAGCACATGCCTTGATCGTATTCCTTCATCGCCATGAGTCTTCCGAGCCATGCACCGGCATCGGATATTTCCTTTGCAATCGCCGCGCCGGCGGAAATTGCAATGCCCGCATCCGCCTCGGACAGCGCAGGTCATTGTGTCCCCGGATGCCCGGTCGCCTCTTGCTTTTAAGACAACCGGGCGAGGATTCGGCCATTCAATGACCAGGTTATTTACGAGTTAAGCACAGCCGCGGCCTCCTCGCCGGTCATGCCTTCCTTGACGCCTGCAAGCTTTGCCGCCTCCGTCATCCCCTTGATCGGGTTTTTCAGAACCGCCGCAAAATCAGCGCCGCCGACAAGAACAGCCGCGTCACCGAACTTCTCCGCAGCCGCGAGATTCAGATAGCCGCACATAAGATAGCCCTTCCTGCACTGAACAACAATCATATTCGGATGCCCCTCGCCGCCCGGAGCGACAAGCATCGTACCCATAGCGCCGGTACCCTTGATATTCAGCTCTTCCATCTGTACCATAGTCGAAAATCCTCCTTGTCTGTACTGTCTGGCATCATATTCAGTATACAACTGTCATGTTGCCTGCGTCAAAATCCGTCGTGCTCCTCGATGTAGCGCCTGAGCTCCCGATAGATTTTCTCCTCATCCGGCGGACATCCCATCACGCAGAATGAGAAGTCCTTCGTGCATTTTCCGATGCCGAGCTCACCCTTCTCACCCTGGTGTCCCTGCCCGATCGCGATTCTCGTGTGGAGCTTCGCAAGAAGCCCCTCCTTCTCAAGCCGGTCAAGCGCCGGGACAAGACTTGCGTAGCAGGCGCTGCACGAGTCCACCTCATCCACGGCATACGACACCGCGAGATGCTTCTTCTCCGCCGGAATCGCCTGCTCGGCACCGCTTCCGTTCAGATCGATAATCTTCGCATGTGAGATGTCCGCATCTCCAATGCCGAGCTCCTCAGAAAGCAGGACGTAGAGCACGTCGTGCACGTCGACACCGAGAAGACTGCAGGCGTAGCTGTCCGTGAGAACCGGATCGAGCGCTGCCATGACGCAGTTCCGCACGAGCGGATGGCCGCCCTCCTCAAAGTCCGGATCGCCGCAGATATGATCGACCACAATGAAATCCTGATGGATCGCCTTCTGCAAATGCGCGATCGGCCTGTGAAGTCCCAGACGGTGGAAGCGCCGCTTCTCCGTATTCGGGATCAGTCCCTTCAGGTTCTTCAGGGCACAGGTCATATGCGTCTGACAGTGGCCTTTGAGGACAGGCACATTGATCAGAAAGTCAATGTCATCGACGACGTCCGACACCTGAAGCTCCATGTCCCCGCATTTGACAGGGTGAGAGCCCTGCTTCTGCGTGTCAATAAATGGAACCTGAAGCCGCTCACAGAGCTCGCGGTACCCGCAGTACTCGTACGAATCACTCGTCCGGTCCCCGACCCAGGAGCCCTCGGCGATCACGATCTGCTCAAAGCCATTGTCACGCAGATAACAGATGATGCCCTCGACAACCTGCGGGTGCGTCGTCGCGCCGAACTCCGCCGGCGACGGACAGACAAGATTCGGCTTGATGCCGATCCGCATGTTTTTGTCACCGATGAGAGACGTAAGGTCCGCGCGCGCAAGGAGCTCATACGTCATATCGGCAAAATCCGTCCCATAAATTTTCAAGATCTCATTTTCCTGAATCATGTATTCACCCCCTCAGACCTTCCCGACCGTATCGAGGTACAGGCAGTCGTGTCTGCATTTTCCGGAGAAGAGACCGACACAGGGCGTCATCTCATGACAGGCGTCCTCCTGCGTCTGATAGCGGCTGATCCGGCGGCGCGTATAGCCGATGTAGCGGAAATTCTTCTCCTTGCCCGGGATCAGCGCCGCGCAGCTGTTGATCCAGACCACATTGCAGTAGTCGTGTGCGCACGTCTCAAATGACGTCTGGAAGTCGTAGGCGCCCGTCGAATAGGCGGGCACAATAATCAGTGTGAGCTTGAAGCTCCGCATGATCCGCTCCATGTAGCGCGTCGTGAGAAAGTCCTTGCAGATCATCACCGCGAACCGGCCGATTCCCGGATAGTGGAAAATGACAACCTCATCGGACCCCTCGATGCCCTCCATATAGTTGCCGTGCCGGCAGCGCATGACATACGGGTTCTGCTTGTACTGCCGCGCAAGGAGATTTCCCCTCCGGTCGATAATCGACGTGAAATTATGTCCCCGCACAAAGAGGCTCGGAAGGATAATCATCGCCGGGATCTTCTCCTGCTCCTTTGCCGGAAGGCCCTTAAGCTTCTCCCGGATCGCAGCCTCCATCGTCTCGGTGCCCATCATTTCCGGAAATACGATCATCTCGGCGCCCTTCTGTCCCGCCTCCGTGATCTTCTCCCACACCAGATGGTTGATGGCAGCTGCCGCCGGCCGGTTGTAGTCGAGCGTGAAGCTCTGGATATTCTGGTGCCTGTGAAAATGAATGGAGAAGTCCGACTGAAGCGTGAGCGGCGTCGTCGCGATCACAAGCTCCTTCTTCTCATCGAAGGACTTGAAGAAGCCATCCGGCAGAAAGATATGGCGGTCCCTGATGTCAGACGTCCGTCTCTTCTCCACCACGATAAGATATTTCAGGTATATATCGAGCCGTCTCTCGGAGAAGTACTGGCGGCTCTTTCTGGCCCAGACGCACTGACATCTCGGAATCAGCCGGATGCCCATCTCGTCCTCGTTAGTATTGAGCGCGTCAAGTCCCGAGTCCGCCGGAATCGCCATGTCATCAGAATCCGCCGGGTCTGCATTTCCCGTCATATGCCCGGGATGGATGCTCATCCGCTCCATCTCATCCTGAAGAATGAGATACAGCGCGCCGTCGAGCGTCTGCAGGAGCTTCATGATACAGTTCCGGTCATCGTCCAGCACGAGCGCAGTCGAAAACAGACGGAGGTTCTTCAGAAACTCCTCCGTCAGATCAGTATCCCGGATAACAACAAACGCACCTCCCGACGAAACGGCGAGAGGTGTGTTCTTTTCAATTCTTTCTTCGATCCTGAGCTCTTCCTCCTCGGACAGGCAGCTGTAGCTGACCAGATAATTGTCCGAATCCTTCTTTGTAATAAATGAACAGAGCTCTGCGATCAGATTGTACAGGTCCTGCCTCGCGGCCCGGACCTCCTGTTCAGGTTTCACCACAGATGGCCCTCATCATAATCGTCCGACTCTTCGGCGAGCTTTTCGATGGACATGTCGCCGTAGGCCCAGGTAAAGCAGAAGAGCTGCGCTCTCGCCGACATTTTCTGTTTCTTCAGGATCTGTCTGACCTCATCCTTCGTGAACCACCGCGCGCGAATCTCCTCGAAGCTCGATGTGCTCTTTCCGATCTCGCCGTCCGCGAGACCGATCACGACAGACGTGGTCTCATTTGTGAGTCCGGGTGCATTGTAGCTGCTCCGGAGACGGACGATTCGCTTTACGAGTGTAAGTCCCGTCTCCTCCTTCAGCTCGCGCGCCGCAGCCTGCGTCGGAAGCTCACCGGGATCGATGATGCCTGACGGGAAATTATAGATCCAGTCCCCGACAGCCATGCGATACTCCCGGCTCAGAAGAATTCTTGTGTTGTCCGTGGAAATGCAGATCAGCGTCACAGTCTTGCTGTGCCAGTTCTGCAGCTCCTCAAGCCTTGTGATGTTCGGATCGCGGCTCACAATCTCGTACTTCTTGTTCCTGCCGTCCTCCGCGATATAGTCAAGATCATACCGGAAGATATGCGTGCCATCTCCGGTCTTTCTGATGCCCTTGAATTTCAATGCCGCTTTCCCCCTTTGTGCCATAGCAGCGCAGACTCAATGTCTTCGCTTTGTTTCATCATAGCACATCCGCGGCTATTCAGCACCCCGGACTCAGAGCACTTTGCATTTCTCCTTGTGCTGCATCTGACACATGGAGAGGGAAGCGATGCTGTCATTTATCTGTAGCGGTTTAATTCCTTCATGCGCTTGAAGTAGTCATTTACCTCCGCGACGACAACGCCGTTCAGAGCCCACAGCGCGATCAGGTTCGGGATCGCCATGAGACCATTTACGATATCCGCGATCGTCCAGACAGCCGATACGCTCATGTACGGTCCGATGAAGACGCAAAGAATGTAGAGGAAGCGGTAGAAATGAACCACCTTCTGGTTGTTGTGCGTCAGATACTCGAGGCACTTCTCACTGTAGTAGTCCCAGCCGAGAATCGTTGTAAATGCAAAGAACACCAGCGAGAGCATAAGCAGGAACGCGGAGACCTGTTCCGGGAACGGAAGTCCGATCTGCATAGCCTTCGTCGTGATCTGAACGCCCTCGAGTCCGCTGATATTGTTTGCGCCTGTGATGACAATTGTGAGACCTGTCATCGTGCAGATGATGATTGTATCGATAAATGTACCCATCATGGACACAAGACCCTGACGGACCGGCTCATCCGTCTGGGCAGCCGCAGCCGCAATCGGCGCGGAGCCGAGGCCCGCCTCATTTGAGAAGATGCCTCGCGCAATACCCTTCTGCATCGCGACGATCATCGCGCCCATCGCGCCGCCGGCCGCCGCGCGGAGACCGAACGCACTCTGAACAATCGTCACAAATGCGGCCGGAATGCTCGTCACATGTGTGAAGAGGACAATCAGGCAGATCGCAACATACATGATCGCCATGAACGGAACGACCTTCTCAGCGACCGCCGAGATTCTGCGGATGCCGCCGATAATAACGAGCGCGACGAAGAATGTGAGGATCAGTCCGGAAATGACAACACTGAGCGAGTAGGTCTTGCCGAAGAGGTGGACTGCCTGTACCGTATTCGGGTCAAAAAACGTCTTGACCGCGCTTGTGATACCGTTGATCTGAGAAAATGTTCCGATTCCCCAGAGACCGACGAGAACGCCGAAGACCGCGAAAATTTTTGCAAGCCACTTCCAGTTCTCGCCCATGCCCTTCTCAATGTAGTAGAACGGGCCGCCGACGATATGGCCGTCCTCCGCGACCTGGCGGTACTTGACGGCCAGCATGCACTCGGAGAATTTTGTCGCCGTTCCGACGAGAGCCGCGAGCCACATCCAGAACAGAGCGCCCGGGCCGCCGGCTGCGATTGCCGTCGCGACGCCGACGATGTTGCCGGTTCCGATTGTTGCGGAGAGCGCCGTGCACAGAGCCTGGAAGCTCGTCACGTCGCCGTGCTCGCCGCTGACTTCATTTGTAAAGATTTCCTTGACGGCAGTCGGAAACTTGCGGAACTGCAGACCCTTCAGCCGGATCGTGAGAAAGAGACCGGTCGCCAGGATCGCGATGATGAGGGGCAGACCCCAGATCATATTATCGAGATTTGAAAGAAAGTTGTTAAATGCAGTCATGAACCATTTCTCCCCTTTTCATGAGAATGAATATAGCAGATCCTTGTTACGCATTCACTCTGCCTCCCGGGACGACATTTCCGGGACGCAAAAAAGAGCTGGGACAATGTCCAGCTCTCCAAAGAGTAAAAACGGTTATATGCATACAGCTATGCTCTGTCCGTTTGCCTGAGAGATCAGCAGTCTGCTTTCCTGCCTTACACCTTCGGCGTCCTTATTTGGAACTCTCCAGAGAAATAAATGCGACAACTGCTTTATCATATTACTCTGGAGAAGTCCTGTCAAGGCTATGTTACTGTGCACCCACCTCTTACTCGTTCGATACGCGGATAAAGGTGTCAAGGACCGCCGTGGCCTTTCCGCTGTCGATCAGCTCCGCGGCGAGCTTCACGCCGTCCGCGAGGCTCTCCGCCTTGCCGCCGACATAGAGACCGGCCGCCGCATTGAGGAGCACCGCATTTCTCTTCGTGCCCTGCGTCTTTCCGGAGAGAATGTCGCGCGTGATCTGTGCGTTCTCCGCCGGTGTGCCGCCGACGAGCTCGTCCTTCGTGCCGCTCTTTAAGCCGAAGTCCTCCGGACGGATCACAGTTGTCCGGTAATAGCCGTTCTTCAGCTCGCAGACGGTTGTCGGGCCGCACGCGGAAATTTCATCGAGCTTCTCCTGGCCGTAGACGACGAGCGCGCGCTCAACACCCATCTTTGCGAGAACCTTCGCAATCGGCTCAACGAGGTACTCGTCATAGACGCCGAGGACGTAGTAGGACGGCTTCGCCGGATTTGTCAGCGGTCCGAGAATATTGAAGACGGTGCGGAAGCCGAGCTCCCTGCGGATCGCGCCGACATATTTCATCGATGCGTGGTATTTCTGCGCGAACAGGAAGCAGATGCCGGCCGTATTCAGAAGCTCCACGCATTTTTCAGGAGACTCCTGGATATTGACGCCGAGCGCCTCGAGGCAGTCAGCCGTGCCGGAGAGGGAGGATGCCGCGCGGTTGCCGTGCTTTGTGACCTTGATGCCGGATGCCGCAATGACAAGAGCCGCCGTCGTCGAGATATTGAAGGAGTGCGCGCCGTCTCCGCCGGTTCCGACGATCTCAAGCGTCTTCATGCCCGGGTGCTCGACCGGTGTCGCATGGCTCCACATGGCCTCCGCGCAGCCGGAGATCTCGTCGATCGTCTCCGCCTTCGTGCTCTTTGTGCTGAGGGCCGCAAGGAATGCGGCGTTCTGGGTCGGCGTCGTCTCGCCGCTCATAATTTCATTCATGACGGTATACGCCTCGTTATACGTAAGGTCTTCCTTATTGACAATTTTCTGAATGGCTTCTTTGATCATAGAGAACTCCTTTCTTATCCTACGGCAGGTTTTGTGGTCTGTGCACTGCGACCGGGACTTATACACTAAAAAAATCCCTGGCAGAACGATATTCTGCCAGGGACGAATCTATTCGCGGTGCCACCCTGTTTCGCATATGTCATGCGCTCTCACGGAGATACCATCATATCTCCTGCAGCCTGACGCGCTGCCTCTCGTCACAGATTTGCCTGTGCCCTCCGCGGTCCATATGACAGCATGCCTTCCGTCCGCTCTCACCATCCGGACTCTCTCATGGCGCACCCGCTGCTTTTCTCCGCTTCACCGGTTTATTTTAGCTCACTGCCGTATTAAATTACTGCTATTATAGGCCCGTTTCCCGAAATATGCAAGAGAAACGTGAAGCGTAACACTGCATTCCGGGACATCCATCACAGGAGCAGCGGCATGAAGATCGTCGCAAGTCCGAGGAAAATGAAGAACCCGAGCACATCTGTCGCTGTCGTGACGAAGATCGAGGATGCGACCGCGGGGTCCGCGTGAATCTTGTCGAGAACCAGCGGGACCAGGAAGCCGAAGACGCCGGCGACGATCATATTTCCGATCATCGCGACGAGAACAATCACGCCGAGATAGAAATTCCCGTAAATGAAATACACGGCGACACCTGTGACCACACCATTGACCGCGCCGTCGATAATGCCGAGCAGGATTTCCTTGAAGAAGCCCTTCACAGCCTCAGCCGTCGTGATCTTGTTGTGGGAGAGCTCGCGAACCAGAACGGACATCGTCTGCGTGCCCGCGTTGCCGCCCATGCCGGAGACAATCGTCATGATCGCCGACAGCGCGACGACCTTGTTGATCGTGCTCTCGAACATCTTGACCGTGAATGACGCGAGGAATGCCGTCGCGAGGTTCACAAGGAGCCAGGGCAGACGGAAGCGGATCGACTGTCCGAGTGAGGTGTTGAGCCGCTCCTCCGAGCTGACGCCGGCCATCTGGAGCATATCCTCATCGTGCTCCTCGATGATGACGTCGATGACATCATCGACTGTGATAATGCCGAGCAGCTGCTTCTTCGCGTTGACGACCGGGATTGCATTCAGGTCGTATCTGGAGACCTTCTTGGCGACCTCCTCCTGGTCGACCTCCGGCGTGACATAGATGACGCCCGGGTCCATGATCGAGCGGATCGTCTCTGTCTTCGCCGTCGAGAGAAGCTCTCGGAGATCGAGGGAGCCTGTCAGACGGTGCTGCGCGTCCGTAACATAAATCGTCTCAATGACCTCCGTCCGCGGCGCAATCTCACGGATTTTCTGGAGGCCCTGCGAGATCGTCAGGTTCTCATTTAATGAGAGATATGCGGTCGTCATGAGTCCGCCGGCCGAATCCTCCGGATAATTGAGGAGCTTTGTGATGATCTGCCGATCATCCGTCTTCATGAGGTCGAGGACCTCCTTCCGGCGGCCCGTCGGGAAATCGCCGAGAAGGTCGACGATATCATCCTTCTGCATATGCTCGAAGGTATCGAGAAGTGCCTTGTTGTCTGTCAGCTTCGCCATCCGAAGCCGGAAATCATCCTCCGCCTCCTCAAAAATCTTCGCGCGGTTCTCATCGCTGAGCAGACTCAGCACCCGCTTTAATGTGTCATCGTCGAAGTCCTCCGCCATCTGTGCGAAGTCGATCGGCTCCATCGTCTCAAACGCCCGGTTGAACGCAAGCGCGTCCCCCGACTCGATGGACTCTCTGATCGTGTCGTTCATTTCCATGGTTCTGCATACCCTCCAAACGTCGTCCGGGACCGCGCTCTCCCCGGGCGGCAGACGCGGTCAGATTCCGGTTACCTGCCAATCATACGCTAAAAATGAAGGTTCGTAAACAGAGCGCAGACCCCCGTTACTTCGATTTAACACTGAGGCGGCCATGCAGGGCACATTCCGCTTGACAGAAGGCTGGCGGGCAATTATCTTAATAGGGTAAAATGATTTCAGGAGCCGGCGGAGGTGCCGGCGTTTTATCCGATAAAAGAGAGTAACCGGCCGCTCGCGGCGAACCGGTCCGTCAATACGATGGGATGACCATCCGGGCCCGTTCCATGGACTTTGATCTTATGGTGAGACTTTTATCACAGCGTTTGCTGCGGTAGGGGTCTCATTTTTTGTCGGATTCCTGAAATCAGAGACTCATATCCTGTCACAAAGAAGGGAAAGGAGACTTATGCAGGAAATTCTGAATCTGTACAGCAACATCGGCAATCTGACCTGGCAGATGGTCGTCATGTGGATTGTCGGCGGTGTCATGATCTACCTTGGCATCGTGAAGAAGATGGAGCCCTCGCTCCTCGTGCCGATGGGCTTCGGCGCGATTCTCGTCAATCTCCCGCTGTCCGGCGCGGTCACGCAGACAATCAACGGCGCGATCGAAAAGGGGCCGCTCGATGTCCTCTTTAACACCGGCATCTCATCGGAAATCTTTCTTCTGCTCCTCTTCATCGGAATCGGAGCGATGATCGATTTCACACCGCTGCTCGCAAACCCGGCCATGATGCTCTTCGGAGCCGCTGCCCAGTTCGGCATCTTCCTGACGCTGAGCCTTGCGACGCTCTTCGGCTTCTCTCTGACGGACGCCGCATCAGTCGGTATCATCGGAGCCGCAGACGGCCCGACCTCGATTTTCGTCGCCAACTACTTCAACTCGAAGTATCTCGGCGCGATCATCGTCGCCGCCTACTCCTACATGGCTCTCGTTCCGATTATTCAGCCGCCGGTTATCCGCCTGATCACATCGAAGAAGGAACGCCGGATTCACATGACCTACAGCCCGAAGTCAGTGTCGAAGATCACGAAAATCCTGTTCCCGATCATGATCACAGTCGTCGCGGGTCTCATTTCCCCGCGGTCTGTCGCGCTGATCGGCTTCCTGATGTTCGGAAACCTGGTCAGGGAGTGCGGCGTTCTCGACTCGCTCTCTGAGACGGCGCAGAACGCGCTGGCCAACATCATCACACTGATGCTCGGCATCACAGTCGCCTCGCAGATGCGCGCGGAGGACTTCCTCAACGTCAAGACGCTGTTCATCCTGCTGCTCGGTCTCGTGGCCTTCATTTTCGATACGGTCGGCGGCGTCGTCTTTGCGAAGATCATCAACCTGTTCGCAAAGAAGAAGATCAACCCGATGATCGGCGCCTGCGGCATCTCTGCATTTCCGATGTCTGCCCGCGTCATCACGAAGATGGGCATGGACGAGGACCCGTCGAACATCCTGCTGATGCAGGCGACCGGCGTCAACGTCTCCGGCCAGATCGCGTCCGTCATCGCCGGCGGCCTGATCCTGACACTCGTTCATTAAGCTTCGCACCTGCAGGAAAACCCTGCACAGGGCATACAAAAGCCGGAGGCGCGCACCCGCGTCCCGGCAGAATATGGAGGTACTTTTATGCTGGCAAATTTTTTCGCTTCACTTAAGGTCATGGGCCTCGGCATGCTCGGCATCTTCTCCGTTGCCGTCGTCCTCGTCATCATCATGATCGTGCTGAACAAGCTGTTTCCGGCAAAGCACGAGACAGACGAGAAGTCCCCGGAGAACTGAAGAAGGATTAACGATTAAAGCCCCGCATCATGCGGGGCGTCTTTTTATGCCTCGGAGCATGTTCAAACCTTCTCCACCTCTCGGCTCAGGCTCGTCCCTCCCTTTCTTCTCTTCACAGCCTCAAGTCCCAGGACAAGCGCGGCGCCGACAAGGCACGCCAGGATATTGAAATGCGCAAGGTCAAGCGCAGGCATCGCATTTTTCAGCGTTGTCGGTCCCTGTACGATCGCATAGAGAGAGCCGATCATCATGCCGAGAATCATGGCAACCGTCTGCGTTCTGAATTTCTCAAGGCTCGCCTTGATCAGCTTCACAACAGCCGCAGCACCTGTGATGATTCCGAGCGCGAAGACGACGAGGGCCGGTACCGCCGAAAAATGCATCGTCAGAACATCCTTCACCGACGTGATAACCGGGAGATACGCCCCGAAAATGAGAAGAATCGTCGAGCCTGAGATGCCCGGCAGGAACATCGCGGATATCGCCGCCATGCCGATCAGAAACAGCCGGACCGCAAGCAGCGGATTGAAGGCCGCAAGATCAAGCTGCGCCGTTCCGCCCCGCGTATTCATCCAGGAAATCAGAACGACGAGTATGATTCCCGCGATGAGGAACGGAATTCCCTTCCCCATCTTTCCCTTCAGTGTCTCCTTCTCATCGATCACAACGAGCGGAATGGCACCCAGGATAAAGCCGATGAACACAGAGCTGATCCCGTAAATATGTGCGTCAAACATAGAGGCGAGCGCAAACGACGCGATCGCCATACCGATGGCCCATCCGATCCCGAGGCGGACCAGGAAGCGCAGCGCGCTCCGTCTCTCATTTCCCTGACGGAAGAACAGATCGTGGATCGATCCGATGAACCGGTCATAAAATCCCATGATAAAGGCGACCGTCCCGCCTGAGACGCCCGGTACACTGTCCGCGAGCGCCATGCAGAAGCCGTCTATACTCTCAGCTACACTCATAAAAATATCCTCCTTGTGTTTGATGAGGTCATGATACAGGCCGTCTCTGAACACAGGGAGGATGCTTTATAAACACATGCTAAACGTCTTGCAAATTCTGGCTGCGGAACACTCACGCGCCCGCGGAAAGCTTCTTCTTTCCCGCCGCCCGGTCACGCTCCGGGGACTCCGCCGCGAGAGGCTCGGAGATCCCGCAAAGCGCCATGAGCGGCAGATAGAGGACGAGATACCGGCTCTTCGTCTCCCAGACGAGCAGGAACAGAGCGAGCACTGCGACAGCCGTCCGGAACAGCCGGCCGCTGCATTTCCCCGGATTCAGAAATGCGCGGATCGCGGACCCCACCATGAGGAAGAGCAGCGCGAGGTGGCTGACACAGGCAAGTGTCGCAAAAATTCCTGAGGTAAACAGCGCGGACTGCCGGTTGTAGTGTGCAGCCATGTACGTGCCATCCGTCCAGGTGAACTGCATTTTCCGGAAAAGATGGGTGATAAATCCCGCTCCCTGATTTTTAAGCTTTGCCATGAGGCGCAGAAAATCCGCGTGCGTCTTATTCGCGTAGCCGATATGCGCCTCCGTAAAATCATAGTCCGCGGACCGGTAGCCGCCGCTGCCGCTCGCGCTCATCATGACCCAGTGAATGAACGGGAACTGATATTTATTCTCGAGCACGGGATCAAACTCCAGGTACGAGAACATCCCGCGGCCGATCAGATGGACCGCCGCGCAGAAAATCCCCGCCGTAAAGGCTGTCAGAAGCAGCCGGCGGAGGACTGATCTCAAGTCCCCAAGGCGTCCGTGGAACAGGAAGTACAGACAGTAGACCGGAAGGAGAAGGCCCGCGCTGCCCTTCATTTCATAGGCGATGGCAAGAAGCAGGACGGAGCCGGAAAGGAGGGCACACTGCTTCAAGGCTCCGGCCGACTGATCCGCCGATTTTGCCCAGAGCACGAAGCAGTACACGCTGCCCATAAGAAGCGGCATCGTCATGGCATCTGTATAAAAATACGATGCATAGCTTAATAACGGCGTGACAAGCAGGCCGTACAGAGCGCAGCGGATCGCTGTCCTCTTCCCGCCGAGAGTCCTCGCCGTCAGATAAAGAAACAGATAAGAAAGATTCAGTCCCACCGCATTGACAAGCTTTGGCAGAAGATCCGTCATGCTCCCGGTCAGCACATACTCCGCGCGGTACAGTGCGCTCAGAACGATTACAAGAAGCCGGTTGTTCGGATAGGTATAAAAATAGGCGGGATCCCATTTCGGCATGCCGTCATTGATATGCGAGACGCCGTGGAGAACGATGTTCTTTGCGCCCCGGCACACATAGGAGAGGTCATTTCTCGTATGAAATGGCATCAGAATGGCGATTTCAAGCTGCAGCATGAGCAGCGTGACATCAAGAATCAGGAACACGCGGTCCGGGTCAAGCCCCGCCTTATCAATAGAATTCCCGATAAACCGGAGCGCCAGAAGAAGTCCGGCCGCTGCAGCCACTGCCGTAAACATCAGCCCGGCGGCCGCTGCCGGATGAAGTCCGCCATTTCTCATCTGCCTCGTCATTCCGTACAGCGCGGACAGACAGATCAGCCAGAAGAAAACGGCCGTGAAGCAGTCCGCCGCCCGGAGCACTCCGTTCCTGCATTTGTCAATATGTAGTAATCGCATACCTGCTGCCTTTCATAATTCATTCCGCGTATTCAGCCTGTACCCGGCTCCCCGGACTGTCTCGATGATCTTCGGGTTCCGGGCATCATCCTCGATCTTCTCGCGGATGCGGTTCACATGGACCATAATCGTCGCGCTGTCGCTCATGTAGTCGACGCCCCAGATCTTCTCGTACAGCTGCTCCTTGGAGAAGACGATATTCGGATTCGACGCGAGGAAGCGGAGAAGCTCGAATTCCTTTGTCGGAAAATGAAGCTCCTTCTCTCCCTTCCACACCTTCCATCCATCCGTGTCGATTGTGAGGTCCGCGATTTTCAGGATGTGCGACTTCTCTGCATTTCCCGATGCGAGCCGCTCGTACTGGCGGATCGCCGCGCCGACCCGCGCGACGAGGACCGCCGGATCAAACGGCTTCGCGATATAGTCGTCCGCGCCGACATTAAAGCCGAGGATCTTGTCCGTCGACTCCGTCCGCGCCGTCACGAGAATCATCGGAATGCCCGTTCTCTCGCGGACAGCCTTCAGTGCCTCATAGCCATTCCGTCCGGGAAGCATGAGATCGAGGAGCAGGAGGTCAAAATGACCTCCGTCCAGGTCCCGCTCAAGAGTCCGCGCGTCCTTCCGGACGACCGTCTCATAGCCGGCCATCGTGAGATACGCTTCCTCGATCATGCTGATGTCTGCATCATCCTCTACGATTAATATCCGTTTCTTCATACAGATAGACTCCATACATTTTATAACACCGCTGTCAAGCCGCATTCGGCTGACACGCGCAAGCCTCAGTTCTCCTTCGCCGCCTCCGGGTCACCCTCAGGCAGCAGCTTCTCCTCCGCCCGCGGCAGCTCCAGCTCGACCACAAGACCGTGTTCCCCGGGGCGGTTATATGCGCGCACCGTTCCGCCCATCGCCTGCACGACATATTTCACGAAATACAGGCCGAGGCCGCTTCCCTCGCTCATGCCGCGTGACTCATCGCACCGGTAGAACTCCTCGAAGATATGCGGCAGCTTCTCATCCGGCACGCCCTGCCCGTTGTCCCTGACGCAGATCCGGACATGCCGCGTGTCCACTGTCAGCTTAATGCCAATGATCAGATCGGGCACCTTCGCGTACTGCCTGCTGTTCTGCACGAGATTATCGAGGGCCCGGATCGTCTGATCCGGATCGATGACCGCATCCACGTGACCTTCGGACAGACCGCTCTCCGTCTCAAGCCGGATATCCAGGTTCGGATTTGCCTCCCTCTTCGCATCGACATAATTCTGCAGGAATTTCGCGATGTCAGCCGGCGAGGTCTCAATCCTGATATTGCCCGTCTCGAGCCTTGAGAAGAAGAACAGCTTCTCGAGCATCCGGTCCATCTCCTCCGTCCTCCGGTAAGCCGCCGCAAGGAACGTGCGTCTCTTCTCCGGGCTGTCCGCGACGCCGTCGAGAAGCCCCTTGACCGTCCCGCGGATTGCAGTCAGCGGAGTCCGGAGATCGTGCGAGATACCGGCGATCATCTCTGTCCGCGCCTTCTCATAGCGCTCATTTGCCTCCTTCTCCATCTGGAGAGACGCCTGCATCATATTAAAATTCGAGCAGACCTCCTCGAACTCGATATCTCCCTGATACTGAATCCGCTCCGTGAGATTTCCCGCCTGGACGCGCTCCGCCCCGGCGCTCAGCGCATCGAGCGGCTCCATGATCCGGTCGATCAGATGCTTCGTGAACAGCTGGCTCAGCACCAGAAGACCGACGACGCAGACCGCGCCATCAAGAATCATACCGAGAATCAGAACTGTCTTATCCCTCTCCCAGATCTGCTCGATATTTTTCATGCCGTCGATATCGACGATTGACTCAATTGAGGCACTCATCTGATGCTCGATGCCCTTGACCTGAAATTTCAGAACCAGAAGATTGACGGCAAGAAACAGCACCAGCGCGACAAGCACCATGACTGTATTGGAAATGAAAATCCGTGACCGGACTGACCGTTGTGTTGTATACATTTTTTAGTGGGTTAAATCTTCCTAAAAAAAGCTCTGCCCCGCTTACAAGAGACAGCTTATCTGTCCCCGATAAACGGCGCAGAGATTTTTATCTATAGCATTTCAACAAATTACTGCACATAACCACAAAAGCGATACCACCCCTTGCAGTCCTGGGGAGTGATTTCACGTAAGGCCGCCTGAATTCCGTTCGACAATGCACCCTCTGTTCTGATC
>JAZHVT010000026.1:0-25346 GCA_036453145.1 Eubacteriales bacterium
TGATTATTCTATTCATTGGTGACCTCCTTTTGTATGTGGTAAACCAGCTGACTGTTTGTGTTGCAACTACAGTATAGCGGCGAATCCACGTTGCTACAAATGTGAGGTCACTTCATATTATCTAAAATAAGATTTGCCATTTTCCTATCTCCTACTTTGTCACCGTTCCCCGGAGAACAGTCAAGCAGGGAACAAGCTTCATGTTTTTATTTGCGCTTCTTTCTGAATCAGAAGATCCAGATTTCTTAATTCCTGTTCAACGTTGTCCTTTTCTCCCAGAAGCCGTTGTCTGACATTCTGAAGAATCCGGAGTTTGTCCGGTTTTCCTTCCATCAGCATATCTCTTATTTCCGAGATGCCGAGACCCGCTTCTCTGTATGTGATGATCCGTTTTAGCATGCTCACCTTTTCTTCGTCGTAAAATTTGAAATGCTGCGTCCCGGATCTCTCAGATGGCGTTAGAAGACCAATTTTGTCGTAGTAAAACAGCGTTTTACGTGTAACGCCTGTCATCGCACAGATCTGCCCGACAGAATATTTACCTTCATGCTCCTGCCCCTTCATGTCTTTCTCCTCCGTTTCTCTTTCTGCCTACAGGGTACCCTGGGGAACGGAGCGTTTATATGCCCAAAATGTTTCCAAAAAAATTACGCCGGAACTCTTGTGAGCTCCGACGCATCATACTAGCACCTCAATTTTTCCTGTTCTCTTCGATTTCCTGTCTCCGTCTCTCAAGGGCATCCAAAAACTTGTCGGAATCTGTCTGGGAAATTTGATTCTGCCAGTCTTCCTCGTTATTGTAAATCTCATCCTCGGAGAGTTTGTTTACATATCCGCATTCCCGGCATTTCCAGACCGACTGATCATCGGTGAAACCCTGCTGCTCATTTAAATGAGCATTGCATCGATCACAATACCACTCAATTCCCGGAAAGCGATGATCTAAATCATCCCCAGAGTAGGTGTTCTCGTATTCTTCTGGAAAAAATAAGTAATCAAGTTTATCTGAAAGCTCGCCGGTTTCGCTGATCTGTCTGCGGATGGCAATAAATGAACTGTCATAGAGTCGAATGACTCGTCCTGCCTCATTCCGAAGCAGTCCTCCTGTCAAAAGCCAGAGAAAAGCATTGCAAAGTCCAGCATCCGTTTTCAGATGCAGCTGATAAGCAGCATTATAGATCACGCCGTCGAAAACCTCATCATCCATCGCGAACGCTTCTGTCTTCCGGCTGTAATCGTCCATAGCCTGTCTCCTGGCAGCAAGCCCATAGAGCAGATCGAAAATCTGCTGACCAAGCGTCTCCTGCTGGTCACTTGTAAGCTCATGAATCAGATTTTCTGCATTTTCCTTGAGCCGGGGAGTCAGTTCCATATCTCGGATGAACTGCTCAGCGACATGCTTCTGGATTAGCTCGGCTGATTTTCTCTCCTTTTCCCGGTTGCCAGAGGCTGTTCCTGTCAGACGTCCGAGGATCTGAGAAACACGTCTGCCTTCTCCGGAATACAGATTTCCGTGGTAACGGACGGCATGGATCATAAACTCCCGATCGATGTATTCAGCCGGTATCTTGGTTTTTCCATCTGACGCCCGTTCCCTGATAATCAGTCCGGGAAACCATGTGTCGATCAGGTCCATCTGTCTGGGAGTTTTCTCATTTTTCAGGTTGTAATACATGGCGGCTATACTGCCAAATCTGAAATCAGGTATTTCCATTGAATTCTCTTTTCTCGATTACCTCATCAAGGAAACCCGAAGTATCTCAGTTTCCACTCGATGTCCTCTGCCGTCTTCGCCCCGACACCGTAAATATTCTTGTACCACGTTTCACTTCGCGAAACTGCCGCCTCGAGGTCCCGGATGCTGATAATCCCCTTTCCGGCCAGGCGCTCGAAGATGGCTACCTTCAGCCCGAGCCGAAGACATAGGTCGTCCTGGGAGATCTCCTCCTGCGGATCTGTGACCGGAAATGTCCACTGCTCACCGGCGGCACAGGCCTTCAGGTTCAATGTATACCCGTTCGTATACCACGCCGCAATCAGCGGACTGTGGAGACGGCGCATCGCCTTTCCGTGATAGGTACTGATAGTGCCGGCGGCACGGTTCATTTCCTGCCCGATCTCATCATTCTTCCGGCCGTCGTGGTACTGCTCCCAGAGAACCTTCTGCTGCTTCGGCCGGAGCTGCCCGAGTGCCACATACAGGCCGCTGATCTGATCATTGGTCCAGCTCCACGGGTCCTTCTTCCTGTCAATGGCCTTCAGGAGATTCTGCGGATACGGCAGAGCCTTGCTCTTCCCCGACGGCCTGTCCTCAGAATAACCGACGAGCTTCAGAATCTCCCAGTCCGTTGCCTCCGGAACACACTGCCTGACCCGGTCCACGATTTTCCGCAGAGAATCCTTGGGCTCCTCCCGGTAGTCCGCCGTCACCAGGTCACGGCCGAATACATGCTCCGGCGTCGACAGAACCGCGATTGCCCAGCCATATGGCTCTCCCTTCTTGTTCTTTCGCTGCCGAAAATCACTGCAAATGAGGTATGTCTGCATTTCAAGGCCGGTCAGGATGCCGTCAAAATTTTTCTCGCCGCCCTTTCCAAATCCGGCGCGCGCTTTCACCTCACTCGAAAGGAGCTCGCTGTCTGCATTTTCCTCGAGAAAAAGGTCCATGATCTTCTTCTGCCGGATGCTCGCAAGCTCATCGTCCCAGCGCGCATCAAAGTCGTAGCCGTTCCGCCGGCAATTGGTAAAGACCGGAAGCCATTTTCGGGAAATGAACCCCGCCCGGTTGTCGAAAAATTTTCCATACGCAATGTTCCCGCGCCTTGCGATGATGGCCCGCCACTCCCACGGATCCTTCGCCGGATCACCCGTCCACCAATCCTCCGGGACAGTATGCTCCTCAACGGAAAATGAAGCCACATCGCCCGCAAACAGCGGTAGAAATCCGATCTCCTCCACTCGCTGTTCCAGCTCATCTATGGTATGAATGCATGTCGGATCATCCGGAGAGACACCCCGCATAATCCATTCTCCTCCCTCGACAGACATATTCCGCCTTCCTTCCTGGGGGTGTCAGACCTTCATCGACAGTCCGATCCGCTTCTTTTCCAAATCGACCTTGATGACACGCACAGATATGACATCTCCGACGGACACCACATCGAGCGGATGCTTCACGAACTTCTTATCCGACATCTCCGAGATATGGACCAGCCCGTCCTGGTGTACGCCGATATCGACAAATGCACCGAAATCTACGATGTTGCGCACCGTTCCTTTAAGAACCATGCCGACCTTCAGGTCCTCCATGGTCAGCACATCGCTCCGGAGAATCGGCTTCGGCATATCCTCGCGGGGATCTCTGCCTGGCGCATTTAACTCGCTGACAATATCCTTCAGCGTGGGTACTCCGATCCCGAGCTTTGACGCCATCGCCTTGTAATCTCTGACAACCACCCGCGGCGCATCTCCCTTTGAAGAGGCAAACAGGGCCTTCTTATCAAGACCCAGTCCCTCAATCAGGGCATCCGCGGCCTTGTAGCTCTCCGGATGCACGCCGGTGTTGTCGAGCGGCTCACTGCCGCCTGCAATCCGCATAAAGCCGGCGCACTGCTCAAAGGCCTTCGGCCCCAGCTTCGGCACCTTAAGAAGGTCTCTGCGGCTCCTGAACCGACCATTTTTCTCACGAAAATCGACGATATTTTTCGCGAGCGTCCTGCTGATGCCGGACACATGCTCCATGAGAGGCGCGGATGCTGTATTGAGGTCCACACCGACGCGGTTCACACAGTCCTCAACGACTCCGCCGAGCGCCTCATCGAGTCGCTTCTGATTCATATCGTGCTGATACTGGCCGACGCCGATCGCCTTCGGATCGATCTTGACCAGCTCCGCGAGCGGGTCCTGCACGCGTCTTGCCATGGATGCGGCACCCCGCTGCTCCACGTCAAAGTCCGGAAATTCCTCCGCCGCCAGCTTACTGGCAGAATAGACCGACGCGCCGGCCTCATTTGTTATGACATAGCGTACACGGCATCCCGGAATTCCTTTAAGCAGATCAACGATGAACTGTTCCGATTCACGGGAGGCGGTGCCGTTGCCAAGCGCAATCAGCGTCACGTGATATTTCCTGATCCAGTTCGTGACCAGACGCTTTGCCTCTTCTGTTTTCCGCGGATCGGGCCTCCTGCCGGAAGACGGAGGAACCGGGTAAATGATCGCCGTATCCAGCACCTTTCCTGTCTCGTCCACAACGGCGAGCTTGCAGCCATGGGCATATCCCGGGTCCCATCCGAGCACAACCTGTCCGGTGATCGGCGGCTGCATCAGGAGCTGCTCCAGATTTCTGTCAAATACATGGATCGCTCCATCCTCTGCCATAGCGGTCAGCTCATTTCGGATCTCCCGCTCGATCGCAGGCCCGATCAGCCGCTTGTAGGAGTCCTGCATCGCCGCCTCGAGGGCCGGCCCGGTATAGCGATTTCTCCCGCGAATCAGCGTGCGGCCCATCGCATAAAAGATCTTGTCTGTGTCAACTTCAATTTTCACTGTCAGGAAATTCTGCTTTTCGCCGCGATTGATCGCAAGGACGCGATAGCCGGTCATTTTCGATACTGGCTCCTTGAAGTCATAGTACATGTCATAGACAGACTTCGCATCCGGGTCCTTCGCAGCGGAGACAAGCATGCCGGTCTTCCTCGTAAAATCGCGGATCCCCTTGCGGAATTCCGCATTGTCGGAAATGAACTCCGCGATGATGTCTTCCGCCCCGGCTATCGCCTCGTCAGCAGAATGTACGCCCTTATCCGTATCGATGTACTTCTGTGCCTCTTCCTCAAGCGGATGGGTGATCGTCTGCGCAAGAATCGTCTGCGCGAGCGGCTCAAGTCCCTTCTCACGCGCAATGGATGCGCGGGTCCTGCGCTTCTGCTTGTACGGGCGGTAAATATCCTCAAGCGCCACCAGCGTCTCCGCGCTGTCAATCGCCCGGGACAGCTCCTTCGTCATCTTCCCCTGCTCCTCGATGGAGGACCGGACTGCCGCCTTGCGCTCCTCCAGATTCCGGAGGTAATTCAGCCGTTCACTTAAGTTTCTGATCTGTTCGTCATTCAGCTCGCCGTGCATTTCCTTTCGGTAACGGGCGATAAATGGAATCGTATTTCCCTCGTCGATCAGACGGATGACTGCCTCCACCTGCCAGGGCTTGATATGCAGCTCCGCTGCGATCTTATCTGCAATGTTCATGTTCAGTTTCCTTCCTGTAGAAAATTCAAAGCATCGTGCTCTGGTCTTTCCGCCATCCGTCCGGAATCGCCCGGTCATGCGTGTGACAGAACACATGAAAGCGCTTCACGATGTCCGCGCAGTGCGGATCCAGAACCTGCAGGGCCTTCATTTTCAGATCCTCCGGCATCCCATAGTGAGCCTCCGCGATGGCTCCGGCCATGCAGGCGATCGTATCACTGTCGCCGCCGAGAGAAACGGCCCGGCGGATTGCATCCTCATAGTCCATGCTTTCATAGAAGGCACGGATGGCCTCCGGAACAGAGCCGGGACAGGTCGGATCAAAGTGGTACCCCTTTCGGATTTCCGCAAGAGGCCGGGACAGATCATATCCGAACGTTTCCGTCACATAGGTGCGGATCTCTTCCTTCGATGCGCCTGCCCTGGCGAGGAACACGCAGGCGGCAATGGCCTGCGCGCCGCGGATGCCCTCCGGATGATTGTGCGTAACCGCCGCCGTAAGCTCCGCCACATGAAGAGTATCCTCAAGCGTCCGGTACAGCCACCCCACGGAAGAGACCCGCATGCCGCTGCCATTTCCAAGACTGTAATACGGCTTCGGGTCATCTGACGCAAGCCAGATACGAAAGCGCCCGCCATAGCCGGCATCCGGGTACATCCGGCCCATCCGCTGCATGGCTTTCACAAGCTCCGTCTCGATCTCCGCATCGTCTTCTTCCCATGTACGCATCAGGGCATCGGCCACCGCCAGTGTCATGATGGAATCGTCAGTCGGACGCGACATGCGGGAAAGAAGCGGGAAATCCATCCGATTTGTGTTGTGGAATTCGTAGACAGAGCCCACGATATCACCGAATATTGCTCCTAACATAACTGCCCCCTGGTTTCAATATAAACCGAATAATAATAGCGAAGGATCAGCGCCGTAAGGCTCAGAGCACTTTGCGTTCTTCGCTGCTGAATAATCACCAGATATCCGGAAATCATTATACAGAGTCTTCTCATATGCAACAAGTCCACCGCGTCACAGCCGCGATGCCTCCTTGAAGGTTCCTGCGCCGTTTGCTATGATCGTACTATGATTCAGGTGTGAAAAGTGATTACGCACGGCTACGCTGCTGCGCAGCATCTGAAGAAGCAGGAGATACAGAAAATATGGAAAAGACATTAGAGCGGTTTCGGGAAGCGCAGGCACGGGATTACAGCGAAGCGCTGGCAGAGATCCGGTCAGGAAGGAAGCAATCACACTGGATGTGGTACATCTTTCCGCAGATTCACGATCTTGGGTTCAGCAGCATTTCCCAATATTATGCAATTCAAAACCTGCAGGAGGCACGGGACTATCTGAACGATCCCGTGCTTGGCGCGCATCTTGTGGAGATCAGCAAGGCACTGCTGGATCTGAAAACAAATGACCCCCATCAGGTCTTCGGCAGTCCGGATGACATGAAGCTCCGCTCCTGCATGACCCTGTTCGAAAAGGCCGATCCGGAGAATCCGGTATTTGCACAGGTGCTTGACAAGTTTTACGACGGACGAAGAGACAAGAGGACACTGGCGATCCTTCAGCATGAAGTGCCCGAAGCCCTCGGCAACCGGCAGATCTACAATACGCCGATCGGACCCGTTTGCATGTCTAAGGCAGAGCATGATGCGTATCTGGAAGAGCTGGCGATGAGAGAGAAATAAAATGCCCTCACCTCACTTTACGTAAGGCTCATCTCCTGCTGCTCAATACGTTCAACAGCATCGACAGTGAGTCCTGCATACTCGGCAATATCCTCTTTGCTTAATTTGCCACTTCGAAGCATTCTCACGACAGCCTCGCGCTGTGCCTTGTCATACCCTTTTTCGATTCCTTTTTCGATTCCCCTGTTTTCGACTCTGTCCAGAACATCACACATATTCACACCTTCCTTCGAGAAATCTATGAAATGATTGTACAATGATTAAGACATACAGTCAAACTGACCTTAACTTGATGATCTTTGCGTCGTTTGATATGATTTCAAAATGAACTCCCGGCTCAGTCCGGGATTAATATCAGCCATTCAGGAGCGCATACCATATGGAAGTTTCAAATCTCTCCCCGATCCGAACCTACTGTGTCCACCTCTCCTTTACCGCCGTTGATATCAGCGTCGGCGCGGTTGGGGATGACCTCTTCATCTTAGTTACAGGCGGTGAAAAGCCGCACCTCGGCACCTGTGTCATGGCCGTCCCTCGTCCGTCGCTTACCGGCGATGGCCGCGTCAGCGCGACCTCCTCTGTTCTAAACCGGACAGGACACAAGGATGAGGCGATCTGCCACCTTCTCGCAGAAAAAGCCGCCATCAGTCACAATGCAGTGACTGTCTGCACCGGCGGGTTTCACATGGACCACATAACCGGAGACCAGATCAGGGAACTGATGCAGGCACTGAAGGAGCTGAAGCTGTGAGGAAACCCCGCCATACTGCAAAAATGAATGCAACTGACTGAAAGAAGGATATTGTTATGAATAAAATCAACAGCCTGCGCTCTGCGCTGGAGTTTCTGAAGACGCAGCCGGGCCAGCTCGTGGAGACTGATATCCCGGTTGATCCGGAGGCAGAGCTGTCCGGCGTCTACCGGCGTGTCGGTGCGGGCGGCACCGTCATGCGCCCGACACACCTGAACGGACCAGCCATGGTCTTCCGAAATATTGAAGGATTCCCGGACACCTCGATCGCCATCGGCCTCATGGCTTCCCGTGAGCGCGTAGCCGCGATGTTCGGCTGCCGCCGGGAGGAACTCGGTCATCTCGTGAAGGACTGCGCCGAGCACCCGATCCAGCCCGTCGTAACAGATGAGCCGGCCCCTGTCCAGGAAATTGTACACCGGGCGGATGAGCCGGGCTTTGATCTCCACCGCCTTGTTCCGGCCCCGAAGAACACGCCTGTGGACGCAGGCCCCTACATCACACTCGGCATGTGCTACGCCACACACCCGGACACGGGCCTCTCTGATGTCACGATTCACCGGATGTGCATCCAGTCAAGGGACGAGCTCTCCATTTTCCTGCAGCCGGGCTCACGCCACATCGGCGCGATGGCCGAGCGCGCGACAGAGCTCGGACAGCCGCTTCCGATCAGCGTATCAATCGGCGTTGATCCTGCCATCAGTGTGACCAGCTGCTTCGAACCGCCGACGACACCGCTCGGCTTTAATGAGCTCTCCATTGCCGGTGCGCTCCGGAAGGAGCCTGTGAAGCTCGCCAAATGCGTGACCATAAACGAGCACTGCATCGCAAATGCCGAGTACGTCATCGAGGGCGAAATCCTGCCGGGCAAGGTGCTCAATGTCTACTCGCACCGCGCCGGCGGCGGCAAATACATGGCGGTCCTGCAGTGCAAAAAGACCGTCCACACGGACGAGGGAAAACAGAGACAGGCCGCGCTGCTTGCATTTTCTGCATTCTCGGAGCTTAAGCACGTCATCCTGGTCGATGAGGATGTCGACATCTTCGACACGGATGACGTCCTCTGGGCCATGAACACGCGCTTCCAGGGCGACCGCGACATCATCACGATCCCGGGCGTCCGCTGCCATCCGCTCGACCCGAGCTCCTCGCCGCTCTACTCCGGCAGCATCCGGGACGTCGGCATTTCCTGCAAGACGATCTTCGACTGCACGGTGCCCTTCGATCAGAAGGACCGCTTTAAGAGAGCGCATTTTCTTGATATTGATGAGACGAAATGGAGGGATTTTCTGTGAGACTGATCGTCGCCGTCACGGGCGCTTCCGGTGTGGAAATGAGTATCCGTCTTCTTGCGGCTCTGAGAGAAATTCCGGATATGGAAATTTTTCTTATTGTGAGCCGCGGTGCGGAGACTACCTGGAAGTATGAGGCAGACCGCCCTATAAGCGACCTTAAAGCGATGGCCGACCATGTCTTCGATGAGGACGACATGGCCGCAGTCATCGCAAGCGGAAGCTTCGTCACGGACGGCATGATCATCATGCCCTGCAGCATGAAGACCCTCGCCGGCATCGTCAGTGGCTACGCGGACAATCTGATCCAGCGCGCCGCCGACGTGTGCATCAAGGAGGGCCGGAAGGTCGTGCTTGTTCCCCGGGAGATGCCGCTCTCGAAGATCCATCTCCGGAACATGGCAGAGGCGGCCGATCTCGGCTGCGTCATCGTCCCGCCGATGCTGACCTTCTACAGCGGCCAGAAGACACTCGAGGATGAAATCGATCATGTCGCTGGGAAAATCCTGCTGCAGTTCGGACTGAAGTCACCGTTCTTTCATGCATGGAAGGAATAGGCGCAGCAGTCCGCCTATGAAAAAGAAGCTCCCTGCGCAAGCCTCACATACGTACGGAGTCCTTCTCCTCCATCCACTTTCCTAAAACATCCAGGTACCGCGGCGTATCATCCGCGTAGCACATGTGGCGGCAGCCCTCAAAGAGCTCCCACCTCGCATCCGGCAGGCGGTCATACATGGTCTTTGCGACAAGCGGCGAGCAGAGGTCATCTGTGCCGCTGATAATGAGCGCCGGGATGCGGATCTCTCCGAGCCAATCCGTGTAGTCAAAGTCACGGAGCGTTCCCGTCGGCGTGTATTCGTTCGGGCCCCACGCCGTCAGATATGCTTCCGTTCCGGACCGCTTCGGACGTCGGAGGCATTCCGGGTCCGTATCCTTGAACGGCCCGCAGCAGTGGCGCTCCATAAAATGTTCATTTGCCGCAAGATAGGCCGGCGCCGTGTAATCGCCGGTCTCCTCCGCCTTCCGGATCGCCTCCTGGTCCTCCGGGGAGAGATAGGCGATCCTCCTGTGCTGCTCACGAGACCAGAGCTGACTCGAAGAGAGCGTGCTCGAGAGAATGACGCTTCTCACACCGGCAGGCTTTTTCTCAATCAGATACTCGATCGCAAGCATACCGCCCCACGACTGACCGAGCAGATGCACATGATCCAGATGAAGATACTCCCTCAGAGTAGTCAGCTCCTCAATCCATGTCTCAGCCTTCCAGAGCTCCGGATGTCCATCCAGATAGGAATTCCCGCAACCAATCTGATCATAGGAAATGACAGGCCTGCCGTCCCTGCTTAAAGGATCGAGCAGCTCGAAGTAATTGTGTGTCGAGCCTGGGCCGCCGTGCAGCAGGAGAAGCGGCGTCTTGCCGCTCCCTGCAGGGTCGCCGGCAATCCGGAAGTAGGTTTTATATCCGTGAAATGGCATATAGCCTTCTGTAATTTTTATATCTGTCATCTCAATTCTCCTGTATATCTTCACTGATTCGATGTCAGTGATTAAGCACCTGGCAGGCAGGCCATCATCCCTATTTCTTTTTCCGGCTCACTGTGTCAGCTGCCTGTTTCCTTTCGTATACGCCTCGAGCCTCTCGAGATAGTACGAAACAAGCCGTCCCGCCGCCACATGCTTCCGGAGCACATAGCCGATATCCATGTAATCATCGACCTCGAGCGGCACCGCCACGATATTGTCCCCATTGAGATCCGCGTTGATCACGCCGCTTGAAATCGTGTAGCCGTTCATGCCGATCAGCAGGTTAAAGAGCGTCGCGCGGTCCGTCACGACGATGTCCTTCTTCCGCGCGACCGTGCTCTGAATCTCCTCCGCATAATAAAATGAATTGTGCTCGCCCTGCTCGTAGGAGAGTCTCGGATACGCATCAAGATCCTCCATCGTGACAGAGTTCTTCTGCGCAAGCGGGTTCACGCGGCTGACAAAGACGTGCGGCCGGGCGCGGAACAGCCTCGTGAAGACAAGATCGTGCTCGTCAATCGCGCGCGTAAGAATTGTCCGGTTGAAATCATTCATGTAAAGGACGCCGACCGAGCTTCTCCCGCGGGCGACATCCTCGAGGATCTGCCACGTCTGCGTCTCGCGCAGATGAAATTCGTACTCGTCGCCGCCGTATTTCTTCATGAGATCGACAAACGCCTCGACGACAAATGCATAGTGCTGCCCCGAGACACAGAATTTTTCCTTACCCGGATTCCGTCCGGTGTAGCGCTCGAGCATGACCGCCTCCTGCTCGAGCATCTGCCGCGCGTAGCCCAGAAACTCCTCGCCCTCAGGCGTTACCGTGACTCCCTTGTTCGTCCGGCTGAAGATCGTGATCTTCATTTCCTTCTCGAGCTCATGGATCGAGGCTGTGAGACTCGGCTGCGTGATAAAGAGCCGCCGGGCAGCCTCCGTCATCGAAGGGCACTCCGCGACCGTCACGGCATATTTCAGCTGATTAAGCGTCATGCAAAAATCCTCCAGTTCATACATCAGCAGTGCAGCAAATCCCGTCACGGGGGCAGGCCCTGTGCAGCGTCAGAATAGCACCCGCAATACAGTCTCTGCAGCAATAACCCGGCTCACATAAGCGGAGCAAACCTTGTAGCGATTACTCGGCTCACATAAGCGGAGCAAACAGCCTCAGAATAACCTGCCAGAGCTTCAGAAGGCTCAGGCGGCGTCTGTGCCTGTATTTGTCCGTGACCTCTCTGCACTTCGGGAATGTCTCCCTGAAATCCTTCTCGATATCGCGGACCGCCCTCGTCTTATAGAGCAGCACGCCGTCCTCGAAGTGATGGTAGAAGCTCCGGTAGTCCAGATTGATAGTCCCGCACAGCGCGTATTTGCCGTCGCAGACGCACTCCTTCGCATGGACAAAGCCCGGCGAGAACTCAAAGATCCGGACACCGCTCTCGACAAGCCTTGAATAATAGGACCTCGTCACATTGAAGACCATCCGCTTGTCCGGAATTCCCGGCGTGATGATCCGCACATCGACGCCCCGCTGCGCTGCGAGCCGCAGCATACGCGCGAGATCATCCGTGATGACGAGATACGGCGTCGTGATATAAATATACTTCTGCGCCGCGTTGATCAGGTTCATATAGACATCCTCACCGACATGGATGTTGTCCATCGGGCTGTCCGCATACGGCTGAACAAAGCCCGTCTCTCCGAACATCGGCTTCGTCTTCGGAAAATACTTCGCCACGTCGACATGAGCCTTCTCATCCGTCCGGTCAATCGCGTTCCACATCTCAAGGAACATCAGTGTAAATGAAGTGACGGCCTCGCCCTCGAGCCTGAGGCCGCTGTCCTTCCAGAAGCCGTACATTTTCTTCAGATGAAAATATTCATCAGCCATGTTGTAGCCGCCCGTAAAACCGACCTGTCCGTCAACGACCGTGATCTTCCGATGGTCGCGGTTATTCTGGAATGTCTGCAGAATCGGGAAGACCGGATTAAACACACGGCACTGGATTCCCTCGGAAATAAGCTGCTTGCGAAAATTCCCATTGATAAAAATAATACTTCCGAGGTCATCATAGATCAGGCGGACCTCAACGCCTTCCGCCGCCTTCTGCCGGAGAATCTCATGGACCTCCTTAAATGCGAGTCTGTCCTCGATCGCATGGTACTCCATGAATATGAACGACTTCGCATTTCGCAGTGCCTTCTTCTGCGCCTCAAGCGCCGGCACGGCATCGGGGTAGAAGGTGACCTTCGTATTCCGGTAGACCGGATATCCCTTCGGATATCCGCCGTGTGTCTGTATGTACCGGGCCATGCCCGCAAATGTCGGATCTGTCTTCTCGATCTCATCGATCAGCCCCGAGCTGTCCGGCAGAGCCGGAAGCAGGACGTCATCAATCTCCGCGTACCGGCGCTTCATTTTCTTCAGGGAGGACGACCGCGTGATCATAAAGTAGAGCGTCGTGCCGAGAATCGGAAATGCGAGGATCAGCATGATCCACGGAAGCTTGAAGGCCGCATTCTCCCTCTTGGCGTAGATATAAAGCACTAAACCGACCGTGGCGATTTTGACCATCTCCTCGATGAAGAGATAATGGTTGTAGAAGAATGTCACTGCCAGAACCGCCCATGTGACCTGCAGAATCATCGACGCGACGACGAACAGTCCCCGCCCGATGCTGTTGCGCGTTGTCGTGCGGTTCTCTGCAGCCTTCTTGTTTTCATGATTATAATATCCAGCACTCATGCCTTATCTCCTGTTACTGCGGGTCCGGAAAATGCAGCCAGTCCGCATTGACCTCGTCTCTGTGGAGCCCGATCGCGCGGTGCCCGACATACGCGTCCGCGTAGCGGCTGAAGCCGGTCAGCGCGTGGAGCGGGAACCCGTGCAGCACATCCGCCTGCACAAACTCCGCGCTGCCGTCGTCCGTCTCCACAAAGCGCCCGCTCCGCTCATATTTTCCGACCTCCTCGGCCAGATAGGCCGGCACGCGGATCGCCATTGTGACATCCTCGTGGTCAAATGACCGCTGATGCCGAAGCTCTCCGAGGTACCGGAAGCCATGCTGCAGCATCGCCGCGATGTCATACCCCGCCGCGCTGACGGCCTCCTTCTTCTCCGCTGAATCGCTCTCTCCATACGACCGGATCTGGGCCGCTGTCAGCAGGTTCTTCGAGTAGGCGGCAATCAGAAGGTTCGCGGTCTCATCCTTCCCGACTGCTCTGGCAAATGAACGGCGCAGGCATCTGCGGATTTCCTCATCCGCCCGGAAATCATCATCCTCCGAGGTCCACGCGCTGTGGTTGTCCCGGATCGACTGGATGATATCCGCGCTTGTCTCGCGGACGGAGGCCGGATTAATCAGATCATCGAGATACACGGTGAGCCGCTCCGATTTCTTTCCGATTTCGTAGAAGCTGAACAGACTGCCCGACGACGGATTCGACTTCGTCGCCGTCGCGACAAGGTCAAGATCCCCGCGAAGCACGCGGTCTGCCCCGGCCAGCACATCGGCGCAGACCCGGAGTGACGTTTCATTTTCATCAATGAGCGCCTGCATCACGTCCGTCAGCGTCTTCTGCAGAGAAGCCGCGTAGGCCGACTCGAAGACCTCATGCTCGGAGATGCGGCAGACACTGCCGACATACTCCTCGATGCGTCGTGAGCCCGCCGTCGCAAGCAGCGAGCCGGCAGCCTGCTTATCGCGCGCAAGCTGGGACTGGACGCGCGGCCGTGAGCCGTACTCCCTCTCCATGTCCGATCTGGTCTGCAGCTCAAAGACCAGGTTCTGAAGCGCCGGGATCAGTCCCTCAAAGGTTCCATCGCTCTTCGACTCCTCTGTGCCGCGGATCATATCGTCATGCGTGAGGAACTCGAGCGCCGTCTCCGGCCCATACGCATTTTCCACGTCATGAATCCGCTCATCGAGCGACTTCTTGATTTCCGTGCCGAGCCTCGTGCGGAAGTCCTCCGCCTCCACAATTTTCGCGTACTCGCCGAACAGCTTGTCCGCGCGCTCGCGCGTCCCGTCCGTCCCGCTCTTAATCTGCGAGCGGACCGGCCACTCCGGACGCAGAAGGCGGGTCTGCTCATCCACGCGGTTCGTCGCCATCATATCGAGGCCGTGGTTCCAGAGTGTCTCGAGCGACTGAAGTCCAGCACCAAGAAGCGCGTCCCGCACCATGTCGGACGTCGCCGCGCCCGCATGTCTGCGGAAATTCTTCCGGACGGCGTGCAGCATTCTCGACGCGAAATACGTCTCGGGCCCGACCGCAGACACATCGACAGCTGAGTAACCGATCATCCGGTAGCCGGGATGGGCAGCCGTCTTCATGCCCGCCTGACGGATTGCGGACGGCCTCTCCGGGACGCCTGTCCAGTACTCAGAGCCGGTCGGTTTTCTGGCCGCCTCTGTCTCCCCGCCGTCAGTAGCCGCGCTTTTTTCTGTCTCTGCCGTCCCAAAGTCGTGCATGAGGTAATCCGTGAGCACATCCATCGTCTCCTGCTTCGTGAGAAGCCGGACAGACGATGTCGATACGATCGTGCACGCATCGAAGACCGGCATGCGGCTCTCGATCCAGCCGCCCTGCGCCGTGTGCAGACGATACGTCCTGCCGTTGCTGGCGAGGTTCAGATAGTAATCGATCTCCTTCAGCGAGGCGTACGTATTCCGGTCAAGAATCCGGCAGGTCTGCGTGATGCCCTTGATCCCCTGCTCCTCCATCAAAACGTCCGATGTGTAGAGATATGCCGAAATATCCGCAAATGCTCCGATTTTCATGTCATCGAGGACAGCTCGGATGAGGTAAGCCGTATCGATCAGGATTCCGCTGCCCGTTCCGCCGGCAAGCCCGGAAATGAGAACAACGCTGACATGCGGCCGAATGGTCTCATGCTCGTCTTCCGCCCTGCTCCTTGCGACGCCCTGACATGCCTTCTTATATGCTTTTCTGATCAGCTTTGTGAATTTTTCGCGCAGTGCATCGTAGCCGCTTCCCGCAAGAAGCATGAGACGCCCGATCTGGCGCATGCCCTGCGCGCCGTGGCTGTCGAGACGGATATCCGGAAAACCGCTGTTAAACCATTCCTTCACGAACGGAGGCAGGTTCTCCTGCCTGTTTAAAAGAATCCCGCTCATCGACTGGTCATAGAGGCAGAGTGTCTCGTCGAACGAAAGCGCAGGCGGGTTCGGATTGATCACCTCTCCCTTCACTGCCGGAGCAGTCAGATTCCCGGAAGATGCGTTTCCTGCCGCCGGCTCTTCGCCCCTGGCCGGATCCGCCTTCCCGCGGATCTGGCGGACCAGCAGATGCTCATCCGTATCAACAGCAAGAAAAGACGAATAGCTATTGCGTGTCTTGTTTTTCAAGAGATTGACGGTCTCGCAGCCAATGCCGCCGAGACCAATATAGACGGTCGTCTCCGAAGCCGGAGACGCCGCCCTGTTATATTGAGACAGCCCGTCCCGCGCGATGCTGAGACGGCTGAGTTTCATTTTCTGTGACTCTGTCAGTGCCATAAAAGCTCAACTCCCCTGTGTCATGTCAATGTACACAGAGTCAGTATACCATCTTTCGTGTAAGTCTGCGACAAAAGAGTCACATCGCATGGCCTTCGCTCGAGAAGAGGTGCATTTTCGTCTCAACGACGCTCTGAATGGCCTCGACCTCATACGGAACCATATCCGATGCTGCCGTGACACCGGCATCCATCGCCTTCTTCATTCCCCGGACCTGTGCCTTGTTGATGTCCGTGAAGATGTTGACCTTCGCGATGCCCCGCTTAATCGCCTCACGGAAATCGTTATCTGATAGGCCGCTGCCGCCGTGCAGGACAAGCGGGACGTCAACAGCCGCCGCAATCTCGCTGATCCGCTCAAAATCAAGCTTCGGCGGAAACTTGTAATCGCCATGCGCGTTGCCGACCGCAATCGCAAGCGCATCGACGCCTGTGCGGCTGACGAAATCTGCCGCCTGATTAACATTGGTATAATAATCACTCGGCTTTGTGAGCTTTCCGGCACCTTCATTGTCACCGACATGCCCGAGCTCTCCCTCAACCGTAACACCCATAGCGTGCGCAATCTTAACCATCTCCGCAAGACGGCTGACATTCTCCTCGTAGGACGCCGTCGAGCAGTCGTACATAATTGAAGTGAATCCGAGCTTCATGGCCTCCATGCATTTTTCAAATGTAAGGCCGTGGTCATAGTGCAGCACGACTGGCACGTGCGAATGCATCGCGCGGTTTTTCACCATATCCGCGACCGCAGAGAGTGATGCGGACGGAAGAAGAATCTCCGCCGTTCCCATGATCACCGGCGCGTTCAGCTTCTCAGCCGCGTTAAAAATCGCATCCGTCATCTCAAGCGTCACGGAATTAAAGAGTCCCACTGCATAGTGCCCTGCCTTTGCGGGACGAAGCACATCATTCAGATTTGCAAGCATATCTGTCCTCCTTTGCTATGCCGATAGCCGGCGGCCTTCGCCTCCGGCACCGGAAATTCATATATTAGTTTGTCGCGATGCGATTAATCATATTTCTCCCAGCCGCCGTCGATCATCATCCTTACGGCCTCCAGTGGCTCAAGCCCGCTGAGCGCATCAATGCCCGTGCAGCAGAGCGCACCGGTTGCGGCTGCATTCTCAAGTGCTTCCTCCGGTCCCAGCCCTTTTAGGAGACTGGCAAGAAATGCTGCGATACTTGTGTCTCCGGCCCCTGTTCCAGAGACAACATGATCAATTCTGAAGCTCTTCTCGAACCTTGAAAATGAATTCCACACATTCGCATCAAGGCCTAGCTTTGCACCGACTTTTTCCATGTGGTCCGATGTCAGGAGATACATACCCGGAGCGCCGCACTTGATAAGCACCGCATTTGCCCCGAGCGCAAGGCACTTCTCCGCGAGAGGCCGGATGTCTCTCTCAAGATCAAGATGCTTTGTAATATCGTCCGCGCCGAACGCATCCTGCAGAGTATCGTAGTGCGGCCGGTCCAGCATGAAGCAGAGCTCCTCAAAGCTCGGGACAAAGAAGTCAACATACGGAAGCACGCGCCTTAGTATCTCCGCCCAGTCCGCGTGACCAGCCTCACTGTCCGGATCGACAGCTGCCAGATCGAGGCTGGTCGCCATTTCGCTGCGCTTCACGGCCTGAAACAATCTCTCAAGCTCCGCGCCGTCGTCCGCATACATACGCTTCATGAGTGTCGGATATCCGAAATGAAAGAGCGATGCGCCGCGAAGCGGGTTTGCGGCTTCGTCAGCAGCTCCGGTCATTGCTGCCCAGCCAGCCGGAAAATGATCGGAGTCGGATGATCCTGCGGGATTGCGACTCATCCCGTGTTCTCCCGGGATGAGCCTCAGCACATCCTCCGCCTTGAACGTATCATTCGCGCCGGGGCAGTGCAGGAAGACGCGGTCGATTCCGGGCGGCGCGAGAACGACTGAGTAGCTCGTCGTCCCGCCCTTCTCCTCAAGCAGGTTCCCGCCCGCCTCATACTCATCGAGCAGCACCCGGACCATCCGTCCAAATGCGTCGTCTCCAACCTTCGCGAGAAGCCGCACATCCGCGCCGAGAATCTTCATCGCAAGTCCCGTGTTCGCAACGCACCCTCCCGTGTGAACACTGACGCCGTCCATATGGATGAGCTTTCCCGGCCGGAGCAGACGGCCGATGTCCGATGTATGTGCATTTGCCGGAAAAACCGGCGTGATATCAAGGCAGATATGGCCTGCAACAACTGCTTTCTTTGCGCGCATGTTTATGTTCCTCCTGAAGAAATTATACACCCGGCAGCGAGATCCGGAGAACTCAGTCGATTCCCTTTAAAAGGTTCACAAATATCCGGCCTGAGGATATCACAATCCGGAGCAATATTCAGAGCGGGGATCTCGGCAATATCATCCGCATACATGGCATGATCTACGGTGAGGAGCATCAATACGGCCCTGATAGATTAAGATGGAGGCAAAAATAAGGGGATTGAGAAATTCCCGGACAGTGCGATAATAGGCTTACGCTTTTTCAATCACATCCTGCGCGTATATCGAACAGTTTTCCGGGAGGATCATATGAAGATTGTATTTCTGGACAGAAAAACACTTGGGGAAGATATCGATTTATCCGGCTTCAGCCGCTTTGGCGACGTAGTCATGTACGACTTCACAACGCCCGAGGAAATGCCGGAGCGGGTCAGGGACGCGGATATCCTGATTCTTAACAAGGCACTGGTAAATGAACAGACCTGCGGAGCCGCGGAGCATCTGAAGCTGGTCTGCGTCACTGCGACGGGAACCAACAACCTGAACAAGGATTTTCTCGACCGGAAGCACATTGCCTGGCGCAATGTGGCCGGCTATTCAACAGAATCCGTTGTCCAGCACACCTTTGCCATGCTTCTTTATCTGCTGGAGCATCTGCCCTACTATGACCGCTATGTAAAGAGCGGCGCCTACATCAATGACAGCACCTTCACGCATTTTGAGCGCCATTTCCATGAGCTTCATGGCATGACATGGGGAATCATCGGACTTGGAGCAATTGGAAGCCGGGTCGGTGAAGTGGCCCGCTGCTTCGGCTGTCAGGTTCAGTACTACTCAACCTCCGGCAGACATCACAGCGACAGCTTCCGGGAAGTAGATTTCGACACGCTGCTTGCCACATCCGATATCATATCAGTTCACGCGCCGCTTAATGAGCATACGAAGGGCCTCATGGACCGGGAGGCCTTCCGCAAAATGAAGCCATCTTCTATTTTCATTAATGTCGGCCGGGGACCGATCATCGTGGAGGCGGATCTCCGGGATGCACTGAACGCGGGAGACATTGCCGCTGCCGGACTGGACGTACTTGACACAGAGCCGATGGCTGCAGACAACCCGCTCCGCGAAGTCAGCGATCCGGAAAAGCTCCTCATCACGCCGCATATCGCCTGGGCAACTGTGGAGGCCCGCCGGAGACTCATGCACATTATTGAAGGGCAGGTGGAGGACTTCCTCACGAAACATAACAGGTGAATCCTCAGTCATGCGTAGGAGCTGATTTCGATCAGGTTGCCATCCGGGTCTCTCAGATAGAAGCTGTGCATGTCCCCGCAGGCACCGTGTTTTTCCAGGATATCCGTCTCAACCGGATATCCTTTTTTCAGGACCTCCTCCCTTGCCTGTTTCAGAGAACCGCTTATGATCAGGCACATATCAAGCGAACCGGGCGTGGGCTTTTCAGCTGCCGGCAACAATTCTCCCGCCCGTGTATGAATGTTGAATTTGTGATCACCAAATCTCACCGCATATCTCCCGTTTGTTGTGTCGCACTGCATACCAAGAATATCCACGTAAAAATGCAGACACGCATTCAGATTGTTCGTTGTAATGACAACATGGTCGATCGTCGTTAAATTCATGGCACTCTCATCCTTTCATACGGTTTCTGCGAATACGTCGCTTATCCCATCTGATGCAATGACTCCAATGGAACTTGAAAATCAGCGCGGAAGGTCAGTGCAGCTTTTCAAAAAGCTCTGGCTCTGTATCCAGAAGAATCTGCACCAGTACTTTATAATCCAGATATTGCACATCAGAGGGACATAGGTCCTTTGATCGAGGTTCATCTCCCGGATCCATCTTCGAATATCCTCTCGTTTTGTGTCGGGTCCTCCAGCTGGTCCAATGTACAGCTGATCCGAAGCAGACAAGCCAATCACGAGAAATTCATACTCGTCTCGGAGGTTCGAGGTCTGAAATACGCCAGGCTTATCAAAGCCTTCGTTCATACAGCTCATAATCTGTCCATCCGGTATCTTCATAGAACATCGAAAGGGTGTGCAGATATTGAAAGCCCAGACTGGCGTACAATCTCTCTGCCGGGACATTTCCCTTGAGCACATCCAGCCGGATCACCTTCTGATTGGTTTTCCTTGCCGTATTTATCGCAAATTGAACCATCTGCTTTGCAAATCCACGTCCGGAATAGCGTGGGTGAACACCGAGTGCGTGAATGATTGTGACTTCCTCAGCAGGGGCCATAGTCGGCCAATGAAATTCTTTGTACCCATCATTGCAGGAATGGTTCAACACCATAGCTGCTATGATGGTTTCTTTCTCAAGTCCCACATACAGTTCTTTCTCTTCGATGGATGCGCGCAGGAACTCCGGGGCGGGATACACATCCTTCTTCCAGCCAATGGCGTAGTTCGATGACTGCATTGCATCAATCAGTGCATGATAAAATGCCCTGACGGCAGGATATTCATCTTGCCGTGCCAAACGAATCTGCATACTCTCTTTCTCCTGAAAACAGCTGTGATCGATCAGTACAAGTTCATGTTCCTCCCCAGAGTATGATCTCCTCCGGGCTGTGCGCATCCAGGCCGCAGACTCTGTCAATCCGTTTCGGCTCCGCCAGCGCCCACAGCTCCGGCCTGTACTGCCCGTTTTTCCGGCAGGACAGATTGTCCTCCACTGGCAGACCGGATGTTTCCGCCTCTGTAAGCAGTGCTTCCGCAAGCCGTGTTTTCTCCGCCGTCCAGTCCTTTCTGTAGCGGAATGCCCGGTCCGGGTGCGCCACCGCAATGAAATACCCGGATCCCATTCCCTGAATCAGCGCATCAACGATGCCGTCCGCCTCTTCCCGTTTCTTTCGCGCGTCCGGAAGACTGAAATTCATGCCGCCGCCCGGCAGTCGGTACATGTGCTGACCCAGAAGCAGGACAAATCCCATGCCCTGCAGCACATCATACCAGTTCTCCATTCCGGGAAAGTACTCCGTTTCGAGCCCCGGAATGATACGAATGATTCCTTCATATTCTTCCGCAAGCGCCTGAAGGCTTTTCTGATAATCGACCAGCAGACCGACCGGCATCCGGCCTCCGAACGGATCGCCCGGAAATGGCGCGTGGTCTGTAAACCAGATTTCTTTTGCGCCGAGATGCACGGCCCGTTCCACATAATCCCGGTCCGGATTCCGGGCTGCATGTCCGCAGCGCCATGTATGGACATGAAACACTCGCTGCGCATTCGGCGTGCGCAGCGATAAACTCAGATTATCCTTCCCATTTTGCAATCGCATTGTCTCGTTCTGCAACAAACAACTCCTCTTCCCGGTCTCGCATTTTTTATATTCCCAGAAGCTTCCCACACCAAAAAGATATGGGGAGTCCTCCGTTCTCATACTGTATTCCGATTATACCATATGGTCATCTGATGCGTCTGTTTACAGAAATTTTATTGGAACCGGGTACCCCGAACTTCGGAAATGCTGTCTCTCCCCATCTGATATGATAAAATATGAATAGCAGCAGGAAAAGGAGGTGCCTATGTCCTACATTGAATTTCGTGCCGTTACCAAAGAATACCACACAGGTGAAACATCAATCCTCGCGCTTAACCGCGCGACATTTCAGGTAGAAAAGGGGGAATTCGCGGTTATTCTCGGTGCCTCCGGCGCCGGCAAGACAACCGCGCTCAACATCCTGGGCGGAATGGACACCGCGACCTCCGGCGAGGTGCTTGTCGATGGAAATGACATTACCGCCTGCAGCGCAAAGCAGCTGGTGACCTACCGGCGCCATGATGTCGGCTTCGTCTTCCAGTTTTACAACCTCGTGCCGAATCTCACCGCACTTGAAAATGTAGAGCTTGCGGTGCAAGTCTGCGAGGACCATCTCGACCCGGCGCAGACCCTTAAAAAGGTCGGGCTCGGAGACCGCATGAATAACTTCCCCGCCCAGCTCTCCGGCGGCGAGCAGCAGCGCGTCTCCATCGCCAGGGCTCTGGCCAAGAATCCGAAGCTGCTCCTCTGCGATGAACCGACAGGCGCCCTTGGACTATGTGACCGGAAAGCAGGTTTTAAAGCTCCTGCAGGACACCTGCAGAAAGGATGGTGTTACGGTCGTTCTCATCACCCATAACTCTGCGCTCGCGCCGATGGCTGACCGTCTGATCCGGTTCCGGAGCGGTCAGGTGACAGAGATGCAGACAAATGAACATCCCCTTCCGATTTCTGAAATCGAATGGTAGTCAAGACTCTCGCACAAAAAGGAGATGGCTGGCATGCGTGCATACACAAAGGACATATTTCGGAATATCAGCCACAGTAAAAAACGGTTTCTGGCCATTGCGCTCATCACACTGCTCGGTGTCATGATGTTTTCCGGCCTGCAGGCATCCTGCAACGACCTGGAAAAATCCGCAGATGCATTTTTTGATTCACAGAAGCTGCACGATATTCAGATCCAGTCCACGCTCGGACTGACGGATGATGATATCTCTGCGCTCCTTGAGGATAAGGATGTCGCCGACGCAGCGGGGATCCGCAGTGTCTCCGCGGACATTCAGGATACCGGAAGCAGTGCCGCAACAGTTCTCAGCGATGCAGTGGTCACAACGCTGAATGAGAATGGCATAGATCATCCCTATCTGCTCAAGGGAAGTCTGCCCTCCTCATCGGATGAGGCGCTTCTGACAGAAAAAACCGCGAAGGACAGCGGTCTGTCCGTCGGAGACCACTTTACTGCGTCCGCTGTAGATGACACAGACTCCTCCGGGTCATCCCCCACGCTCTCTGTTACCAGCTTCACTGTGTGCGGCATTGTCACGGATCCCACCGACATGGACAATCCATTCGGGCAGGTTTCCTACCGGAGTTCCCAGAGCTCCAGTGATAAAATCTTTGTCGAGCCGGAGGCGGTCGATGGCAGTATCTATACCTCTGTCGTTATCCGTCTGAAGGATGCGGAAGGCTATAACTGCTACAGCGACGAGTATACAGACTATGTAAATGAGGTGCAGACGCGCATCGAGGATAAAATCCGCCCGTCCGCGGAGGACCGCCGCACAGAGGAGGTCCGTGCGGATGCGCAGAAAACCCTTGATGACCAGATCAAGGCATCCGAGGAAGAGCTCAAGAAACAGACGGCAGAGGCAGAGAAAAGCCTCAGTGCCGCAGGAACACAGGCTATCCCGCAGGAACAGCTCCAGGCGCAGAAGGCCCAGCTTGAGCAGAAGCTCAAGGCTGCGCAGGATAAGATCGACGAGGAGAAGGCTGCGCAGCAGAAAAAGATCGATAAAATGGAGGGCGCGTCCTGGTATGTCATGAACCGGACTGCGCTTTCCGGGTAGTCCAATATACAGAGTGATGCCGATTCCATCGCCTCAATTGGCGTTGTATTTCCTGTTGTCTTCTTTGCCATCGCGATTCTCATCAGTCTCACAACCGTTGCGCGCATGATTGATGAGGACAGAGGGCTTCTCGGCACGTACAAATCCCTCGGCTTTACGAACCAGGAGATTCTGCGGAAATATCTTCTTTACGTGGGCATGGCAGGACTTGCCGGCAGCATCGGCGGGACCATACTGGCCTTCGTTGCATTTCCATCCTTTTTGTTCACCGTATTTCGCATGATGTATCTGCTTCCCTCCTATTCGCTGTCAGTCATGCCGCTTCGCGCAGTCCTCGGTCCGGTTCTGTTCATGGGCGGCATACTGCTTACTACCGTCTATTCCTGTAACAAGGAGCTCCGGCAGAGTGCAGCTGCCCTCATGCGGCCAAAGTCACCAAAGCCCGGCTCTCACGTCCTGCTCGAGCGGATCCGGCCGGTCTGGAGGCGCATGTCATTTCTCAGGAAGGTGACAGCCCGCAACCTCTTCCGCTACAAGAGCCGGATGCTGATGACAGTCCTCGGCATCGGCGGGTGCATGGCCCTGCTGATCTTCGGCTTTGCGCTGCGGGACTCCGATGTCATCAGCCGATATACAAATGCAGCCATCACATCTGCAAAGCTGCAGACCTCAGACGGGGAAATCAGCGTCTCACTGGTCGTGTTCCCGGATGAGACGGATGCCAGTGAGTATGTCAATTTCGATAAACTCGAGGCATCGAATGCAGGCAGCATAGTCAGCGCGGATTCCGGAACCGACAGCACCGCCAGCGCGGGCACCAGCATAAGCAGCGCGGATTCCGGAACCGACAGCACCGCCAGCGCGGGCACCCGCGCAGACACCGGAAACCTGGAAACAGGCGACATCTATGTCACGCAGAATGCCGCGACTCTGCTGAATTTCTCCGCAGGTGACAAGGTCTCATGCCGCCTCCCGGACTTAAGCGAGGCAGACCTCCCGGTCACCGCAGTAGTCCGCAATTACATCGGCAACTACATGTACATGAATGAGAGCACCTACAAGAGCTATTTCGGTGACCCCGGTTATAATGCCGTCCTCGCTTCCTTCAAGGACAGTGTCAGTACCAGTGCAAAGAAGGCTTTCGGTACAGATCTCAAGAACATGAGCGGCATATCGGCCGTCATGGTCACCTCTGAGCTGATGGAGCAGTCGGCCGACACGTTCCGGCTGATGAATGTCGTCGTGGCAATCATCATCGTAATGAGCGCCGCTCTTGCCTTCGTCGTCCTGTTCACCTTGCAGACCACCAACATATCAGAACGGGAGCGGGAGCTTGCGACCATCAAGGTTCTCGGCTTCTATGACAGGGAGGTGCATCAGTATATCAACCGGGAGACCTGGTTCCTGACCATTCTCGGCGTTCTGATCGGCCTGCCGCTCGGATGGCTGTTCGCGCAGACGATCTCCGTGATCCTACGGCTGCCTTCCATCAGCCTCAGCGTGTCCATCCATCCGGTCAGCTATCTCTATTCTGCCGTCCTCACCCTGCTGTTCGCTCTTCTGGTACAGCTGATCACAAATATTACGCTGAATCGGATCGATCCGGCAACTGCCCTGAAAAGCGTTGAGTGAAAATCTCACAGCAGCTGCAGTGTTGACCCGATATCCCCGTCAATGCATATAAAAGAGGTGCACTTATGGCAGAATACGAACTGATTAAGGGTCGTCCGG